>NZ_CP016620.1:0-300000 GCF_002741015.1 Microvirga ossetica | reverse complement strand
AACCCTGCGCCCTGATTGTCGGATCTCCTCGACAATAGCCCTCGCTTTTGGCGCGGAGGAAGGCTGGACGTAGGTCACTGCCACGTCAGCACCGTCGGCCGCCAGACGCCGCGCGATGGCCGCACCAATTCCGCGGCTTCCTCCGGTAATCAAAGCGACTTTCCCCTCCAACGGTCTCATAAACCTTCATCCTCCCCGAATCTATCGGTTACAAGGTGTGCTCGAAGCAAGCGCTTACAAGCTCATCGGTGCCGCTCCAAGCGCGACCGGGAACGGATTCGAGCAGCCGCCGCGTATAGTCATGACGCGGATTATTGAAGACCTCTGCCGTCAGGCCCTGTTCCACGATTTCACCGTGCCTCATGACGGCGACACGGTCGCAGATCTGTGCCGCTACGCGCAGGTCGTGGGTGATGAAGATGACTGACAGGCCCAACTTCTGCTGCAGGCTTGCAAGGAGCTCCAACACCTGGGCCTGGACCGAGACGTCGAGCGCCGAGACAGGCTCGTCTGCGATCAGGATGCTGGGTTCGAGTGCAAGGGCGCGGGCGAGCCCAATCCTCTGCCGCTGGCCGCCAGAGAATTCATGGGGGTAGCGGTCCATCGTGCTCGGATCGAGACCGACCAGCTCGAACAGCTCGCGGGTCCTGGCCCTTGCTCTTGCGGTTGTTTCTCCATGCACGATCAGTCCTTGCGACACCAGATCTCCTGCACGCCGTCTGGGGTTGAGCGACGATTGCGGATCCTGGAAGACCATCTGAATTTCCCGGGATCGCCTTCGCCGGGCGCGCGGTGTTAGCTTTGCGAAGTCGGTGCCGTTCACATCAACGGATCCAGTATCGGGCCGGACGAGGCCCACAATGCAGCGGGCCAGAGTGGATTTTCCGGACCCGCTTTCGCCCACGACCCCCAAGGTCGACCGCGCAGGCAGAATGAGATCCGTGGGCCTGAGAGCGTAGGTGGTCGCGCCCCCGCCGAGGAAGCTGCGCTTGCGGTAGATCTTGGAAAGGCCTGATACGGTCAAGGCTGCCGGAGATACGGGTGGACTGGACGCTTTGGGCGTCAATTTCGGGACTGCGGCGATCAGCTGCTGCGTATACAGGTCGACTGGACGGTTCAGGAGGGCATCCGTTTTGCCTTCCTCAATCACGCGTCCTGTTCTCATGACGACGACACGATCAGCAATTTCCGAGACCACACCGAAGTCGTGTGTGATAAAGAGAACGGCCGTCCCAGTGCGTTCCTGGACATCCTTGATAAGACGTAGGATTCTCGCCTGTGTGGTCACATCAAGGGCGGTTGTCGGCTCATCGGCAATCAGGAGATGTGGTTCGAGTGCCAGAGCCATGGCGATCATGGCGCGCTGTCTCTGACCTCCAGACAGTTCATGAGGGTAGGAGCGGTAGATGCGCTCGGGCTCGGCAATGCCGACGCTTGAAATCAGGTCGAGCACCTTCTGCCGGATGACCGAGCGCGACAGCCGCGTGTGGAGGGAAAAGACCTCGCTGATCTGCCAACCGATCCGACGCAGCGGATTAAGGGCTGTCATGGGCTCTTGGAAGATCATGCCGATCCTGGCGCCACGGATCTGCCGCATCTCGGCCTCCGACGAAGCCAGCAGGTTCTGGTCGCTGAATGTGATCCTCGCCTTGTCCGAAAAGGCAGCCCCAGGCGGCAATAGCCTCATGACCGCACGTGCCGTCATGGACTTGCCCGAACCGCTCTCACCGACGATGCAGACGGTTTCGCCTGCCCCGACTGTAAGGGAAACATCGTCCAGCACAGTCGCACTCCCCCGCCCCTCCGGGAGGGTCACTGTCAGATGCTCGATCGACAGAACCGGATTGGGGAGACTGGGCATCGTCATGCTGACGCCAGGAGCTCACGCTTTCCTTCGAAATCCGAGCGGTCGAACTGGGTGAACTCGTCCCAGTAGGCGCCCACATCGGACAGGAAGAAGTCGCGGGAAATCGCCTCGACGAGGCAGCGGATCAAGAAGGGCATTCCGTTGATCCCCGTGAAGATCGGCCCAACGCTGGCCAGGGAGCCCCCGTTCGCAAAATGCAAGTTCGAGAGTGTATCGGCATAATCCGGTGATCGGCTGATGCATTGGAGGCCTTCGCCAAGATAGGGATGGCGGCCGATCTCCTGATCCAGCGCATCCAAGCCGAGTTGCATCCTGTCACGCCAAAGCTGGATATGGGGTTGCAGTTCGGAGAGAAAGTCGAGCCGCGTCAGGTCAACCTCGAATCCAGTCCCAAGGATCAGGAAGTCGACAATATGGGTCTCGCCCGCAGTGGTGACTATCTCAACGCCACCATCCACCTCGCTGACGCTTATCCAGCCGCACCCCATCAGGAGATGAAAATTCGGGTGGAAATTGCACCGCTCGATGGAATAGGGCGGAGGTGGGATTCCCTGATCCAGCATACGACGTGTGAAGCGCAGCCGCCACTCGTCGTCGAGACGGATGAAGTTACGAAAGAGACCGGCAAACTCAAGGTAGCGTAGGGTGTTGACCTCGGGATGCTGCTTCCGGCGGACGAAGTGCAGAACTTCTGCCGCACCGCCTTCGAGCGCCGCGGCCGAATTGTCGAAGGCAGATGCATTTCCGCCGAGGACAGCAACTCGCTTTCCCCTTATGGTCTCGAAGTCGATCATCTCTGAGCTGTGCGCCCAGCGTGCCTTCGGCACGGAGGATGACACGAGCGATGGAATGCGTGGTCCGCCGGCTCCGCCGAGGCCAGTTGCCAGGACGACCTTACGTGCCAGAACCTGTTTGATGTCATTCGCACCCTCCACCTCCACCTGGAATCCCGCGCGGTGGGGCGATATCCTCCGGACGCGGGCATTGTTCTCCACGGGGATGCCCATCACGCGCCGGAGCCACTTGAGGTAGGCCATCCACTGCTCTTTCGGGACGAGGTTCAACTGCGCCCAAGCTTGCGCACCGAATTGAGCCTCGTACCATGCTCTGAACGAGGCGTTGAGAAGATCCGCATCAGGACCCGGCATGTTCTTGGTCGTACGCAGGGTAATCATGCGGGCATAAGTTACCCAAGGCCCCTCCTCACCCGCTTCGTTCTCGTCCAGTAGCAGGATGTTCGCAATGCGCTCGCGGATCAGGCCGACGGCCGTTCCGATGGCGGCTTGGCCACCACCAACGATCACCACGTCAAAGACGTGCTCGCCTTCGCTGGAGGTCCGTTGCATAGGCCATATGCGGTCCGGGTAGGCATAAATATCCAGCTCGCGCGAAAGCGCAGCTTCGAGTTCATCGAGATTGCTGACCACAGAAGTCTCCTGCCGCATATGAAATTCGCGCCATCCAATCCGGCCCTGTCGGCTATTTGGCCCGGAGCCGGGGGTTCATGGAATCGTTGAAGGCCTCGCTGACGAAATTGATCGCCATTACCACCGACAGGATGCAGAGCCCTGGAAGGATCGACAGGTAGGCCGCAGAGCGAATGACTGGGCGTCCGACTGCCACCATGGCGCCCCAGGACATCACGTTTGGGTCACCCAGACCCAGGAACGCAAGCCCGGCTTCGGTCAGCACTGCAGTCGCCACCATCACGGATCCAATCACGATGATCGAAGGCAGACAGTTTGGCAGGATCTCCATAAAGATGATCCGAACGGGCGACAGACCTATGAGTCTGCAGGATGCCACGAATTCTCGTCCGCTCAGCGTCAGGAACTCGCCTCGCACCAGCCGCGCCACCGGCGGCCACGATGCGATCGCGATAGCGCCGATCATGGTTGCGAGGGATGGCTGCAGGATCACGATGAGCACAATTACGAAAATGAAAGTAGGAATCGTCTGAAAGATCTCCGTGAAACGCATCAGGCAATCATCAACCCAGCCGCGGGCGTAACCCGCCACCGCGCCAATGATCACGCCGAACAGGACAGCGCCGAAGGTCGCGACGAGGCCGACCGTGAGCGACACCCTCGCGCCATAGAGGAGGCCGACAACCACGTTCCGCCCTAGTACTACAGCCGGGATTTACGGCGGCGGGTGCGCTTGCGCCAGTGACATTCGCGAGCACGCTGCTGATGCCGCCGACGCCACGTCGACCAATGCTCCACCGCCTCAACCGAAGGCGGCCGCTCCCACACCAGATGCCAGAGCAGCCGCCGCACCTCCGGCACGGTGAGCGGCAGCAACCCCGCGGCGCGCACGACGGAGGCTTCTCCCCCCGATGGCGTGCTGGCGCACGACGGTGAGATACGCATGCGCCAGCATGGCCAACGTGATGTGGCGATACCAGCCCGTCCACGAGCGCACCTCGTATTCGTCCAAGCCGGTCTCGCCCTTGGCCTCCTCGAAGCAGCTCTCGATCCGCCAGCGCTGACCCGCAATCCGCACCAGCTCAGAGAGCGGCGTCTCCTCCGGCGAACGGGTGAGATAGAACGTGAACTGATGCGGGCGGCCCTTCTTGCGCCGGATCAGCAGCCCGGTTTTCCAACCCGGCACCGGCGGCGTGCGATACGGCAGATAGGCCCAATCGTACAGCCGTGGCCCCTTGGCGCCATCGCCGGCGCTGAGCCGCGTCCAACCTCTGGCCGGCACGTCCTCGAGCCAATCCTCGACGGGCTTGAACCCGAGCCGCTGGGCCGAGGTCACCGCCAGCACGTAGCCGCGCCCATGCGCTTCGACCAGGCGTCGCGTCTGGGAATCGGCGCCATACACGCAGTCGCCCACCACCCACGTGCACGGCACCCCGGCCGCAAACGCCCGTTTGAGCATCGCCTGCCCGAGCTTCGGCTTGGTGGTGAAGTCAACCTCCTCCGGAATGCCCGCTTCCGTCCGCCGTGCCGCATCGAAGGCCCAGGTCTCGGGCAGGTACAGCGCCCGGTCGATCAGCGCATGCCCGTGCCGGCTGGCATAGGCGAGAAACACCCCGATCTGGCAATTCTCGATGCGGCCTGCGGTGCCGGAGTATTGGCGTTTGACGCCGGCCGACTTGTCGCCCTTCTTCAAGAAGCCGGTCTCGTCGAGCACCAGCACGGCCTCGGGATCGCCGAGGTGCTCGACCACATAGGCACACAGGTCATCGCGCACCGCATCGGCATCCCAGTGCATGCGGGCAAGAAAGTCCTGCACGCCATCGGGGCTGGCATCACCGGCCGCTTCGGCCAGGTGCCAGCCGTTCTTGCGCTTGAGCGGCGCGAGCAGCCCTTGCAGATAGGCTCGGGCGCGTCGGCGCGGTTCGATACGGGCGAAACGGGGAGCAATCCGGGTGCAGAGATCATCCAGTTGATCAGCCCAGCAGTGAGCCTCGGTCATGTGCGTCATGGCGCGACACCTCCGTGTCTAAGACAACGCACAATGCCCGGCTGTAGTACTAGGCCATCGGTGCCCAGCGGCGTTGCCAGCGAGACGAAGGGTGGCGAATACGGGTCGCCGACCCGTGGCCATGGACCTTCCGGATACAGTGCAGAAGCGAAAATGGCCGCGAGCAGCGTGAGAAAAAGAATGATGCAGCCCAGGACGGCGGGTCCGCGCCGCCATGGCCGGAAGAATGTCAACCCGGCGCTCATGAGGCGAGCGCTATCCGTGGGTCAAGCCACGTGTAAAGAAGATCCACGATCAGGTTAACCGCTACAACCAGCAGTGACGACAAGAACAGCACGCCCAGCAACAGATTCACATCCCGTGAGAAGATCGCATCGAAAGTGAGGCGCCCCAGACCGGGCCAGCCGAAGATCGTCTCCACCACGACGGAGCCGCCGAGCATGCTTCCAATCTGCACCCCGAGCATCGTGACTACGGGAAGAATGGCGTTTCCATAGATATGGTGGCGGTAGACCTGACCTTCGGTCGCCCCCTTCGCGCGCGCGGTGGTGACGAAATCCAGCCCGGAAACCTGAAGGACCGACGCCCGCATGAGACGGGTGAAGACAGCAATATAGAACAGCGCAAGGGTCACGGTCGGCATGGCTGCATGGCGAACCAAATCGAAGAAAGCGGCCCAGCCAGTCGCACGACTGCCGATCGTACGCATACCGCTTGAGGGAAGCCATCCCAGCTTGATCGTAAACAGGAGCACCATCATCAAACCGAGCCAGAATAAGGGTGTCGCATAGCCGAGGACGGAGATCACCGAGATGATCGTATCGGCGAATGAGTTTGCACGGCGCGCAGCAAAGGCTCCGAGCACGCCTCCAATGAGGAAGGCCAGCCCGATGGCACTCCCCATCAGCAGGAGGGTTGCGGGGAGGCGTTCGAACAGGACGGTTGAAACCGGAAGATTGCGAGAGAAGGAATAGCCGAGATCGAACTGAAGGAGGTTGGCGAGGTAGTGTCCAAACCGCACGATGAGAGGCTGGTCGAGACCGAACTGCGCACGGATCTGCTCGATATATCCCTCGCCTGCCCCCCCCGCCTGACCGGCCATCACCTCTGCCATATCTCCAGGCGCCAGATTGAGGACAACGAAGTTGATGGCCACGATGCCGAGAACCGTTATCGCCGCTTGGACGATGCGGCTCAGGATAACCTGAAAGTAAGAGGTCATCTGTGTCTTGCTCGACCCTGCCTCAGCCCTCGATATATGCTTCGGCGAAGTTGTCGCTGATCCCGAAGGGTGAAATCTCCGTGTTCTTCACGGCCCTGTTCTTCACCGTGAAGTACGGCACATCACACATCGGCAGGATCGGTAGATCGTCAACGACCTTCTGCTGGAATTGGTGGAAGAGCGCCACGCGCTTCTGCGGATCGATTTCTGTCTGGGCTGCCTCTAGAATGGCGTCGACCTCAGGATTGCTGTAGCCGGTGCCGTTCGAAAACGGGACGCCCTTGATGATGTTTTTCGACCAGAAGAACCTCTGGACGCCGATGGTGGGGTCGGTAAGCGCGGACGCACCACTGCAGGTGATATCGAAATCGTAATCTGTATAGATCCGCCTGTAATAGGTCGCGAAATCGGCGTTGCGAATCTCAGCCACGATCCCCAGCAAGGTGAGTTGCTGCTTCAGATAATCAGCCAGCCTGAAGTAGTACTCGCCGAAGGGGAGGACATCGATCGTCATCTTGAAACGGGTGCCATCGGCGCTACGCTTCTGGCCGGCCTCGTCCAGCAGGCTATTCGCCTTGTCGAGACTATACTCGTATTTGGGTACGTCAGCTGTGTAGAAGGTGCCGATCGTATAGGGAATCGGCCCCGTCGCGACCTGACCGAAATTAAAGAAAATGTTCTTGAGGATGAAATTGCGATCCAGGCTGTGCAGAAGCGCCCGACGCACACGCTTGTCCTGGAGATGAGGGCGCCGGACATTCACTTCCAGAAACGTGTTGTTGCCATATGCCTCAGCCCCACGCTCGGGAATTTCCAGCGTCGGGATCTTCTCCAGCCGCCTCGCGTCCGCAAGCGAGATCGGAATACCTCCACCGATATCGATTTCATTCGCCTCGAAGGCGACGGAGCGGGAGGCGGCGTCTGGGATGACGCGGTAGATGATCTGGTCGAGATAGGGCTTACCCTTGTTCCAATAGTCCGGATTGCGCTCGAGAAGGATATAATCGCCACGCTGCCATTCCTTGAACCTGAACGGGCCATTCCCTACCGGGGCAATGTTGGCCGGATTTGTCAGGACATCCTTGCCCTCATAGAGATGGCGCGGCAGCACCTGTGCTTCCGGGCTGATCAGTGCGTTGAGCACGTAGGGCGAGGGCTTTGAAAACCGAAAGATTGCGGTGGTGGCATTGGGTGTTTCCACGTCAGCCAGGTTCGCCCACGTCGAACGCCCGCGCGGATGGAGTTTCCGCCAGACCTCGAGCGCCGAATATTGCAGGTCACTCGACGTGAAGGGTTTGCCATCGTGCCATTTCACGTCGTTCCGAAGGGTGAAGCGCAGAGTTAGACCATCCGCCGAAAGGTCCCATGAGGTTGCCAGCTTCGGCTTTGGCTTCATGTCGAAATCGTACTCGACGAGGCCATCGAAGATCTTGCCGGAGGTGTAATAGGTCTGGCCTGCCGACGTATAGGCGCTCGTCAACGTTGTCGGCTCGTTGACCCACATACGCAGCACGCCACCTTTGACAGGTGAACTAGCGTTTGCTGACCCTGACCTGCCGACTAGTGCGGCCACGCTGAGAGAAGCGCTCAGTCCAGCTAGAACATCCCGGCGCGTGGCCTTCATCGCAGTTTTCCTCAGCTATGTTTCTGAACAAGAAACTGCCTTGCTCCTTCGCAAAGTTCAATTAGAACGTTCCTTTAAAAGAACCCGCAATGATAGATAAATTTTCTACTGTCGAACCGTAAAGTAGCATATTTTTGTTTTTGCAGGAGAGAAAGCATCAACACATCGAAGGGTCCGGGCGCGCCGCCCAAAATTCGTACGTTTTACCGAACGAGTGTTGCCTCCGGTTGCTTTGCCTCGGGAAAGCCTGAGAAAGTTCCGACTTAGTTAGGCAACTGCCTGGTGAAAGAGGGTCGCTGTAGAATAGATAACCACTGGTGGTCATGATCTTCCGCTTGCAGATCTCAACCTACTGTTGGATCACCCGCAAACCCTCATGCTCTCGAAATGAGGATTGTGTTGCGATCAAAGATCCGTATAGCCCTTTTGCCGCTGGGCTGTGGCCCAGGTCTCCAAAGCCTGAGCCGCTTCCGTTTCATTGGGGAAGATCTCGACCTGCTCCCGGCCCTCGGAGCCGACCGGCCCCCAGTTGCGGACGAGCCGGATGGTGCCGAACAGGTCACGTTCGGTCATCAGGCTGAAAAATCGCCCCCTGCCCTGCTCCGGATCGCCGATGGGCTGGCCCCAGTAATGCCGGGATTCGCTATCGGGAGCCTCTAAAGTCCCTTCGTACCCATTATATCAGCGAGCAACTGCTCGATGTCCCCAGCACGCGTGGTAATTCGCCCGTTGATACGATGGGAGTGTCCATGATCCCCTTCGTATCGGTAGCTGTCCTCAAATTCCTGGAAGGCCTCTTCGCTGAGGGAGACACCTGCTGCATTCATAACCACCAACCACGAAGTTAAAGAGTGCCGGGTTGATGTTCACAACCGGGCCGTACCAGTGAAACACGGCGCCGCACGCCTGCCTGGCTTCCTCCTTGTGCCGTCCCCTCGTCTCGTTGACCGCACTCTCAACGATATCGCTGGGAACGAGGCACAAGATCATCAGGTCAGTGATAACTGGGTAGCTCCCCGCTGGCACGACTCTGACCACATGCCGCAGTTCTTCGTTATGATGGAAGAAATTCCTCAGACATTTCAGCGCTGAAAATTCCTGCAGATCGAAGAAGTCGACGTTGTGGGCGATTTTCAGTCGGTCGTTCAGACTATGAGCGGCCTCGAGGACAGAAAACAGCGTGTCTCGGTTGGGATCGACACAATGGAGGCGATATAATCGAAAGAACCGCTTTGCAGCGTTGCAAGCGTTCATCGGACTGCTCTCTTTGCTGATAGAGCCTGGCACCGAGCGTGCAGGCATTCCGATATTCCGTTTGCTGGCGCTGGTTCAGGAATCTGGCGAGCCAGAGAATAAGGTAAAATACCACCAGGCAACACGTTACAGGTGTCACTTAAGGCCGGCACGCCACGAAAATTCGGGATTTGTCGTTACGGCAGCTGAGCGCACAACAGGAGAGCGACACTGGTTGCAGTCAGAGCTGTCGCCAGCAGGACGCCGTCTACCAGGACGTTCGGGGATGATCTGGCACCTATGAGCCGCCTAATCAACGTGCAGCCCGCCGGACGGAGTAGCCGTGGAACATCTGCGAGGAGAATAAAATCATCGAATGGCTCCTTGTCGAAGAGTACACGTCTGGTGGTGTTTCCCGATTGATCTTCATCTGCGCGGAACACGGGAGCCTCTGCGCTCAACGACCACCACCTGAGTTCGCCGTGAGCGTGGGTGAACCAACCCTGCCCCCGCAGCATCGGCAGATGCTGCCGCCTTCAGAACCTCTGGGCGGACCTCATCTTCCGGCAAGCCCATCAGCTGCGCGGCAATCTCGATCTGACCCTCGACGTGCCCTGTTAAATCTTGAGCCGCTGCGATGGCTTCCTTGAGCGCTGGAGGATCATAGCGCGTTCTTCGGCGGCTCCACTCGGCAGGCGGTGTTTGCTCTTGACCCATCTGACCTTGCCCTTGTCTTGATAGGTCAACGCGCAGCCCAGGAATTTGTGCGTTGCACAATTGCCGCAGCGTATCGAAAAGATCGAGGGAGGAGCGTGCTCTCCCCTGGCTGCGCCTCCCGGCCGGCGTTGGCCCAAGATCGGGTCGTGTCCGGCCGACAGCCCGTGCCGGGTTGAACGGAGGGCGCCGCCATGTGCCTGAACCGCCCTGCCCCGCCATACGGTGCGACTGATTTCGTTTCCTCTCACGAGGCCATTGCCATTCAGCCCATCCGGGCATTCAAAGCTACCAGAGGGTAGGCCGTCTCGACCCATCGAAAGTTCGTCTCGACCAAGGGGGCCAAGAGACCTATCGTGCGCAACTCGTACCCTGTGCGCTTCTGAGTACCCATGGCCTCTTCCTCCCCCGCTCGGCAACCAAAGACCCGCGTGCCGCCTCATGCATCTCCAACCGTGGATCTCAGTGCTGCTATCATGGCGGCCACGCCCGACGAGCCACGGGTTCTCACTGTCCGGATCGATCAGCATGACGGCTTACCCTCTGGGCCGTTGCGATCCGAGCACCGGACGCTGGAGACGGGATTACGCACGTGGGTGGCGGAGCAGACTCAGCTGACCTTGGGCTATGTCGAGCAGCTGTATACCTTTGGCGATCGCTACCGGGCCGAAGCCGTCGATGCGGGGGGCGGCCATACCCTATCGATTGCCTACCTTGCGCTGGTGCGCGAGGCTCGGCCCGCCGGACTGGCGCATGCTGCCTGGCGGAACTGGTACAGCTATCTCCCATGGGAGGACTGGCGCGAGGGCCGACCCAAGGCCCTGGATGTAATCGAGCCGCGCCTGAAGGCCTGGGCTCGGTCCCGTGGCAAATCCCTGCGACAATTCCGCGAGGAGCGGATCGAGCTTACCTTCGGGTTTGGGTCCGAGACCTGGACCGATGAACGTGTTCTGGAGCGCTACGAGCTCCTGTTTGAGGCCGGCCTCGTTCCAGAGGCGTTGCGTGAGGTTGGGGCGCAGGCGAGCTCCACCGTGCGGCTCGCGCCCGGTCAGCCGATGGCGCTTGACCATCGCCGTATCCTAGCCACAGGCATCGGGCGTCTGCGGGGTAAGATCAAATACCGGCCGGTGATCTTCGAACTCATGCCTGCCTCGTTCACGCTTCTGGAACTCCAGAAGACTGTTGAGGCCCTGTCCGGCGTCCGGCTTCACAAGCAGAACTTCCGCCGCCTGGTCGAAGTTCAGGGTCTGGTCGAGGAAACCGGCGAGATCACAACCGAAACAGGCGGGCGTCCTGCCCGGCTCGTGCGCTTCCGGCGCGAAGTGCTGATCGAGCGACCGGCCCCCGGTGTGCGACTGCCCCGCTTAAGGTGAATCACTGTTGGAGCGGATTATGCGTTGACACGAACTTATACTCGTGTCTAGCATAAGAGATGCGCCGGCTACGTAGCCGGCTTTCTTATGAACCGTAAATGCTCTGATCGAGTATAAGTATGACTTATTAATGCTCTGGTTGAGCATAGGAGGTCACAATGTCCGCTGCTGCTTCGATGGTGTCTGCGTCCCTCCCCCTGCCCGACCTCTACGCGCGGGTCAGACATCATGTTCCGGCGATCGAGTGGCCAGTCTTTGCCAATGACATTGAGGCGATCCTTGCGCTCAAGCGCGAACACAATGCCGTCATTCTGGCCCACAATTATCAGACGCCGGAGATCTTCCACACGGTGGCGGACATTGTCGGCGACAGCCTGGCCCTGGCCCGTGAAGCCGTGAATACGGATGCCGACGTGATTGTGCTCGCCGGTGTGCACTTCATGGCGGAGACCGCCAAACTCCTCAATCCGAACAAGACAGTCCTCGTTCCGGATGCGGAGGCCGGCTGCTCCCTCGCCGATTCGATCACAGCCGAAGACGTGCGCCAGCTGCGGGCACGCTACCCGGGCGTACCTGTCGTCACCTATGTGAACACGTCCGCCGCCGTAAAGGCGGAATCGGACATCTGCTGCACGTCAGGCAACGCCAAGAAGGTCATCGAGTCCCTCGGGGTTGATCGCGTGATCATGCTGCCGGATGAGTTCCTGGCACAAAACACAGCAGCTCAGGTGCCAGGCGTGGAGATCATCACCTGGGCCGGCCACTGCGAAGTGCACGAGCGCTTTACCGCGGAGGACATCCGTGAAGTGCGTGCGAGCTACCCGGATGTGGTGGTGCTGGCTCACCCGGAAGCGCCGCCGGAAGTGGTGGCGGAAGCCGACTTTGCCGGATCGACCGCCGCAATGGCCGACTTCGTTGGCGAGAAGCGCCCGGCCCGTGTCGCGCTCGTGACCGAGTGCTCGATGAGCGACAACGTGGCAGCTCTCTATCCCGAGGTCGAGTTCGTTCGGCCCTGCAACCTGTGTCCGCACATGAAGCGCATCACGCTGCCCAAGATCCGGCGGGCGTTGGAGTTGCGTCAGCACGAGGTCACGATCGACCCGGCAGTGGCCGGGCGGGCGCGGCTGGCGGTCGAGCGTATGCTCGCTGTAAGCTGAGGATCGCCCATGAGACCAGCCAATCCGAGCGACCGTGTCGTGGTCGTGGGTGGCGGCATCGCAGGACTGGCAACAGCCCTGCACCTGGCGCCGCTGCCGGTGACCCTGCTTGTGGCGGCTGCATTGGGGCAGCAGGCCTCCACGCCTCTGGCGCAGGGTGGCATCGCGGCCGCTCTTGGAGCGGACGACCACCCTGCCCTGCATGCCGCCGACACTCTTCAGGCTGGCGCTGGTCTCAGCGATCCTGATGTCGCTGCTCGGGTCGCAGCCGCCGCGCCTTCGTGCATTGAATGGCTGGTTGCTCAAGGTGCAGCCTTCGATCGAACCACGTCGGGTGATGACCTGATCTTGGGACTGGAAGCCGCGCATTCGCGCCGGCGGATTGCCCATGCGCATGGTGATAGAACCGGCAAACGTGTTCTGGACGCACTCATCCATGCCGTCAGGAACGCTCCCTCCGTTCAGATCATGGAGCACCACCGGGTCACGGAACTGGCCTTGGACGTCAATGGCGCAGTGGCCGGTGTGTTCTGCTTCCCTTGGCGAACCGAAGGCGGGGATGAGCCGATCCTGATCCCCGGCCGGGCCGTGGTGCTGGCGACAGGTGGCCTTGGAGGCCTTTACGCGCATACAACCAATCCCCTAAGCGCTCACGGTGGGGGCTTGGCGCTGGCAGCCCGCGCGGGTGTTGTCCTGCGCGATCTCGAGTTCGTTCAGTTCCATCCCACGGCCATAGCGGTCGGTCTCGATCCGATGCCGTTGGCAACCGAGGCCCTACGTGGTGAAGGGGCAAGGCTCGTTAACAGCCATGGTGAACACTTCATGCAAAGCATTCCCGGAGCGGAACTGGCGCCGCGTGATGTGGTGGCGCGGGCGATCTTTGCCCAGATTCAATCGGGAGAACGCGTGTTCCTCGACACGCGTCACGTGCTTGGCGAGCAGGTCACCACGAAGTTTCCGGGCGTGACGGCGCTGTGTCGGGCCGCCGGCCTCGATCCGGTTCGTGATCCGATTCCCGTGCGCCCGGCCGCCCATTACCACATGGGCGGAATCCAGGTCGATGATCAGGGCCGCTGTTCTGTCGAAGGGCTCTGGGCCGGCGGCGAGGTCGCGTCAACAGGCCTGCATGGGGCCAATCGGTTGGCGAGCAACTCGCTGCTTGAGGCGCTGGCCTATGCGGCGTGGGTTGCGGAGGACATCAGGGCAATGGAAAGTCGAGCGGCAACGGGCCAGCTGCCCTCATCTTCCCTTGCTGTGTCGCATCGACCTGGCTCCTATCAGCGGTCTGCGTGTCTGCAGCAAATCCGGTCGGTCATGGACCTACAGGTTGGCGTGCTCCGTGACGAGGCTGGACTTCAAGCAGCCATCGGTCACCTGCGTGCGCTCATGCGCAATGCAAACGCGGCAGATATACACGATGCTGCAATGGTCAGCCTGATGATCGCAGTATCAGCGGTTAGCCGGAATGAGAGCCGGGGGGCTCATCAGCGGCTCGATCACCGGGGCCTAGTGCCGGAACAGCATACCGAAATGACCCTCGATCAAGCGCTGCGCCTCGCGGCTGAGATCGATAACGAGACAGCCGCACTTGCCAGGAGAGTTGCATGAAACCGACAGTCACCACACAGGACGTTCTGGCTCCGCTCCCGCGCCTGCTGGTAGAACCCATTGTGCGCGCCGCGCTGCTCGAGGATCTGGGCCGGGCTGGGGACATTACGACGGATGCTGTCATTCCCGCGGACGCCAGACTGCGGGGGGCCATTGTGGCCCGTGAGTCCGGCGTGGTCGCAGGCGTCGATGCGGCGCTTCTGGCGTTCACTCTGATCGACCCTACCATCACAGTTGCCGCCGACCGGCCCGATGGCAGCCGCGTGGAACGTGGAGAAGCGGTTCTGCAAGCGGATGGTTCGGCCCGGAGCATTCTCTCGGCGGAGCGCGTGGCTCTGAACCTCGTCTGTAGGATGTCAGGCATCGCAACAGCGACCGCGGCTCTCGTTGATGCCGTTCGCCCCCATGGACATGCGCGGATTGTCTGTACGCGCAAGACCACACCCGGACTGCGCTCGCTCGAGAAGCATGCCGTCCGGGCCGGAGGCGGATCGAACCACCGCTTCGGGCTCGATGATGCCGTTCTAATCAAGGACAACCACATCGCCATCGCCGGAAGCGTTCGGCGAGCCTTGGAGCGGGCGCGAGCAACTGTGGGCCATCTCGTGAAGATCGAGATCGAGGTCGATACCCTCGATCAGCTGGATGAGGTGTTGGAGGTTGGCGTTGATGCGATCCTTCTCGACAATATGAGCCCGGACACGCTGTCAGAGGCTGTGCGGCGAGTGAATAAGCGTGCCATCACAGAGGCCTCAGGCCGGATCACGGCAGCAATTGCACCCGCAATCGCAGCCACAGGTGTCGATCTGATCTCGACAGGCTGGATCACACACAGCGCACCGATCCTCGATCTCGGCTTGGACGTCGCCTGAGGGAGTTTTTTCCTAGCTTTGGGTGCTCTTCTCATCCTGGGAGAGCAGGGCATCATGGGCCACAGAGAAGGCGCTCGGTGACCGAGAGCAAGGCGCAGCACCCGGGGTGCGCACTCATCTCTAGCCGGCACCGCGTCGCGAATCTCCAACGGCGGCGTGATCTTGAGCATGCCACGCTGTCTCGGAGGCTGCTTCGGTTGTCTGCTAAAGCTGAGGAATGTCATAGGACTCTTGGAGCCTCTCCGAGGCCGCTCCAATCTATGAGATCTTCGCAGCCCCAGCAGAAGCGGGATTGGCGTATTCCTAGTTTGCCACCGTGAACAGTCTTACTCTGCGCCTACACCTAAGCTGGGTTGACATTTTTGTGGAACTAGAGCCTCGGACCGGAAATGAGACTCCTGGCTTCTGTGCGAGGCCGAGCTGTGATTCACTGCCTGGACTGGGAGGTGGATTATGGGTCATTGCTATTCCCTGGATCTGCGGGTGCGCGTCGCCGACTTTGTCGATGCAGGTCATTCCTGCCGGGCGGCAGCCCAGCACTTTGACGTCAGCGAGAGTTTCGCCATCAAGCTGGTGCAGCGGAAGCGGCGGTTCGGCTCGCCGGCACCGGCCCGGCAAGGCCGTCCGCCCGGACGCGGCAAGCTGGTGCCCTATGAGAGCTTCTTGATCCAGACGGTCGAGGCCGAGCCGGCCATCACCATGCCCGAGCTGGCCGCAAGGCTGCTGACTGAGCATGGGATCGTTGCGGCTCCCGCGATGCTCTCGCGCTTCCTGTGCCGGCACGGCTTCTCATATAAAAAAATGCCTGATGGCGGCGGAGTGCGCACGCGCCGATGTGCGGGATGAGCGCCGGGTCTGGCATGCCCAGCGCCAGCCGCGCATGCGCCAGGAGACGCACCGGCTGGTGTTCCTGGACGAGACGTATGTCAACACCAAGATGACGCGCCTGCGCGGGCGGAGCCGCAGGGGCCAGCGCCTACGCATGAAAGCTCCCTTTGGACACTGGAAAACCCATACCTTTCTGGCTGGGCTACGGTGCAACGAGTTGTGCGCGCCGTGGATCATCGATGGCCCGATCACCCGGTTGGCGTTCGAGGCTTACATTGAGACGCAGCTCGCGCCGACGCTGCGCAAAGGCGATGTGGTGATCCTCGACAACCTGGCTGTCCACAAGAGCGAGAAGGCCGCTCAGTGTCTGAAGCAACGCGGAGCCTGGTTCCTGTTTTTACCTGCTTATTCGCCTGATCTTAATCCAATTGAACAGGCCTTTGCCAAGATCAAAGCGCACTTGCGCAAGGCCGAGGCCCGAACGTTCGACGCGCTCTGGCGAGCGCTCGGTGAGATCTGCAACCTGTTCGAACCACAAGAGTGCTGGAACTACCTTAAGGCTGCCGGATATGCGTCCGTTTAACCGTCCGATGCTCTAGCTGCACAATCGTTCTTCATATCCACGACGTCGTCGACGCGCCCTCCTAAAGTCGTCCGCCCGCCCGTTGTGGACACCTTAGCTTCAGCCTGTCCATGACGGCGGTGGAGCGCGTTCAATGCATTGGGTTCGTCCAGTGACAAAGGCATTTGCCAGATTCCGACTTCGCTATGGAGATTGTTCTTAAAGGTCAGTCCCATCGTCTTCCTCCGCTGTTCCAGACCGGGCCCCACCCGACACATTATGACAGGTATGGTGGCCCTCGGAGCGGTGTCCCTACGTTGGAGCGAACTCTCTCCGAAACTGCTATGCTGCACTTTTGGGGTTCGGAGTTAGGCCCGCATCCGGAGCGACCCAGTGGCAAGCTCTCGTGGAAACCAGAGATTCCTTTATCCGTTGATTGGGCGGCTTATCCTTGTGAAGCTCTTTCCAGCATAGCTCGTCATCTATCCTGGTCCCGTGAATCCAAAGGATCCCCAATGACCGGTCCCGGCCTCCACATCTTGATGCCCGACGAAGTTCCTGAGGATCAGAGCAACAACATAACCCTGGCTGAGGTGGTTCAGCCCGAACGGGCGATGGAGTTCATGGTGACAGTGCTCATCGATGGGACGGCCATCGCCGTGAGTGGTCCGTTCGGGTCGATGGAGGAAGCCGTCGACCAAGCCAACGATCTCTCGAAACACTACCAGCTTGAACCGATCTACGTCAGGCGGGAGCAGGCCTAGACAGGCTCCGCCGTGACCTGCATTCGTCCGCCTCTTGTCGGTCCAGCAATGTCATCCGGCGCCATCTATCGGACGAGCAGTCTTTGACACCAAGGTCGTTCTAGGATCCCCTCCCCTTTGTCCATAGGACAAGGCCAATCAAGCCTGGGGCGACCGCCCTACGACCCGCCGGCCAGGTTACGCAGATCGGCGCATGCCGGAACGCGGCTCAACGCCATGGCGTTGGACTGCCAGTTGCGAATGGCTCTGCCTTGAACGTCCCGGAGGGCTTATCGTGAGTGCACCCGATATCAAGAGTCAGTCCATGCGGGATGGGAAGGAGCGTCAGTCTTCGGAGTGTCCTCCAGACACGAAGCTGCCTGAGAATTCACAGCAGAACCTCGATGCAAGGCTCGACCATGCCATCGAGGAGACGTTCCCGACCAGTGATCCGATCTCAGTCACCATCACCAAAGGACCAGAGCCTGAGCCTCCTGATCAGTCAGCTGGGGTCTCAACGCCAAGTGGCACACAGGCACAGCAAGAGCAGGATTCAGCCGAGAATGTTCTGGATCAGGTCCGAGAAGCCCTGCACGACGTGTCAGAGCAAGCGTCTGGCGCAGCCCGTGAGGTGTACAGCCGAGGCAAGCGCTACGTCCGACACGCCGGCGAACACTACCCGGAGGCAGAGCGATACATTCGCGCGGGCCGGCAAGCCGTAACGCACCGGGTAACGGAGAGCCCGTTGCTCGCGCTGTTCATGGCAGGAATTGCCGGATATGCGCTGGCATGGCTGATCCATGGTGCAAAGCAAGACCGGCGACCTGATGTGCTGGATCATGCTCGAACCAATCGCGGGTATGCGTCGCACCGAGGGCGACACCCTTCTTAGCGGTGGCGAAGCGGATGAACTACTGTTCCGTGAAGAAGGTCAGCACCACCTTGTCATGATCGCTGAGGAGGCAGACGAAGCGGTTGGGCTTGTCGGACTTGTCGCGCTGGAGATAGGCGTCGCCCATGACTACCATCGTAATCGGCGTATCGCCGACCTTTGTTCTGGCTTTAGAGACGGCCAGTGATTCCATATCGAGCGTGATCTGATCAAGGGAGGGCGAGCGCTCCTTGATCGCGGCCAGTCCCGACAACCGGCAGGCCTCGACCTGCGCTGGCACTTGGGCAGAGGCGAATGAAGACGCGACGAGTGATGTCGCAAGAATTGCGAAAGCAAGCCGCATGGCAGCACCTCGATTGGAGTAGAACGCCGGTCATCGTCGCATCCGGCCTGTCAAAGGAAGTCGGGTGCAGCACTGCCAGTTCCTGCCCTCCGAGAGGATACAACCCACATCAAGCCCATTCCGCAAAACACGGTTAGCATACAGTTAAGGGATGGGGTTCTTGGCACTGTTGGCCAGCCGCCATCACATGATAGGGTAAGGTGGCCTTCGAGACTGCGAACCCATGAGGCAAGTGATGATCCGCGCTGCCTGCCATACGGCCGACAATGCCCTTGCACTTGAGTTTGATGCGACGCCATGGTTTCGCGAGGCCGATCCGCAGAGCGTTCTGCACCTTGCCGCGCAGGATTGGTCCAGCGTCTGGATTGCCGATGCCCTTGAGACGCGGCCGGGCTACGAGGGGCTGCACCAACTGGTCGCGTATGCCGCCACCCGTCTCAGGGACGAGTCGCTGGAAGATCCCACCTGGGATGCCCTCACCTGTGTCGTCAACTCATCTGATGCCCAGCAATGGCTCGCAGAGAACCGGCCGGAGATTGCGTCCGTAGTCGAAGGGCGGCAGTCAGCCTCGTGGGTTGTCGAAGCCGCATGAACCGCTAGCGAGCCTGATCGGATAGGCGGCCGCCGATGCCCTCAGCGCCGCCGCACACTGCCTAACGGCATAGGCCAATTCCCCAGCACGTTGAGGAAAAGCCGGCCCGAGGGCCTAAAGATCACGCGTCCTCGAGGGTAAATCCCGCCTTGAGCACGACCTGATAATATCGGACCTCCCCGTTCTCGATATGCCCGCGGGTTTGCACGACCTCAAACCATTGCAGATTTCTCAACGCCTGGCCGGCACGCTTGATCGCCGTCTGGATGGCATCCTCGATACTGGTTTCAGAGGAGCCAACAAGTTCGACGATCTTGTAGACATGATCCGACATCACATGCCCTCCACATTTCATCCAAGATTACACGTAGGGCAGACGATATCGCCTGCGAGGCCATCCCATTCTCGATTGTCCTTGGCGCCGGATGCGCTTCTGCGCAGAAGCGACGTGCCGTTCACATCCTGCCTCTGCCTCGCTTGCGGTGAACAAGGCCCCACGATTTCGCCAGATGAAGCGGGGACGACAGGCCCACATCCAGCATGAAGTGCTCGGCGCCTCGCGCGCTGGCCTGCGCCTTTGTCCGGCGCACCGGCGTGCCATGACCCATGCCCTCGATGAGGCACAGCTCGACAACCGCCTCCCCCTTTCGGTTCGACCAAGTCCGGTGGCGGTGGCCTGCCAGTGACGCTTGCCTAAAGACGTCCTCGTCGACGCCATGCACGTTTGTCCATTGGCTGAGCAAAGCGGCTGCATTGGCGGCTGCAACGGTCCGATCCGCCGTGCCATGCCAGATCGACACCGTCGGCCGCGGGCCTGTGTGAGATGACGCCGAGCGGACAAGATCACCCCATTGCTGGGCGGTGCGCGCCTGCGGCTTCTTCATGGCAGTCACGACCTGGCGCAGACTGGACGCGGCACCGTAGGGCAGACCGGCGATGATCCCGCCCCCGGCAAAGACCTCGGGATAGGTGGCCAGCATCACCGAGGCCATGGCGCCGCCCGCCGAGAGCCCGGTGATAAAGATCCGACCAGGGTCGATGCTGTGGCTCCGTCGCATGCGGGTGATCATCTGGCGGATCGACAACGCCTCGCCCGAGCCCCGTCGGGCATCGTGGGACTGGAACCAGTTGAAACAACGGTTTGGGTTGTTGGTGCGGGACTGCTCGGCATAGAGAAGGAGAAAGCCGTGCCGCTGGGCCAGCAACGACCAGCCGCTGCCCTCGTCGTAGTCGCGCGCCGTCTGTAGGCAGCCATGCAGCACGACAACCAGAGGCGCTCTGGCGGGTAGCAGCGGTGGAACGTAGATCAGCATTCGGAGATTGCCCGGGTTGGACCCGAAGGAGACAATCTCGACGAGCCTACTCTTCTTAGGTTTGGTCTTGCGCGGCTTGACGATGAGCTTGCGCGAGGTCGCGGTCACCGTGCGAAGGGTCTTCTTCGCCCACCGGCGCTGAGCTTTCAGAAGGCGGGTAATCGGAAGCTTCGGTCGCATGCTCACCAAGTCGGAGGTTTTAGATGCAGGGGGTATCTCACGTAAGGAAACGTAGGCGATCACGGCGACTTCGGTTGAAGCAGCGCCTCGATCCATATCGCACCCATCCTGTGACAGAATGGGATAAGCAATGCTGACATGACCAATCACGCCAGCGCTTAAGGCATCGTTGGAGATATTGTCGAATTGGTGAGCCCGAGCCACAGCGATGGAGCTTGTCACTCTGTCGCTCGAACAAGCCTCTCAGCCGAACAGTAATGGGACCGGACAGTCCGCCGAGGGTCATGCTTCAACCCGGTCAACCATCGGCTGCGTGATCAGGCAGATGCCGCTGTCGGTGCGCCGGAAACGCCGCGCGTCAAAATCCGGATCCTCTCCAACCACCAGACCCTCCGGGATCCACACGCCGCGATCGACAATGACTTTCGTCAGCCGGGCCGATCGGCCGATCTCGACGCCGGGCAACACAACCGCCTGCTCCAGATGGGCGCCGCTGCAAACCCGTGTGCGCGTGAACAGGATTGAGTGCCGCAAGACGGCCCCTGATACGATGCAGCCACCAGACAGGAGAGTGTCCGTTACCTCCGCTCTTTGGTCGTCATGGGTCACC
The DNA here is from genome assembly GCF_002741015.1 of Microvirga ossetica. Lineage (NCBI taxonomy): Bacteria > Pseudomonadati > Pseudomonadota > Alphaproteobacteria > Hyphomicrobiales > Methylobacteriaceae > Microvirga > Microvirga ossetica. The sequence goes on along the minus strand of NZ_CP016620.1, from coordinate 278,832 downwards.
TTCGCCGGCGGAGTGATCTCGGCATTGGTCCAGATCGGCCACTCGTCATCGTAAAGATCCAGACCCGATTGGGCCTGGGTCAGGTCGATGTTGGCGGCCCAATAGGCATCGAGCGTGCCGACATCCCGCCAATAAGCCTCCGCCTCGCCCGAGGATCGGACGCAGGAGGTCGTGAAGCGGTGTGCTATCGCTTTTCCATGCGTGACCAAGTATGGGATGATGTCCTTGCCAAAATCCCGGCTAGAACCCTCCGCGGAAGCGTCCCGCCGGAGCTGGTCGGCGAGGACTCGGGTCGAGAAGACATAGATCCCCATGCTGGCCAGCGCCATCTCCGGGTTGTCCGGCATGCCGGGCGGGTCTGCAGGCTTCTCCAGGAATGAGACGATACGGTCCTGCTCGTCCACCGCCATCACGCCAAACGCACTGGCCTCGGCTCGCGGCACCTCGATGCAGCCGACCGTCACGTCAGCGCCTTGGCTTACATGATGCTGAAGCATGACCTCGTAGTCCATCTTATAGATATGATCACCCGCGAGGATCACGATGAACTCGGGGTGATAGCTCTCGATGATGTCGATGTTTTGGTAGACCGCATCGGCCGTGCCCTCGTACCACATCGTCTCGGAGACGCGCTGGCTCGCCGGCAGAATGTCGAAGCTCTCGTTGCGTTCGTGCCGAAAGAAGTTCCAGCCGGCCTGCAGGTGCCGGATGAGGCTGTGGGCCTTGTACTGGGTGGCCACGGCGATGTGACGGATGCCGGAATTGAGGGCGTTCGAGAGGGCAAAGTCGATGATGCGCGATTTCGCGCCGAAGTACACCGCGGGCTTGACCCGCTTGTCAGTCAGCTCGAGGAGGCGGCTGCCGCGGCCTCCGGCCAAAACATAGGCCATGGTACGGCGTGCGAGCGGGGCAGAGGCAGGGATCTGGGACATCGGCATTTCCTCTCCTGTCTCGCTTGGCTCTTCTCGACCGCTAAGCTTCTATGCTCAAAGATGAGCGGAGGTTCCTCAGGGGCAAGGGCGAGCATCCGCCAGAGCCGGCGCGCTACGCCAACAGGATAAGAAACGAGGTATCACCCGCCCTCGGCTCTTGTGTCAGGATGTGTCGATTTCCAGGCCACGCTCCGAGGCGGCTCCCTTGGTCCACCCGCGAGCGCCTTGGCGTAAACCAGGCGACAATGCAAAGGGCACCAGCTCGATCCCTCTTGTGTCTCGCCGCCGCAGAAGATCGCCTCGGATCGCTCGTCGGAGACGATGAAGCGGCACTGTCGTGCTCGCAGCTTGAGCAGGGTCGTTCGGGTCCGCGGTGAGGGCTCGCTGATCTCAGGCATGACTCTGACATCCGATCCATGGACCAGAGCAACACCATGAGGGCCTGGGTGAGTTCCATGCCGATGCGGGCTATCAACAGCTTGATGGAAACCTAAAGCGGTCGTCCTACGGCAGCTGCGTGCAGATAGCGATGACAGCAATCGCAGCGGACGCTGCGGCGGCCGTCAGCCAAAGATCGATGGCCTGCTGCTGGACGGAGACAAGACGCTTCATGCGGGTGAAATTCAATCAATGTGGTGAGATGCAATAGGGTTCTAGCGGGGAGTACGGCCCAGCCGTTAACCCAGGGACACCGTCATGGTTCCGCGACCGATCGCAATGGTGTCAACTGACCACCATCGCGCTTCGTCACCGGCAGGCTGGCTCCGTCGTCCGGTCACCCCTTTGACATGCCATCGATTAACGCGTCCGAGGCGACGCCGGTCGCTTCCCGATCGGGCCCCTGACTAAAGTCGAAATTCCTGCCGCCGACCCTTTCGATAAGAAGCCTCACCGGCCGCGATGGACCCCATAAGAAAAAGCCGGGCGCGAAGCCCGGCGAAAGTTAAGGTCCGACAAAAATCGAAACCTTCCAGAGGGAACGGCCGATACGGCAGCGCCGGGAGGAAGAAGGCGGTGCCGCATGAAATCAGCCTCAGCTGATATCGGCGGCATCGCACCTTTTTGCAATGCAGCATGCCTCATGAAAGGGCTGCGTTGAGAACATGGCTTGGCGATGGGTCGCTTGACGCTCATCCCGTCACGAGCATCCGATCCCCATCTGAACTCGGACCAGCTCAGAATCTTTTCTGCGCGGGTGCTGTCTTGTTGTCGCCGAAGGTTCACTCTTGCGAAGGCGTTGAACAAGTGTCTGTCGCTCGGTGCGTGCATATCCTCACGGCGTGACCCCTGCCGCTTTGGCCCGACGGCTGACGCCGTCGAATGGTTGTAGTCGATCTGCCGATCATCAAACCCATGGGCCCTCGCCGTGTGAGCCCCGTCGCTCAAGCAGATGCTGAAGCTCGGGCTAGGCCGCCAGCGCAAGGCGTGCGTCGGTGATCTGGAACAGGTAGAACCCGTTGAACCGCACCCCAGCCTGGGCGCCCCGCTCCTCAAAGCCCGCAGGGCTGAGGTCCGACGGACGCAACGCCCGCTCGAATCTCCACTCGCCACGAACAAGAAACCCGGGAACCGGACGGTCTTCTGGCACGGCACAGAACGAGGCAGCTGCCATGCGGTCGAAAGGGCAGCCAGTTCAAACCGGCTTTGAGCGCTGATGACCTTGCCAGGATGCGGGATGGAGGCGTCGCTTCCAGCGCTCGCTGCGCGGCAGGTGAACAGCGGCATCCAGACGCTTGGTCAACCTACGCTCGTTAGACCTCGACAGGACTGTAGTTGACGGTTCGATCATCTCCGCATGCCATGTTGGTTCTACTTCTGGCGCTGGCTCGAGCGCTTGCGCCGGTTCGACAGGTGTGGGCATCTTCTTCCTGACTGCCCGTGCGTTGGATTTCGTACTCTCACCCGAGGCAGGCTGGACGTCATGACTCGACGTTGCGCCCTTTTCAACAGCGGCAGCGGTGGAAGTCGGCAAGTCGACCTCAGCATGCACAGGCGCGTCCGCATGTGCGTCCTTCTCGTCTTCAGAGACAATTCTCAATTCGAACTCCATCTGTCCGCGCTTGGACTCCCCTGATGAGCGCTTGCGGCGGGCGGGCTCAGCGGGCTCCGATTGACTCCACATCGGCGCGACAATGCTCGGCAGAATGCGAGGCGCCGAGATCGGTTCGGCGACTTTTGGCATGGCTTCAGTCTGGAGGATCGGGCGAGCCTCAGCCGCAGGAGGCACAACCTCGAACAGGGGCCGTGGCGGAAGGTGGGGACGCTGGCCTTGCGTGCGGGATTTCTTGATCTCGACCGAAAAGGAGGTTTGCTGACGCTTCATCTGAACAATGACTTTGGACTGGAAACGACTCTGATATGGGGGCTGGGCCGGTAAATGACAGGGAAGGCTCGCCTGGCGGCGCGAACCGTCATCTGCGGTAACCTTTTCACCGACTCGGACTCGATGATGAGGCCTTGCCCGTACCGGCAAAGAGAAGCGCCTCGTGCAATCGCAGAGGCGCTTCCCTTCCAGGGAGAATCGGCCCCCCAGCCGTTCCTTCAAGGACCGGGACAGAATGCCTGAAATCAATCGCATTGGCTGTATCGCAACGGGCACAGGCGCCTGAAAGATACGCCCTCAGAGCCTGGCCAGCAGCAGGCTCAGGCCAATCAGGGCGGCAAAGGCGACGACAAACCGGACGGCGGCCTGCGTGAATGTCGGGGCAGGCGTCGGGGCAAAGACAGGTGCTGCGACCTCTGTCGGCGGCATGATGAAGACCTTCGATGAATTCGGCGAGTTCTGGAAAATGGGCGGAAGCGGCAATCACATCATGTCGCTTCGCCTGCGTGATGTGTCCGATTTCTGCGCTGATGTCTGTAGCTGGCAGGTCACACGGCGGGCCTTGCTGCGCCTGATCGGTGGTCATCGAAAGCAGCATTGCCGAGCGCTCAGGATGGCCTACATCTCAGGTGTGCGTCATTCCCTTGGCACACCAGCGCCCCGGTCGAGGTTTCAGACAGCGCCTTGATCGGGGCGCTTCTGTCTCACGCGCCCTGCGAGGCGGTGTGGCGGTTGTTGGCCTTCACCGGTGGATGGCCGAGCCAGGCACACAGCTCCTCCAGCGACGGAAAGCTGTGCTCGATCTCCCAGAAGGGCGACGGCCGCTGGCTTCGCGGCAGATCCTCGAGTAGTTCGGCCGTCCAGGTATAGGGCTGGCGCAGGCCGCTCCTGACCACGCTGGCGATGACGGCATCGTCGAGATAGAGGTCGTAGGCGCCTGGTGCCAGCTGGATCAGGTTATAGCTCATGGTGCTCATCGCAGGTCCGCTGTCGATCAATCCACCCGCGGCCATTCATGGCGGGCTGACTGTACTGGCCATCACCATCTTTTCAGGTGATTGATCAAGGGCCAAAGTGTCCCGGACAGGGTCAGCGCCTCTGCGGCTGCAACGATCGGGCGAGGTCCCGGATCACGCTGTCCTCGATACTGAGCCCATCGAGCTCCTGTTCGTCCTCCGCATCGAAGGGAGCCTCGGACGATGCCGGCGCCTGAGCCTGCCGGGTTGGGGACGGCTCGACCTCGCGGTCGCGGTGATCGAGGGCGTCGAGCAGGCTGGCGAGGGCGGCATTGGAGATTTCCACCTCCGGCACGGCCGGCCGACCGGTGAGGGCGATCGTGCGGAGGCGATAGCTCGGATCTGCGCTGACCTCGGGACCGCACCAGGCCGGCGGCTGGAACTTGCGGGCCGTCTTGTCGTCCCTGAACGCCATGCTGATCAGATCGAGCGGTCCCGGGGTGAGGAAGCGCTGGATGGTGGTGGCATGCGGGCCGACATCGATGGCGACGCTCAGATATTCGACCTGTCCGGCAGACAGCGCGAGCAGGGTTTCGGCCTGTGGCAGGGAAATCTCGGCCGCGTCCTCAACCGGTCCCGTCGCGGAATGAGAGGCCAGGACCAGATGGCCAGCATCGCCTGTCAACTGCACGTGAGTGCTCCGGTCAGGATGCTCGGGAAAGTAGCCCTGCCGGACGCGGTCGCCGGCCCTGTCCCGCTCGATCAGCCGGGCCAGGGCCGGGGACAGCAGAAAGACACGGGTGGAACTCATCGGTGTCGGCCTCTCATCCTCGGGCAACAGGGACAGATTAGGTTCTTGGGCACGGGCCAGGAAAGGCAACCCGCCCCTATCGTCGACCCAGGCCGACGGTTAGCCATGGTTCCCAAGCGCTTGGCAGCCCATGACAGACGATGATGATCCACGTGTTTGGTCTCTTTGCTCTGACGGGCCGGCGCTTTGCTCCACGCCTTCGTAATCTCAAGGACCGGAAGCTCCATACCTTCGAGAAGCCGGAGACCTACCCCGCACTCCAAGAGCATATCGGCGTGCCGATCAACACCAGTCTGATCATGGAGTACTGGGATGACCTGCTTCATCTGGCGGCCTCGATTCAGACGCGGACCGTCGCACCCTCGACAATCCTCAAGCGGCTAGCGGCCGCTCGCAACCCCAGCCAGTTAGCTCGTGCCTTACGCGAACTCGGTCGCCTTGAGCGCACGCTGTTCATGATCGAATGGTACTGCGATCCTGCACTCCGACGCCGTTGCCAGGCGGGTCTGAACAAGGGTGAGGCAGCCCACAAGCTTAAACGGCGTCTTCTTCCATGAGCGCGGCGAAATCCGGGATCGCTCGTTCGAGAGCCAGGCCTTCTGAGCATCCGGGCTGAACCTGGTCGTGAGCGCCATTGTTCATTGGAACACGGTCTATCTCGGACGCGCCGTGGATCATCTCCGTCGGCAGGGGCGGATCATTCCCACTGATGTGCTCAAACACGTGTCCCCTCTGAGCTGGGAGCATATCAATCTCACCGGCACTTACGCATGGGGCGAGGAGCCTTCGCTGGTCGATGGCTTCCGCCCCTTGCGCCTGCCGCAGCCCTTGGCTCAAGCCGCATGATCCGATTGGGCATAGATGGAGGTTCTTTGTTCGTTCTAGCTTAGCGTGTGTTTGGAAGCAGTTCTTGTTCCGACCCCTCTCTGGTGTCGGATCCAAGGAATTTCGGCGGCCTGCAATGGTACGCTATCTGCTCAAAGACCGGACGGCGGGTGCGGGTGCTCTATCGTCCGCTCGGAGCAGCCTATTTTGCCAGCCGGTATGCTTGGGGCCGCAGGGCTGCCGATGCCTCACAGTTCCTTGACCCAATCGGTCGGGCTCGGCGCACCAAGGCGAAGGTGAAAGCGACTCTCCTCGGAGATGAGGATCCGGACGAATGGGATCTGCCGCCTAAGCCGAAGGGGATGCGCTGGGCGACCTATGAACGGTGGGTGGCCAAGTATGATGCGGCTGAGGAGATGCTAGACACCCATCTCGCCATGGCGGCGGCACGACTGATGAGGCGGCTTTGAGTTTGGTGCAGTGTCAGTCCAACCAAGGCTGAAGCAGCGGCTTGGCGAGTTGCAACTGCCGTACAATCCCTTGGTGGGGAACACCTTTTTGCTGCAGAAAGCCTTGGATCTGCTGCTTGGCCTCCTCCCATGACAGCCCCTGTTGATAGCAGCACTCCAGATACTTTAAAGTTCGCTCACGGTTCAACTCAGGAACCGCGAGTGGCGCCTGCTCATCCAAAAAGCACGGCGCGACCAAATCCTCGCACGTCACGGTGGATCTCGCAGGTTAGAATGCGGTCTCAGCCTCAGGAAAGAAGCGAGACATCCGATGAAGCGGCTGTAGAGAAGGCTGCTTGAGATACGGACATAGTGAAGATGCTCTGCCCGTCCTCGTTCAAGACTACAACGCGATGGTTCTGCGAGGGACTAGACAAGACCGGGTCGAGAGCGACCAACCCATTGCTCATGCGGGCGAACTGCCGGGCATCTTCGTCACTGGGACAATCATAGCCCGAGGCATCTTCGGAGATGCGTTGCGCCCCCTGATAGAGGTCGAAGTAGTACCTTGGCATGAGCAATGTCTCCTCACAGGACGAAGGTTAAGGTCTTTCTTGCTACTTTGACTTAATTTCCTATTGAACGTCAAAGAATGCCCTTCGCTCCAATTGTTCAGCGAGCGCTTGCAGACGGTCCGGGATAGGTTCCTTTATCACATCCTCGTAATGGCTCCGAAGGGAATGGCCGAGGAAGAAGGTGATCCGCTGTTGCTGGACAGTGGGGCCAATCAGCGCTGATCCGGTGCAGTTTCTTTTATCGTCCGGCAGCATGGATCTCCTCCATTGCGCTATCGGTGCACTTCGTCTTGCATATTCCAGCCGAAACTCACGGACCGGTGAACTGGTTTCAGCGAAGCTATAAGAAACCTCGTGGCCAGCCGGGCACTCGCTACGAACTTTTCTTTTCAGCCCCGCTGAAACCAACTCCAGGGCGAGGGCTTTGGGGTTGTGTGATGGGTTGATGTCTCGCTCTGAAATGCCCGTCACCAGCACGCCGACTGGCCTGACTGCTTCTGCGGGTTCCCAACGGCAGCCAATCACGAGGTTCCTTGGACCGAGCCCCTGCCACGGCCCTGAATGGATGGAGGCCACGATACAGACACCACCTGGGAAGCAGACCTCCAGCCGTCAGCCGAATGTCGGAGGTATCCTTCCGCTCGACAATCTGATCCAATCAGCGGGACAACAACCCGGATAAAGCGCGACTAGCGAGTGACTGCGTGTCACCTCGGGCCCTCTCCTCAGGATGGGGCCCGTTTGTTTGAACAGGTATGGGTCGGCGGCAAGTGCACGTTGAGCTCGGAACTCGGGCTCCTAAGCTGCGTTAAGGGTTGGTTGCGTAGCGTATGCGTTCCCCGACCACCTTGCTGGGGCACACACGATGCTCAGACAGACGATTCATGGCTTTCCAAGCGCGTTGACGACACCGTCGCTCGTGCAATTGCCATCCTCCAGCAGCCACCGGACGTCACCGCCAAACCAGAGGCTCCTCCGGTACCAAGCAGTAGCAATTGTCCGAAGACAACCTGAGCGATAGTCAGCGGCCTGAGCAGATTGATGCGCCTCAGGGTGTGGGACGGATCTGCAGTAGTTTGTGATGCTAAAATAGCTCTGAAACTGTGGAGGTGAGCTGATGCTCGTTTGGGCTGCCCTTCCCATCCTGGTGTTCGCGGCTCTCGCCAGTGGCCCCTTTCGCGACAGTGTGCCAGCGGCTGTCGAGGCCTTCGCCCAACTGGCTGCCGTTCTCAGTCTCTTCTTCTTGGTCTGCGCCGTGGAAGCCGGAGGACGCAACAAGGACAGTGGTAAATAGTGGCGCAATCGAGCAGGCAACCGCAGGCAGATTGGCGAGCGATGAGCTTGGGTGGCAATTGCACGCTGGTCTTGGCTTGAAGGTGATTTTCTCAACCAAAATTGAGAATGACCCATGCGCATACGCCTATCGCCGGGAGCAGGCCCATCCATTCGAGAGCCCGCTCCGACCGGTCGTTGCTAGTAGAAGCACTCGCAGGCTTCATTGAATCTATTTCGTATTTCACAAGCACCCTCCTATGAGGCGCAACGCAATATGGCGTTCATGAAGTGCTAACTTACCTGTTGCCTCGGGGTCTTTACCATCTGCACCAACACATCAGGCTAAAGGAGCGGCGTACTTTTCAGAGACTAGCCAGCAAAAGGCTTGCTCCAATGAAGGAGCCGAGCGAGGCCACAAAAAGAGCAGATGCACGCTGAAATGACGGGTCAGAATTGGTCACACCGTTGGGTCCGAAACCTTGCCGTGAACAGTTTCTGAGGTGTGCGGATCAGCCACGGGCCACTCCTGCTGTCGGATAATGTCTTAGGCATATTAACGGAGGCAGGTACGGATTTATTCCATCACGGAATTTTTCAGAATATTTCGATTGCAGCACAGGAATGCAGCCCTACGTTAGAAAGTGGGAGGGCTGACGATGACAGGGTGTGAGGTTGAAGCCGTAGCAGCAGAGTTGGCCAAAGCGGGAGGTGTGTCCTGGCATTCAGGGCAGGAGCGAGGCCCACTGAAGTTGGTCATGGACCGGTACCGGGACCGCGCCCGCCTTGCTATTGCGGCTCTCGATCGCGTCCGGGCCGCTGAGCAGAGTATCTCTCGCGTTCGCATTAGGGGCGAGCAGTCCCGACCAAGCGCACAGGCCGCCCTTGAGCCGGTCTCCAGCGATGTCGTCTCTGAGGGGAGCCTGGTTTTGTACCGCCCTCCGGGAGACAAGAGAGCCTACCCATGTCGCGTTGAGAAGCTCGATGGAAGCCGCGCTTACCTTGTCCCTGAGATCCCAACCTGCACCGGCTGGGTGGATCTTGAAAACCTCGCCTCTCCAGCAGTCCAGTAAGGTGTCCGAGCCATGGTAACTTTCACGAATGGCAAGCAGGCACCTGCTGAAGACGCTGTCGAAATTGATCCGCCAGCCGGATCTTCGGCTGGATCCGCTACAGGTCTTTCGGCGCCAGCGCGTTACTACTTCAATCTCACTGATGGCGACAGCATGATCCGCGACGAGGAGGGCATCACGGCGTCCAGTCTCCAAGCCGCCGTGGTCTCCGCGATGGAAGCCGTCGAAGAGCTTCGGGCCCAGGATCCCTTGAACTCGGATGAGTGGCAGGGATGGCAGCTGGAGATTGTCGATGCCTCGGGTCAGGCAGTGCAGGTCATTCCGCTTGATGCTCTCTCGGCTCATTAGTCAGACTCGGAGCGGCAGCGGCGCGGCTGATGAAGCGGCTGTTGCTGGGAAATTGCCTGACCAGGCATTCATTGCGGCGGAGATTACTGGCTGTTCTGAGTACCTATGTTGCTCTGTTCTGCCGTTGAGCCTCGCGAGTTACTCTCCTACACTCAGTTCCAAAATAACCTTGAATGACAGCGGGGGCTCTCATTGTGCAATCCACACCACGCCAGTGTCTGCCTCGTGTTTGGACTTCTGTTCCTTCCTGCTTCGGCTTTAGCACAGGCGCCTTTAGCCGATTTCCCGGATTTCCCACTGCCTCCCGTTATTGAGGGTCTCATCGGGATGCCTCAAGCCTATACACCTGGGCGTAAAGCTCATCTTGAGACAATCAGGCGTGAAGCCGAGCAGGTGGGGCTTCCTCCTGATGTCGCGGATGCGGTAGTGCAGGTCGAGAGTGCTTATGACCCTGGTGCTGTTGGAGGAGTTGGTGAGGTCGGCCTCATGCAGATCCGTTCTACAACGGCGGCCATGCTGGGCTACAGAGGCACGTTGGCCGGATTGTTTGAGCCGGAGACCAACGTCCGTTATGGCATCGCGTATCTTGGTCGCGCGTGGCAGCTTGCTGACGGTGACCTGTGCCGCGCGCTCATGAAGTACCGGGCAGGACACGGCGAGGAGCGCATGACACCACTCTCGGTGGAGTACTGCCGACGTGTTCGAACCCACTTGGCAGCTATCGGATCCCCTATTGCTGCAGGTGGTAACGCACTCAGCGTTTCAACCTTGGGCTCATTATATGCTTCGAAGCCCGCCCCCAGGGCCACTGCCGATACAACAGCCAAACTCTCCCCATCCAGCCCATCTCACCGGATGAAAAGCGCGGCGGTCGGTATCAAGGTTCTGCCCCCGCAGCGACTAATGAAAGGGTTACGGGTCGCTGCCGCAGTGCCTTCTACCGAAATGCGTTCACTTTCTCTCGCGCAGGAGAAGGAGAAGAGGCGGAAGACGAAAATCCGGCAGATGTGGGCTGCCCATGACGCCCGCATGCAATCCATTTCCGCGAAGTTGAGGCCAGAGAGCCTCCGGATTTCTACCGGAATATGAATATTGCTGGCACCAGCAACGGCGCGGCTGATGAAGCGGCTTTAGCCAAGAGATTTCGCTTCAGAAATCAGGAGGCGTATTGCGTTTCTCCTTTTGGCAGACATCCTAATTGGTCTCCAATAATCGCAGGGAGGACATCTGATGTCCTGTTTCGTTGGTCCACAAGCAATGCTTCTTGGTGCTATCGGGCTTATTGGGTCTTTCGCGACGAGTAATGCAGGACCATGCTCAGCCCAGATTGATGCTGTCCAGGCCCAGGTTGATGCTACGGCCTGTTAGCGCTTGAGCCAGTCGATTGCTGCGGCGAGGCAGAGCACGCCCATGAAGGATCGTGCGGTCTTCTCGTAGCGGGTTGCAACGGCTCGCCACTCTTTGAGCCTGGCCCAGAGCCGCTCGACGACATTGCGGTTGTTATAGATCCAGTCCGGACAGGCCACCGGCGCCTCATTGGACTTAGCCGGGATCGCCGGCTTCGCACCGATGCTCCAGATGTGCTCGCGGGAGCTGTGGCTTGAATAACCGCGATCGGCCACCACCCAGCTGGGCACACTCGGCAAACTGTGAAGCAGCGGAATGGCGTCAGGCAGCTCGTGCGCCTGACCGGGTGCAATGCGAAACGCGATGGCGCGTCCGAGCCCGTCGGCGATCACGCAAGCCTTGGTGCCATAGCCGCCACGAGACCGACCAAGCGCTTCACGATGGTCTCGTTGAGCTTGAGAGCCCCTTTTCGACGAGCCCCGGCGGCCTTCTGATGCGCGCGCACGCTGGTGCCGTCGAGGAAGGTCATCCCGAGCTGGATGCCGCACTTCTGTACCAGGTTGAGCAGGCGCTCCCAGACACCCAGACGGGCCCAGCGGATGAAGGTCTGAGCGGCGCGCCACCACGGCCCCAATTCAGCCGGCACGGCGCGCCACTTGGCGCCGTTCTCATGGCGCCAGAGAATGGCCTCGAACGTCCGACGCAGATCCTGTGGCGGTGTCTTGCCCTTGGGACGGCATTGCTCCACCAGTGGCTCCAGCATGGCCCATTGTGCTTCCGTTAGCATGGCTCCTCCTCAGACAGGACGAGCAAAACGCCTCCAGGTGCAAAGGGTTCAAGTCATAACAGGCCGTAGAGCTACGGCTATAGCGGGGGCTGGCCCGGTAGCGCCCGAAAGCACAGCGGCACTGCTCCATCGAGAGCCCACTCCCGGTTCAATCGCGCGTGCCGCGGAGAGCCTTGGCGAGGGAGCCTCTATTACAAAAGCACTGTCGGCACTGGAGCGGGCGCGGGAGGCTGACCAAGGCGGCAAAGAGGGAAGCTGCGAACAGGCCCTTGCAGAAGCACGTCGCGCGATTGGCCCCTAGTTCCAGCCAAAGCTCAAAGGGCATGCCAGACCGGCAGATAAGCCCCGATTGGTGGTTCCGTTAGGGATGCGTTTACCTTTCGGGCGCAGCCTCTTCCCGTGCCCTATGGCACGGTCGTTCTCCCTGGATGGTCGCACTGGCGGCCCACCTAGAGCGCCAGTCGAATGGGCGCTCTTTCTTTGCGGGATCCAGGGACAAACGTCATTCGTTCTGGGCAGCCTGAGAGGCTGAAGCCCTATGCTTAGCGCTGCGACGTTGGCGTACCTCTAGGCCTCAGAGCGGGGCCTAACGAGCGGCTGAGCCGAACCGACCAACCAACGCGGGCGCATGCTGCAAAGCCCGAAAGCCTCTTATGGCGCTGATCCTTAATCCGCTGACTGGCTTGAGCGTCTCGCTCGCCTCCCAGTCGGACATGCTCACTCAGGATTGGGTGGAACTCGCATAAAGAGTCACACGTGAAAGGCCCACATCAGGAGCAATCCTCCGATCCCTATGATCGCGATCCCGATCATAATGGCCCAGAACCGTCTTCGCCCTGATGGGAAGTCGCCGAACATGGTCGCCTCCAGACCGCATGCATCTCGCGCGTCTACAGTGAGCTAGAATTTAGGCCGAAACGTCTTGATGCGCATCCTCGACCCTCGCACCGGCTTGAGCGTCTTGCTCGCCTCCCAGTCCGACATGCTTGCCGAGGACTGGGTGGAGCTGTGACCCGCCAAGTGTCATCAGCATCATTCTAAGAAAAAGAGAGTCATAAACGCGCAGACGCCAAGTCCGGCAAACAAGCCGATCCATCTGAAGATCGCCTCAGACGGATCGGATGGACGCGGCGGTTTAGGCCCCGCTGGAATGGGATCGTCATCGTCGTCATATATGGCTACGGCCCCCCAGGCTGAGTAGGCGGACTAGAATCCTGATCCAATTCGAAGAGTCGAATCCTCTTCTGGATTATCCACGAAAGGATGCGGCTCATGGGGCTGTCTGATGCTCATCCTCGACCCTCGTACCGGCCAGGGGGGTGGAGCCCGCGTGCTCGATGTTCCCATCCAAATCTGCGAAAAGAGTTATATCGCGAAGGAACATTGCTCCTAATGTCGCGAAGGGACATTATCCTGCTGGTTGTCCACTGATGTGGTACTATGCAGGCCCTCGCTATAGCCGCCCTTTATCTAGGCACTACTCTGGCTGCCTTCGTATTGGCTGTGGATGTACTTGACGTCGTAGATCCCCTCAATAGGTTGATCGCTCACTAGATTGAGCTAGTCTCTCATAGAAATTGCCTCCGCGACCCGGGGAGATCCAACTACTGCTGATAAGGTTTTCAAGTCAGCAGAATGATTCTCCTCACTGCGATATTGCCTATCTTGGCCAGTGTACTGATTGCGGCTGCCACCGGATTCCTGTGCGCCGAATTCGCTCTTGCCCTCCTGAGCGGATTTTGCGCGGCCGCCATTGCGCTGGATCGTATGCTCGACTGGCGCGAAAGACGAAAATAGCTACGCGCTCGCCAGCCTGATCCCTGAAATCTCCCATGCCCCTGACCGACAAGCAGAAGCGGTTCGTCGAGGAATAAATCGTGGACCTGAACGCCACGCAGGCGGCAATTCGTGCGGGGTACAGCGCTAAGACGGCCGAGCAGCAGGCGTACCAGCTCCTTCAGAAAACTTCAGTCTCCGAGGCGATCGCAGCAGCCCAGGCAGCACGCTCTGAGCGAACTGAGCTGATGCAGGATTGGGTGCTCGACCGTCTCTGCGAGGTCACGGAACGGTGCATGCAGCACGAGGCGCTTCTCGACCATGAGGGCAATCCAACGGGCGAATACAAATTCAACGCCTCAGGTGCCAACAAATCGATCGAGCTGATCGGCAAGCACCTCGGCATGTTCAAGGACAATCTCAAGGTAAAGCTCGAGGTCAGCCACGAAGATACACTCTCAGAGCTTGAATGAACGGGAACGGGAGATCCGCCGGTGTCTGAAGGATGACTTCGAGCACTACGCCTCTCGCTGCCTCTGGATCTGGCCGCTGGTCCGCTTCAGCCTGAACAAGGCCCAGCGCTATATCCACGAGGAGCTCGAGGAGCAGCGCCGGCTGATCGGCCGGGTTCGCGCCCTCATCCTGAAGGGACGGCAGCAAGGCTGCTCCACCTCCGTCGGCGGACGCTTCCATCACCGGTCAGCCACTCGAAGGGCCTGAAGGTCTTCATCCTCACCCACGAGGAGCAAGCGACCCTCAACCCGTTCGAGATGGTGGGGCGGTACCACGAAAACTGCCCCGAGCTAGCGAGGCCATCGACCAGCGCCGCGAACGCCAAGGAGTTGAAGTGCGACCGGCTCGACAGCGCCTACGCTCACGCGCATCAGCGGCAAAAGCGAATTGGCCAAGGCGATCCGCTATATGACCTCCCGCTGGAAGGCTCTCACGGTTTACGCCACTGACGGGCGGCTTGAGATGAGCAACAATGCCGCTGAGCGGGCAATCAGACCTTTGGTGAAGCAGGTTTCATTGTGCACTCCATATTCAAGTGTCTGTAAACATTGGAAGCGTACCCGCATCAGCAGCGCGACACGGGCGGCCCTTCCGGGCCATCGCAGTTTTGATCGGCTCTGACGCCAGATCGTCGGCTCGGATTTGATACGGTGCACCGGGGACAACCTGAACAGCCGGAAGCACGCCCGTTTTGATGAGGCGACGTATCGCGTGGTTTGTAACGCCTAACGCCATTGCCGCCTCGGTCATGGTCAGCCATTCGCCGTCTTTCTCCGCGGATCGATAGGCGTGGATTCCGCGAACGCGCCGAACGGAAGAGACGCGGTGCGCCGTCCAGGTTTTACCTTGGCCGGTAGGCAAGCCCATCCGATTGAGCGACGCGGCAATATGCTCGTCAGACCAGCGGCCGGCCATGCTGCGCATGACTGCCAGCGCATCTTCCGCTGTCGCGCAGCCGTGTTCGCCGGTTCGCGGCTTGCGAACACGCAGTTCTGAGTGCTGGCCGCCCCGCCAATGGATCGTGAGCACGACATCACGAACCGTATCGTCGACATCGACAATGATGTCTGCGATCAACGTCCGGAGCAGTTGCTGACGGGCACGCATCGTCACATCAGGAGTGTTCCAGGCCGCTGACAGGTTTTCCGCCATGTTGGCGAAAGCGCCTTGATCAACCTCAATGGTCGATGGGGTTCCGGCGGGCTGGCGCGCCTCCAGATCTTGCACGCGGCGTAAGGCAATTTCCCAGTTTCTCTCCAACTGCGCAGCGATCAAACGATTGTCGGGATCACAGGCAGCATAGCGGCGCTCAGCAAGACCGGCCTCGTAGCGGGCCTGCTTAAGCTCCAGATCGAGGATCTGGCGTTGATCATCTTGTCGTTCCCGGTGCATTCGCTCCGCCTCGAACGCGGCCTCAATCGCCAAGGGTTCTACCGCGCGCAACAGTTCACGCGCAACAGCCGCGTCCACCCTGGGGCCACCGAAGGTCATGCACCGGGGCAAGCCCATCATCAGGTTGGGCTTGTCGCAGCGATAGACAGGTCGACTTTGCGGATTACCGGTATAGGCCACGCTCAGTCGCCGCCCGCACCGTCCACACGTCATAACGCCTGACAGCAGTGCCTTGCCGCCACGGCCGGATTTTACCCCGTCGGCGCGACCATAGTTGTTGAGCGCCAACTGCTTCTGGTTTCGCTCGTATTCCTCCCAGCTGACGTACCCTTCGTGATGATCCTTGATGAACACTTCCCAGGTCCCGACCGGCTTGCCGTGGCCGTAGCTCCGGCGGGCCCTCCCATCGACAATAGAGGTCCGCTTTTCGCTTTTCCCGTAAACGTACACGCCCGCGTAAAAGGGGTTCTTGAGCACGCCGATCACGTTGCGATAGCGGATCGGCAACCAGGTAAAGCTGGTCATGCGGCCCTCATCCGAAGGCCGTGGGAAGTGGATCTGATCAGCCGTCATCGACAATAACACCTGTCGCGCGCTGCCGAGTTCGCGGAAGCGGGCGAAGATGAGCCGGATCACCTCCTGCAAGCGCAGATCAGGGTCGAGCCCCAGACCTGCTTCGCGGTGCCAGATGTAACCGAACGGTACTGACAAGCGCAGCTCGCCCCGACGCGCTTTCGACTTGGCGGCCTCGAGCATCCGTGTCCTGAGCACGCCGAGCTCAAACTCGCTGATGCTGCCTTTCATACCCAAAACCAGGCGATCGTTGGGCTGGCAGGGGTTGTACACGCCGTCATGGTCGATGACGCGGGCTTCGACAAGTCCGCACAACTCCAGCAGATGATGCCAGTCACGGCCATTGCGCGCGAGCCGCGATGCATCCAGGCACAACACAGCGCCGACCTTGCCCGCGCACAACCATGCAACCAGGCGATCGAAGCCCGGGCGCGCCACCGTCCCGCTCGCCGATCGGCCCAGATCATCGTCGATGACCTCAATGTCGGCGAAGCCGTGCTGGCGTGCAAGATCGACGAGATCATATTGGCGCCGCTGGCTCTCCAGATTGGTCATGACCTGGGATTGCGTCGACTGGCGCACATAGACGACGGCCTTGCGCCTCAGCAGCACCGTCGGGATCAGATCAGACTTCGTCATCGCCCAACTCCTCGACGACGAGGCCGGCGGCCTGCATCAGGATTTGGGCAAGAAGCAGTACTGTCTTCGCCCGCTCCGCGTCGCGCATCCCGTCCAATCTGCGGGGTTCGAATATCAGGCTCATCTGCCTGCCCGCGATCGGAGCTGACACGTTGTTCTGTTTCATCGACTTCCTCCCATGCGAATCTGATTGCGCTCGGGGAGTTTGGGGAAGCAGCGGTCGGCATGACCAGTCTCTTCAGATCGGACAACGCTGCGAGATCAATCTGTGGCGGGCCAATTCTCATCTTGGCGCAAGCGATGGGATCTAACATCCAGCCCGGAATCGAGACGACAATGCCAGATGGGCCTTCCACCTGGAGAAACCGGCCAGTCGCCCGCTCCTCGACCCGCCGCACGCTGACCTTTCGGCCAAAGTAGGGATGCCAACGATAATGAACCTCACGCTCTTCGCCGACATGGGCAGAATGAACGGGCGATGGCACTGGGCCGGAAAAACTATCTCTTCAGCGGTTCCGATGCCGGTGGCGATCGCGCAGCGGTCATCTACACCATCGTCGAAACCTGCAAAATGAACGGCATCAACCCGCAAGCCTATCTTGCTGACGTCATCGAGCGCATCGCCGATCACCCGGCCAACAGGGTCGACGAACTGCTTCCATGGAACTGGACGCCACGGTCTTAGTGGTGCATCCGGTAAGTCATCCTGCCTTGGGTAGAAGAGCAATACCGGGTGAGCGGCGTGGGCGATGCCGCCGGCGCCTGCCCCAGACAAACGGATGACGGTGCGCATTCCAGTAGACCGTCGAGCAGTGGATCGCATCGACGATCTCCTCCCAGGTCTCGGACGAAAGCAGATGTCATCAGACTTAAAACAGAACGACACGTTGAGAGGGAGGATTCCATGCTCCAGAACATTCGCAGCATCCTGATCGGGATTACGGAAGAAGGCGACGCCGAGGAACGCTCGTCAGCCCTGACTTATGGGCTCGCGCTCGCCCGGCAGGCGAACGCCCATGTGACTGTTCAGGCCGCGTCGCTTAAATTGACCGTAACGCACGCCTTCATCAGCGCTTTTGCCGAAGGGCTGGTGGCCGCCGAGAATCGCCGGCTGGATGGGCTTGCCCGCGCCGTTGCGGACTCGTCCCAGCGCGCCGCGGCGGCATCGGGCCTGGCCTGCACTGCGCAGGCGCCGCAGCTTGCCTATCCGGATCTCATCAGGAGCTTCAGCTCCCTCGCCCGCGCCCATGACCTGACGGTTCTGGACGCCGAACCGATTGCCCTGGCCCTTGATCGGGGACTGATCGAGGCCGTGCTCACCGACAGCGGTCGGCCCCTCATCGTCGTGCCGCAGGGACGGGACACTTTTGCGGGTGACCGGATCGTCGTGGCATGGGATGGCAGCGCCAAGGCGGCGCGGGCCCTCAATGACGCCCTGCCGTTCCTGCGGGCCGCCACTCAGGTCGAGCTGATCAGCGTCACGGGCGAGAAGGAGCTGGGGCACACGGTACCTGGCGCGGAGATCGCGCGGCATCTCACCCGCCATGGCGTCACGGTGAATGTCCTGGCGCTGCCGGCCATGAATGGGGATGTCGCCGAGACCCTGCGCAACCATGCCCACCTGACACGCGCCGACATGATCGTGATGGGCGCTTATGTCCATTCGCGCCTGCGCGAAACGATGCTCGGCGGGGCATCGTCAAGTTAACGCGGTGGTGACGAGATGCTGGCATACGCGCGGGCATGAACCTGACCCGTCATCCTCGCTATGCCCGCCACCGGTTCCCTGCTGAGGTCATCAGCCACGTTGTGTGGCTGTATTTCCGGTTCCCCTTGAGCCTGCGCATGGTTGAAGAGATGCTCGCTGCCCGAGGTATCCTGGTCAGCCACGAGACGGTACGGCAGTGGGCGATGAAGTTCGGCCAGGATTTTGCCAACCAGATCCGCAGGCGTCATCCGGCTCCTGGCGACAAATGGCATCTCGATGAGGTTGTGATCAGCATCGCTGGTAAAAAGCATTGGCTCTGGCGTGCCGTGGACCAGCATGGAGTCGTACTCGACATCCTGGTTCAGAGTCGGCGCAACGCGGAGGCGGCCAAGCGCTTGCTGCGCAAACTGCTGAAGCGTCAGGGCCGGTCACCGCGCGTGATGATCACGGACAAGCTGGCCAGCTATGCCGCCGCGAAGAAGGCTGTCATGCCGGGTGTGGAGCACCGCCAGCGTAAAGGCTTGAACAATCGAGCCGAAAATAGTCACCAACCGACCCGTCGGCGCGAGCGCATCATGAAGCGCTTCAAGTCAGCTGGGCAGGCCCAACGCTTTCTCTCGGTTCATGACCAGGTTGGGAACCTCTTTCGCCGTCCGTCAAACACCAATGCAGCTGACCATCGCGCATTCCGGGCGCAAGCCTTTATGACTTGGAGTGATGTGACCGGCGTTGCGCCGACCTTCTGATCCGCGGATGCAGAGCCGGCGTTCCGACCTCAACTCGTTAACTTGACGATGCCGTTTTGTTTGTCTGGTTGATATCACTTGTTGGAGGATGGTTTTTTCCGCGGGCAGCGTTGACTGTCGCATGATAGGGTCGGAAGCCTCGGTCTTGCCATGTTGCTTACGCGGTCAATCGGCACTCTGAGGATCAGATGTAGATTCTTAGACTTGATTTGACGGACAGTGTCAGAGCGAGTTGCACTCTGGCAGCCTGTATTATGGCTTGGGGCTCCGGCGTGCCCTCAAGCCCTGCGCCCGCGGCGCACCGCTAAGCGGCTGTGGGGCTTGACCACCCGCATTGTCCAAGCCGAAGGCGACCACGCCAGAATGGCAGGCTCTCAACTCGGCTTGTTCGCGCAGAACGAGACTTGGCCCATCACTGTCTGACAAGTCAAATCCTGACTTTCACAGCTTAGCTGCGCGAACGCGGTCATTCCCATCCACGCGCTCTGCGCAGTGTGGCCGACCGTCTCCTGAACGTGGCCTGCGCCATGCTGAGACACGGTACGCTCTTCAATCCCGAGGCCGCCCAGACACTTCCTTTCACCACATAGTTCCAGATCGACACTGTCACTCAGAACCGGCTTGCTAAAAGGTGGGGTGCTCCATCAAAGACAGCTACTTTCGAGACGAGGTCGATCCCGCCGGCCTTCGTACGTCGCATCTCGTATCCGACGGCTGCGCGGTATACGGCTGGAAGTTGAAGTGCAGGCAAAATTCGTGCTTATAAGGTCTTGGTCACCTGACACCCTCTGCGCGTGCGGCGCGGCGCCTGACCTGTAACCACCCGTTACGACCAGCGAAAGCCGATCTCGTTGAAGCACAGATCCTTCATATATGGACTGAAGTGGTGGAACACACCTGAAACGGTGCGGCGGATCCGATCATTGAAGCCTTCCGCCGAGTTGATGTGAACCGGAACACGGACATATTCGCGATCCTTATGGTGGACGGTGTCGTGGCCTGCAAACATACTGCCCAGGAACACGGACGCCTTCCATTCATCGCTCTTCAGATGTGCGCTGGGCTCCACAGCCTCTGTGAGAACCCGATCAGGCGCGACTTCGGACAGATCCTCGATCACTGATGCCCGCACCTCACCAGACGGCGCACCGACCTCTGATCAGGTGGCATTTGCATGGTCACAAGCACGGGTGCTTTCAACGTCTCAGGTTGGCCTTTACGTCCACGGCTTGGTGGAGAATAGTTCATCTCCCGCCGCAGCTCGCCATATAAATGCGCGCTGTCCTACGACATCCAGATTCAGACACCAACCGGCCCCTTCGTGCAACAAAGGGACCAGCTGCCATCCGCCTATTCGCTCTGTCGGAAGTTGCGAATCCTGTCGAATAGGACGGCGAGTACAATGGCGCCGCCGATGAAGGTGCCCTGCCAAAAGGCGTTGATGCCGAGCAGTCCGAGACTGTTGCGGATTACTTCGATCAGAGCGGCGCCGATAAGCGCGCCGGAGGCGGTACCGACACCACCAGCGAGATTGGCGCCGCCAATGACGGCGGCGGCGATCACTTGCAGTTCCATTCCAGCGCCGATGTTGGTGGTGACCGCTCCAAGCCATCCGGTTTGGATGATGCCGGCGATCCCCGCTGACAAGGAAGATATCATATAAACGGCGACCTTGATCTTTCGCACAGGGATACCCGTGAGCGTCGCGGCATGCTCATTATCGCCGATAGCAAAGACATAGCGACCGAATCGGGTCCAGCGCAGTAAAAAGCCGGTGAAGAGCGCCAGCACGATCATATAAAGCACTGGATTCGCGATACCGAGGAGCCAAGCTCCGCCGCCGAGCGCCAGGAGCTTATCGTGATCGGGCCCGAACTGGAAGACCACCGTGTTGTTGGATGCGACCATCGCAAGGCTGCGTGCAATCGATAACATGCCGAGCGTGACCACGAATGGTGGAAAGCCCAAATAGGCGATCAGGATTCCGTTGAAAGCCCCGATCAGAAGGGCAGTACTGATCGAGGCAGCGATGCCGACCTCGATGCTGTAGCCAGCATGCATGACAACTGCAAGCACCATGCTGCAAAGGCAAAGCACGGATCCGACTGACAAGTCGATGCCACCGGAGATGATGACTAGCGTCATACCAAGTGCAATAATCGCAATGAAAGTGACGTTGCGAGTTATGTTGTACAAATTCTTGGCGGTTGCGAAAGAATCGGTTGCAAAGGACAGGAAAATGCAGGCGAGTACAACGGCGATCAGAACCCAGAATGTCTGGCGACCCAGGATCGCTGTGAGCCAGTTCTGCTGCTTTTGCGCGATTGTTTGATCGAGGATGATTGTCATTGTTTCGTCCTAATGCCGACGAGCCGTCTCGATCATACTTGTTCGATGGCGCCGGTGATAAGTCCTGTCACTTCTTCAGGCGAACTCGCAGCGATGTGTTTGTCTGCAACTTTTTTGCCGCGCCGCATCACAATGACCCGGTCGGCGACAGTGAACACATCCGGCATGCGATGGCTGATGAGAACAACTGCAATGCCGCGGTCCCGCAAGTGGCGGATCAGGTTTAGAACTTCGGCAACCTGACGAACCGAAATTGCCGCTGTTGGCTCGTCCATTAGCACGATCGTGGCTTCTGAGAGCATGGTGCGGGCGATCGCCACCGCTTGCCGCTGGCCGCCCGACATCTGCTTGACGAGATCACGCGAACGCGTTTCCGACTTCAACTCCCGAAAGATTTCGCCGGCGCGCCTGTACATTGTCCTATAGTCGAGCACACGCAAGGGGCCGAAGGCGCGGCACATTTCGCGTCCGAGGAAGACGTTCGCGGCAGCCGTTAGATTGTTACACAAAGCCAGGTCTTGGTGGACGATCTCGATACCATGCTGTCGCGCTTCCACGGGACGGTGAAGGACGAGTTCCACACCGTTCAGGGACATCGTCCCGTGGCTCGGTCTAAAGTTGCCTGCGATCATTTTCACCAATGTGGATTTGCCGGCTCCATTGTCACCCATGAGGCCAACAACCTGTCCCGCTTCAAGTGACAGTGAAACATCATTGACCGCTTGGATGGCACCGAAGTGTTTGGAGATATTGGTGAGTTCGAGAACCGCCACCAGCCTCTAGCCTCCCGGCACTTGCAGACTCGCTGCTGCTCCAGGTCCGCGCCGAGCTGGCTGCGATCCTGCTTTCCTGATTGTTCCAAGACGTGCGAAGAGGTGCATTTAGGCAAAACGCCGCGACAGCGTCAATCAACAGTCAGATCAATCGATCCTTTCCCGAAAGATCCGAGTCGTATGCCAAATACCCGTTGACGAGTGAGACGCATGAATATCAGCTGCGAGTGGGAGGTAGAGCATGCTGATCCTTGTCACCGGCGCAACGGGCAAGGTCGGGCGGCACTTCATCGCTAGGATCCTTGGGGATCCGCGCTTTTCCAAAGCACGCATTCGGGCGCTTTGTCATTATCGCCTGCCCGGTGAAACCGACCGCATGGAGGTGGTCCGCGGCTCGATTGCCGAGCGCGGTGTGGTGATGACCGCGCTCGCCGGCGTCACACATGTCGTGCATCTCGCCACCTGCAAGGAGACGCCTGACGACATTATGGACGTAGCCGTCAAGGGTCTTTTCTGGCTGCTTGAGGAGTTTCGTGGGAGTTCATCTGCCCGCCAGTTTATCCTGATTGGTGGAGACGCTGGGATCGGTCACTTTTATTATCGCCAGGATAGGCCGGTCACCGAGGATGCACCGCACCGAGCGTATCCGGGATGCTACGCGCTGTCGAAGGTTCTAGAAGAGGTGATGCTGGAGCAGTTCGGCATCCAGTATGGTAGCAACGGATGCTGCCTTCGTGCGCCGTGGATCATGGAGAAGGACGACTTCAAGTATACGCTGTCATTCGGAGACGACGTGTTCGGAGGACCTGACTGGAAGACTCTTGTCCCCGAGGCAGACGCAAAACGCTACGCCAAGGAAGGTACCGTTCCATTGTTGCGCGACGCCGATGGGCGCCCGCTCAAGCGCAACTTCGTGCATGTCGATGATCTGGTCTCGCCGATCTTAGCGGCGATCGACAATCCACGTACGAAGCGGCAACTCTTTAACATCTGCATGGATCAGCCGGTCGATTATGGAGAGGTCGCGGCCTACCTCGCCCGGACGCGCAGCCTCGCTTCCGTTGATATACCGAGCCAGTTCCACTCGACCTGGATGGACAACAGCAAGGCCAAATATCTGCTCGAATGGCAACCCAAATACGACATGGAAATGCTGATCGACTCAGCTTGGCAGTACGAACGTTCACGGACAGTTCCTCGCATCGTTTGGTATCCAGGCTGATGTTGTGTGGCGGACACGTCGTGTCCGTTTGTTTCAAGGGAGGAATCAATGAGAAGGACATTGTTGCTCGCTGCCGCCGTTTTAGCACTCAGCGCCGGACAGGCGCTGGCCAAGAAGCAGTTGGTCATCGTCGTGAAAGGCCTCGATAACCCATTTTTTGAGGCGATCAACCAAGGTTGCCAAAAGTGGAATAAAGAAAACGCGGGATCGGAGTATGAATGTTTCTACACCGGTCCCGCATCAACCTCCGACGAAGCTGGCGAGGCGCAGATCGTCCAGGATATGTTGGGCAAGGCCGACACCGCTGCGATAGCTATTTCGCCTTCGAACGCGAAGCTGATTGCCCAGACCCTCAAGACATCCAATCCGACGATCCCGGTAATGACGCTCGATGCTGATCTGGCCGCTGAGGACTCGGCACTGCGCAAGACCTATCTGGGAACCGACAACTACCTGATGGGCGCCCGCATCGGCGAGTACATCAAGAAGGCCAAGCCCAAGGGTGGAACGGTGTGTCTAATCGAAGGCAATCCGGGCGCTGATAACATCCTGCGCCGCGCCCAGGGCACGCGAGATACGCTGAGCGGCCAGAAGGGACTTGCAGCCCTGAAGGGAGAAGGCGGCTGGACCGAGGTCGCGGGCTGTCCGGTCTTTACCAATGATGACGGCGCCAAGGGTGTTCAGGCAATGACCGACATCCTCGCAGCCAATCCGAAACTCGATGCGTTCGCGATCGAGGGTGGCTGGCCGCTGTTCGGCGCACCGCAACCCTACCGCGATCTGTTCAAACCGCTTGCCGCCCGCATCGCCAGCAACGATTTCGTCATCTCGGCGGCCGACACGATCGGTGCCGAAGTTGCGATCGCGCGCGAAGGCTTGGTTACGGCGCTTGTCGGCCAGCGACCGTTCGAGATGGGCTACAAGGCGCCGTCGGTGATGCTGAACCTCATCGCGGGCAAGAAAGTAGAGGATCCGGTGTTCACCGGACTCGACGAATGCACGAAGGATACGGTCGACACCTGTATCCAGAAGTAGATTTGCCGATCAAAGGGTCCGGCCTGTGGGCGCTCCGATTGACCAATACGAGTGCCTAGGCCGCGACCCCGATCCAGCTGCGTGCAGCAGATGGCTGGCATCGTCAAGTTAACGAGTTGAGGTCGGAACGCCGGCTCTGCATCCGCGGATCAGAAGGTCGGCGCAACGCCGGTCACCTCACTCCAAGTCATAAAGGCTTGCGCCCGGAATGCGCGATGGTCAGCTGCATTGGTGTTTGACGGACGGCGAAAGAGGTTCGCAACCTGGTCATGAACCGAGAGAAAGCGTTGGGCCTGCCCAGCTGACTTGAAGCGCTTCATGATGCGCTCGCGCCGACGGGTCGGTTGGTGACTATTTTCGGCTCGATTGTTCAAGCCTTTACGCTGGCGGTGCTCCACACCCGGCATGACAGCCTTCTTCGCGGCGGCATAGCTGGCCAGCTTGTCCGTGATCATCACGCGCGGTGACCGGCCCTGACGCTTCAGCAGTTTGCGCAGCAAGCGCTTGGCCGCCTCCGCGTTGCGCCGACTCTGAACCAGGATGTCGAGTACGACTCCATGCTGGTCCACGGCACGCCAGAGCCAATGCTTTTTACCAGCGATGCTGATCACAACCTCATCGAGATGCCATTTGTCGCCAGGAGCCGGATGACGCCTGCGGATCTGGTTGGCAAAATCCTGGCCGAACTTCATCGCCCACTGCCGTACCGTCTCGTGGCTGACCAGGATACCTCGGGCAGCGAGCATCTCTTCAACCATGCGCAGGCTCAAGGGGAACCGGAAATACAGCCACACAACGTGGCTGATGACCTCAGCAGGGAACCGGTGGCGGGCATAGCGAGGATGACGGGTCAGGTTCATGCCCGCGCGTATGCCAGCATCTCGTCACCACCGCGTTAACTTGACGATGCCAACAAAACAGGCCGCTTACGGAGCTTGATCCAGATCCCCGGAACAAGAGAATAGGGCCATTACGGTTTGCTTTAAGCATTGGCATGTGAGGGCCAGCCCAATGCTGGCCCACTTGGATTCACTCGAACTGCGCCATGTTGGCCTTGGTGACCAAGGCAGCCCCTGAGTCGACCAGCGACTCGACCTTCTCGCCACGGAGCGCCTTGACGAGTGCGTCCACACCCAGTTCAGCCATCTTCGCAGGAAATTGCGCGACAGTGGCATCCTCAATACCTGCGGTGAGCATTTCTGCCTCGCCGCAGCAGAAGTCAAAACCAACGAGGGTGATCTTATCACCAGCGATGCCAGCATTCTTAATGGCCCGCGCCGCGCCCGCCGCAGGTGGGCCACAAGCGGCATAGATCGCCTTGAGGTCCGGATTTGCCGTTAGCAGATCTTCGGCAACGCTGATCCCGAGTTCCTCCGTGCAGTTGGTTGCTCCGCGACCAGCGATTTTGACTTTCACGCCCTGCAGCCCGTCGAGCATTCCCTTGACCCGATCGTCAAGCGAGGGCACGCCGGGAACACCCTCGAGTATGCCGAGCGTATCACCATCCTTCAGGACCGACTTCAGGTAGGTGCCAGCGATCTGACCGGCATTGTAGTTGTTCGTGGTCGCCAGCGCCGTCCGCTTGTCCCACCCAGGAATGTTGTTGTCCATCAGGACAACCTTCACCCCAGCGGCGACGGCTTTGTCGAGTGCGGGTGCGACGGTCGGATCAACGGGAGTCACCGCGATACCCTGCACGCCCTTGGTGACCATTGACTCGATCAAGGCAATCTGCCCCTCGATGTCTGTGGCCGACGCGCCTTGACCAAAGATGATCTCTACACCGGGATGTGCTGTAGCATAGGCCTTAGCGGCATTCTCCATCGTGGCGAAGAACGGCACGGGGAACTTTGTGATAAAGCCGATTTTGATGGTGCTATCGGCTGAGGCTGGCCCAGCAGTCGCGACAGCGATTGCTAGGCTCGCCAGCATGAGCTTCGATTTCATCTTGCACCTCCCGATCTCGGATCGCTCCGCAATAGAACGATCCTGCTATTCACCGCCCAGGTCAGGGTGGCGAGTCTCTCACGCTTCAGCTCCGACGATCAGTGAGACCAAATCCCGTTGGTTTGCCCGGTCAGGCTTCAGTTCTCCGACCTTGCGCCCCTGGCGGAGCACCACCGCGCGGTCGGCGAGCTCCATGACATGCTCCATGTTATGGGTGATCAGGATTACCGCGTTGCCCTCGGCGCGCAGCTGCGCAATTAGGTCGAGGACTTTTCGAGACTCGCGCAGGCCCAGCGCCGCGGTAGGTTCATCCAGAATGACTAGCTTCCGCGCGAATACAGTCGCTCGCGCGACGGCAATCGCTTGGCGCTGCCCACCCGACATGAGAGCAACTGGTGCATCAGAGTTCAGGAGTTTGACCTTCAGTCGATCAAGGACCGCAGCGGCGTTACGATCCATGGTGGTGTTGCTAAGAAAGCGGAGCGGCCGTGGAAGCCAGTCAGGGAAAGCGATCTCGCGACCGCAATAGAAATTCTGTGCCGGGGTCAGATTGTCAAAAAGCGCAAGATCCTGGTAGACGGTCTCGATGCCGGCATGTCGGGCAGCCCTCGGTGACTGGAGCGAAACGGCTTCGCCGTCGAGGAGAATTTCCCCCTCATCGAGCGTGTGGACGCCGCTGATGCACTTGACCAGGGTGGTTTTCCCGGCACCGTTGTCTCCCAGCAGGGCCAGCACCTCTCCGCGACGGGCCTCAAGACCGACGTCCTGCAGTGCATACACCGCGCCGAAGCGCTTGTGCGCATGGCGTACGGTCAGAACAGGGTTGCTTGCAACGGGGCTCATTGAGCCCTCCTTGCTTGCAGCACCCGTGCTCGGGCCTCAAGATGATTGCGCAACATATCGGCTTCGACTGCGATTACGATGATGAGCCCGACGGCGATCATCTGGAAAAACACGTCGACGCCCAACAGATTGAGCGCATTTCGGATGATACCAATCATCACTGCTCCGATGAGCGCATGGCCGATATGGCCGCGGCCGCCGAGGAAGCTCGCTCCGCCGATGATCACAGCGGCAATGGTATCGAGTTCGAGCAGGTTCCCATAGAGCGGGGAACTGGCTGCGGTTCGGCCAGCAAGCACCACGGCACCTATTCCGGCGCACAACCCGGAGATAACGTAGATCGAGACGAGCACACCCTTCGTTGGTATTCCCATTTCCAGAGCCGCTTCGGGTGCGCCACCGACGGCGTAAATCCAGCGACCCCAAACCATCGCCTTGGTGATCACGAGGGCCACTGAGGCTACGGCGAGCACGACGAAAAAGGAATTCGGCAAGCCGAAGGTCGACCCGCCGCCGATCATCGTGATGACGTCGGGCATGCCGCGCATCGTGGTGTGGCCAATCGCCAGTTCTAGCGCGAGGCCGCGGCAGATAATCAGCGTGGCAAGAGTGATGATGAATGGATGCGGCAAGCGCCCGAAGACGTAAACGATGCCATTGATGGCACCGACGGTGGCGCCCATGAGGAGCATTGCCAGGATAACGAGCGGAGCAGAATCGACCACCCGGAACATGAGCCCACCGACGACGGTGGCAAGAGCGAGATTGGAGCCAACCGAGAGATCGATGCCTCTCGTGAGGATGACGAGCTGCTGACCCATCGCCACAATGGCAATGACCGCTGTTTGAGCAACGACATTACCAAGATTGCCAAGCTTCAGAAAGTTAGGAGTGAGCAGGCTGATTGCCGCGATGAGCAGAATCAGGATTAGCAGAGGGCCGAAGCTCAGAAGCCGGAGTCCAATTGAGACGGCATCAAATCCTTCTGCCGGCCGTTCACTGATCCATGAGCTGGATCCTGTTCCCGCCTGCTCTTTCGTTACGTCCGCCACGGCCGAGTCTCCGCGAAGGCATGTTCCTTATAGAAAAAAACCCGCCAGCGACGCTCGTCAACTTGTTTTTTATGTATTAAAAGTCAGCTTTCCGCGGGCCATCGTGATGAAAACGGACAGGGTATTCAAGCGGGCCTTCAATGAGACCCTCGACCTCGTCTCAAAGCTCGAAGATGGAGGCTGGATCCCGTCCGAGAGCACCCTGAGTGCCCAGCTAAATGTCAGCCGGACCACGGTACGGAAGATTCTGGCTGCGCTGAGTGCACATGGGGTCGTGACTGGCAGCGCGCCCCGACGGATTGTCGCCACTGCCGGCGCTGAGAGTCATCGTTTTCCGGAGGCGGAAACTATCCCTATGGCGGAGCAAGTGGAGAAGCGCTTCATGGAATGGATGCTCAGGGACAATGCATGCCCTGGCACAGCCATCAACGAGCTTGAGCTGGCCAGACAGTTTGGCGTGGCAACGACCGGCATTCGCGAGTTTCTTAACCGCTTCCAGCGCTTCGGGCTGATCGAGAAGCGTCCAAACGCCGGTTGGGTGTTCAAGGGATTCACGGCCCGGTTCGCGCTCGAACTCTTCGAAATCCGGGAGATGTTCGAGGTACGGTCGGCGAAGGCCTTTGCCGCTCTGCCTGAAGACTCTCCTCTTTGGGAGCAACTCAAGGCGCTCCGCCAGAAACATATCGCTCTGCTGGGGGAACTCGATCAGCGCTTTCACGATTTTTCCGACCTCGACAGCCGCTTCCACCGCCTCATCACTTCGGCGTCGCCCAACCGGTTCATCGACAGCTTCTATGATACCATCACTCTCGTTTTCCACTATCACTATCAGTGGAACAAGCAGGACGAACGACAACGCAACGAAATTGCCATTCGGGAGCATCTGACGTACATCGAAGCACTGCTCAGGCGCGATACTTCCGCCGTCGAACTTGCGTGTCGAGCGCATTTGGCTTCAGCCAAAGTGACCCTCATTCGATCAACGTCTGGGCATGACAAAGTGACAAAGGAGGCAACCCAGTGATGGACTTGCTTCGGAATCGATGCTGTTGGCGAATGCCTCATGCATCCGTTGGAAGCGCCATGAGGGCGATAAACGCGGATTGCCGTGTTCGTGCGAGCGGCGTGCCCGCGAACCATGCATCAAGCCGAATCAGGTTCATGGCCGCCGGGCGCCTCTCATACTGGCTGGCGTTGTCACGTTAACCCGGACATGAGATCAAGCGGTGTAGATGGTCCGGCATGACCAAGCGCATTACCTACAAACGCCATCGCTTTCCGCCTGAGATCATCGCCCATGCGGTCTGGTTGTATTTCCGGTTCCCATTGAGCCTGCGGCTGGTCGAGGAGATGCTGTTCGAGCGCGGCATCGTCGTGTCCTACGAGACCGTCCGGCGATGGGCGCTGAAGTTCGGGCCGGCGTACACCCGCCGTCTCAGGCGCAAGACGCCAAGCCGCCGCGACATCTGGCACTTGGATGAGGTCGTAGTCACGATCTCTGGCAAGAAACACTGGTTGTGGCGGGCGGTGGATCAGGACGGATATGTGCTCGATGAGGTCGTCCAGAGCCGACGCGACACCAAGGCCGCCAAACGCTTGCTGAAGCGTCTCTTGCGCAAGCAGGGCGGCACCGTTGCATTAACCTCGGCCGTCTAGCGAGGAGCGGTTCATCAAGGATCCGCTCCCGTGTCTCTGTTCAAGCGCCGTCGCTTCCCGGTTGAGATCATCTTGCTGTGCGTGCGCTGGTACTGCAAGTACGGCATCAGCTATCGCGATCTCGCCGAGATGATGTCCGAACGCGGTGTCGCTGTTGACCCATCCACGATCTTCCGTTGGGTTCAGCGCTATGCTCCGGAGATGGAGAAGCGGATGCGACCCTATCGGGGACCTCGCTCAGGCTCCTGGAGAGTGGACGAGACCTACGTCCGCGTCGGCGGCAAGTGGACATACTTGTTCCGCGCGGTCGACAAGTACGGTCGGTTGATCGCCTTCATGCTGTCCGATCGCCGGAATGCCATCGCCGCTTACCGTTTCCTGCGTAAGGCCCTCAAGGCGATGAGTCACCACCCACCATCCTCCATCACGACGGATAAACTGGCGTCGTATCCCAGGGCGATCCTGCGCCTTCAGAACGAAGGGTTGCTGCCGAACGATGTGGTACACCGAACCTCGAAATATCTGAATAACATCCTTGAGGCGGATCATGGCGCGCTCAAGCGCGTGATCAGGCCGACACGCGGCTTTCAGACCATGAAAACCGCCGCCGCGACCCTGACGGGTTTTGAAATCATGCGCATGATCCGCCGCGGCCATTGCATCCATCGGGAAGGTCGCGCGACAGGCGAAATCCGTCTCGTCAATCAGCTCTTCGGTCTTGCCGCCTGAGCGGCCCGTTGAACTGGGTCCGTTATGCCGTTTTCAAGTTACTGCAACGGTGCCGATTTGCCTGGATGCGCGCCATGCCAAGGCAGCGCTGTCGCTGCAGATGAACAAGACCGACCCGAATGATGCCCTTGGGCTGGCGCAGATCGTGCGCACGGGATGGTACCGGGAGGTCACCGTCAAGAGCCTGGACAGCCAGGTGGTCCGCAGCTTCCTCAGCTCACGCGCTCGCTTAGTGGAGGTGCGCGTGGACCTGATCAACCAGATCCGAGGCATGCTCAAGCCCTTTGGTCTGGTCGCTGGCAAGGGAGGCCGTCAGCCCTTCATCGACCGCGTGCGCGAACTGGTGGCCGATGGGCCACTGAAGGATGCTGTTGAGGCCCTCCTGACAGCATTGCAGGAGGTCAGCCGACAAATCGGCATCCTCTCCCGCCGCCTCATGGGACTGGCGCGCCAGGATCAGGCGGCCCGACGCCTGATGACGGCTCCCGGTGTCGGCTCTCTGGTCGCGTTGGCCTATATCAGTGTCATCGACACACCAGACCGGTTCTCGAGCTCGTCCAGTGTAGGGGCTTACCTTGGCCTGACCCCACGACGGCATCAGTCAGGCGAGATCGATCGAAGCGGTCGGATCTCCAAGTGCGGCGATCCGTTGCTGCGCACGTATCTGTTTGAGGCGGCCGGAATCCTGCTGAACCGGGTCTCGCGCTGGTCTGCGCTGAAGGCCTGGGGCACCCGGCTCGCCAAGAAGGTGGGCGGCAAGAAGGCGACCGTTGCGGTCGCGCGTAAGTTGGCGCTGACGTGCTAGACAATGGTGCAAAGTTTGCGATCAGCTTTGTTCATACAGTCGCTCGCGAGGCGCTTCGGCGTCACACGACAGGTCCTAAGTTAAAGCCTTCAACCGGCTCTGAACGAACCAGGCCGATGAAGGACGAGGACCGCAATGGCCAAGCTTTGCAAAAGGCGCCATCCTCTGCGCCTTGAGGTCGGCTTCGAGGTCAGACGGGGCAGTCAAGAAGTCCTGGGACGCGCCTACGAGCGCCTCCTGCCCCTGCGCACCTGTTCCCTGCCATCACGGGCGCAGGCCGCCATGTCCAAGGGAGCGTACGATGAGAACTCCGCACCTGAGAGCCGTTTCGGCACCGCAGACCCTGCAGGTCGCCCTTTACGCCCGGGTCTCTACCGACCAGCAGGCTGAGCATCACACCATCGACAGCCAATTGGCGGAACTGACCGCGCGAGCAGAGCAGGATGGCCACGACTTGCGGGATGATCTGCGGTTCATCGACAACGGCCACAGCGGCGCCAGCCTGATCCGTCCCGCGCTGGAGCATCTACGCGACCTCGTGGCACTGTCGGCGATCGACCTGATCTACGTCCATGCCCCGGATCGCCTGGCTCGCAGCTATGCGCATCAGGTTCTGCTGATCGAGGAGTTCGCCCATGCCGGCACCCAAGTCGTTTTCCTCAATCACCCGATCGGGACCACGCCCGAAGACAGCCTGCTGCTGCAACTGCAGGGTATGTTCGCCGAGTATGAGAGAGCCAAGGTGCTGGAGCGCAGCCGGCGTGGCAAGCGCCATCGCGCCCAGACCGGTGCCGTCAGCGTCCTGTCCCGTGCGCCCTTCGGCTACCGCTACATCACGCGTGAGGCTGGTGGGGGAGACGCACGCTACGAGATTGATGAGGAGGCCGCCCGGATCGTGCGCCAGATCTTCACCTGGGTCGGGCACGAACGCTTGACGCTGGCGGGGGTCTGCCGACGCCTGCACGACAGCGGACTTCCGAGTCCGACTGGGCGGCGACACTGGAGCCGGGCGATGATCCATAGCATGCTGCTCAACCCCGCCTATGCGGGACAGGCGCTTTATGGTCGCCGCCAGAGCGTGCCGTGGCGGCCGCCGCTTCATCCGCCGCGCGGCCACGATGGCCTGCCGCGACGGCCCTGGCGGCAAGTGCTCGCCACGCCCGAACGACATATCAGCATCGCGGTGCCAGCGATTGTCGGCGAAGAACTCTTTGCGAGTGTCGCCGAGCAGTTGGAGGAGAACCGCAGACGCAGTCGCGAGCGGCTTGCGGGCGTCCAGTATCTGCTGCGCGGCCTGCTGGTCTGCCAGAAGTGTGGCTATGGGTTCACCGGCCATCACCATCGCGGGCAGTGGCGCTACTATCGCTGTTGCGGCACCGACCGCAGCCGTTTCCACGGTGCGTTCCGGTGCGATGCCCGGCTGGTCGCCACGGAGTTGCTCGATGAGGCGGTGTGGACCGAGGTCTGCCGGCTGCTCGACGATCCGGCCCGGGTCATCGCGGAGTATCAGCGGCGCCTGGACGCGGTGCAGGCCACGCCGCATCGGCTCGAACTTGATGCCCTTGGCCGTCAACGGGCCAAGGCCCGCCGCGCGATCGAGCGACTGATCGACAGCTACACCGAGGGGCTGATCGAGAAGCCTGAATTCGAGCCGCGCTTGGCCGCGTTGCGCCGCCGGACAGCCCGGCTGGAAGCCGAAGCCAAGGCTCACCAGGAAGCCGATGAGCAAGTCCGCTCGCTGCACCTCGTGATTGGCAAACTCGACCTGTTTGCCGCGCTGGTGCACGATCGGCTCGCGGGGGCGGATTGGACGACAAGGCGCGACATCATCTGTACTCTCGTCAAGCGCATCGAGGTTGCCGATGATGTGGTTCGGGTGATCTTCCGGGTCGATCCTGGCGTCTCAGGTCCATCTGAGGCAGGCCGAACTTTGCACCATTGTCCAACACGTCCTGATCCTGCACCGGATGTGGCGTGACAACACGGACTTCCGGTGGTCGCGCCAGGAAGGGCAGCCCGCATGAGATAGACACCCAAAGAGATCCGCCTGATCTGGCGGTACGATGTCCCTTGTCGGGACGAGGCAGCAGCCATCGCGTGGGCACCGTTGCGGCCTGAAACCTGAACCTCAGGGAGCAGATTGACCGCGTATGCAACATGGCGAGGCTGAGGCTTCCGACCCCATTATGCGGCGGTGTCTGCCGACCGCGGAGAGAACCATGACCCGACAGGTGATATCAGCCGAACTAACGGAGAAGGCCATTCAAAGGGCTTGACCAGAATCCCCGGAATAAGAGAACGGTGCCCTGGATCTGCTCGTGTGATGTCGATGCAAACACCCGTTCTGAAGTCATTGTCATTCTGTCTCGGACGGGCCGGCACCCAGACCTCAACGTTAGCCGTTGCAATCACTTCCTCAAGTTATGTTCGTAATAAGGTCAGGATAGGTCGGCAGCGCAGCGGAACCCCATATGGGCCGTGCTCGAATCCGGCGTGTTGAGAGTTCGCGCCGACAATCGGTAACGCGAGCAGTAGCTCTCGTGGCAAAGGTACGAGCCACCGCGTATGACTCTCGCGCCATTCTCGCTCTCGGGTGGCCCCTTCGGATCCAGGCGTGTCTCGGGCCTCTCGACAGCGTGCCAATCGGAACTCCACGCGTCAGCACACCATTCCCAGACATTGCCGACCACGTTGTAGAGCCCATACCCGTTAGGCTCGAATGTCTTGACTGGCGCTGTTGTAAAATACCCGTCCGATCCCGTATTGAGATGAGGAAAGTTGCCCTGCCAGATGTTGCAGCGATGGCGTCCGGCCGGCACCATATCATTGCCCCACGGGAATCGGGTCTGGTCGAGCCTGCCCCTGGCAGCCTTCTCCCATTCGGCTTCGGTCGGTAGCCTCTTGCCCGCCCAGGCGGCGTAAGCGTTCGCATCGTTCCATGAAACGTGCACGACAGGATGGTCCGACCGGGTATCAACTGAAGAGCCCGGTCCCTCGGGCGCACGCCAGCATGCACCTTTCACGGCAAGCCACCAGGGCGCTTGCGAAACCGTTCCGTCGATCACCTGATGTTGCGCCCTCGGATGCACTGCCGCGTAGAAGACGTATGACCAACCGTAGCGCTCCGCGTCCGTGACATATCCTGTGCCGCGCACGAACTGGGCAAATCTCCGGTTCGTCACAGTTGTCGCATCGATCAGGAAGTTCGAAACCGTGACAGTCCGGACCGGCCCCTCACCGTCCTGCGGGTAGTCTTCTGAATCGGCTCCGCCCATGCGGAAGGCGCCAGCCGGAATGAGAACCATCCCGGCGTGATTCACCGCCTTCCTGTGGGTGTTCGCCTCCTGGCACGCCTGCTCTTTCAGAGATGCGCGGGTTGGCGGAGAGCAGCAATCCTTTGTCATCAGCTATGCTTTCAGTGCTGAGGGCGGGCGTTGAGCACCGCGAACCGATGAGACCCGGAACCTAGCTCGAACTTCGCCCGGCCTCTATCGCGATCGTCAGTCCAGCCAAGAGGCGTGGTCTCCTCACCATCGCGAAGGATGCTGACGGCACCTTTCGCCACGAGTTCGACAATTGCCAAGGTATTGGCCGGCACCTCGAAGGCATAGCTGATTCCGTCCTGCGATCGGACCCATTCGGATGCGATCCATCCTCGTGGCGACAGGAAACGGGCGGCGCAGCGATCGACGCCGGGGCCGGGCGTCGGTCGCAGGCGGATCTTGCGGAAAGCTCCGCCGCTTCGATCGTCGTCAATCCCGGCCATAGCGCCAAACAGCCACTCCCCGACCGAACCCAGGGAGTAATGGTTGAATGAGTTCATCTTCGGCGACTGGAAACCTTTTTCGCCCGTCCATCCGTCCCACCGTTCCCAGATTGTCGTCGCACCGTTCGCGATCGAATAGCCCCACGACGGGTAGGACTCGTTCAATGCCAGCCGATAGGCCAGGTCAGAATGCCCGTGCTGCGTCAGGATCGGGCAGAGGTGACGCACTCCTAGAAAACCAGTGGTGAGATGACCTCCCCTTCCCTCAATGTTCTCGACGAGATGTGCGACAGCGCGCGGCACAAGATGGTCGGGCATCAGATCGAAGGCGAGCGCCAAGAGATAGGCTGTCTGAGTGTTTCCTTCGAGCCGGCCATCCTTGGCCATGAAACGGCGCTGGAAGGCTTCGCGGATGCGCGCGAAGAGCGCGTCGTAGAAGGCGGCATCCTCCGGAATCTTGAGGATTGTCGCGGCGCGTGCCATGAGCGCGGCCACGTGTGCGTAATAAGCCGTCGCAACGAGAGCTTTCGGCGTCTGCTCGCCGAGCGACAGCCAGTCACCGAAATTGGCATGACAGGCCTCGGTACGGATGCCGTCCGGATTGTGGCGGCGGATATAATGCAGCCATGCGGCCATGCCTGGATACGCCCGAGCCAGAAGACGTTCGTCACCATATCGCTCGTAGAGGGTCATCGGCACGATGACCCCTGCATCGCCCCATGCCGGCGCACCATCCTGCGGCAGGGGTCCGCGCGGAGCCACGTCCGGGAAAGCGCCTTCCGGCGATTGCGCGTCGAGAACATCGATCATCCATTTTGTGAAGAACGCTTGGACGTCCATGTTCCAGCTTGCGGTCCGCAGGAACACCTGCGCATCGGCGAGCCAGCCGAGACGCTCGTCCCGTTGCGGACAATCGGTTGGCACGGCGAGGAAGTTGCCGCGTTGTCCCCAAAGAATGTTTGCATAGAGCCGATTGACAAGATCGCTTGACGTCTCCAGGGACGACGTCTCCTCCATGGCGTTGTGTATCACGCAGCCCTCGATAGCCTCGAGCGGTGGCGCGTCTGCAAGCCCGTGCACCGCAACGTAGCGAAATCCGTGCACGGAGAAGGTCGGCTCCCAGACCTCCTCTCCCTCACCGGTGGCGACGTAGATATCTTCTTGACGGGTCGAGCGCAGGTTCTCGACATAGAGCGTCCCATCCTCGTGTAGGACCTCTCCATGCCGAAGGCGGATCACACGGCCGCGTTCTGCGCGGATGCGCAGGCAGGTACGGCCGACCATGTTCTGCCCGAGATCGAATACGAAGCTGCCGTCCGAAGCCGCCTTCACACTCTTGGCTGCAAGACGGCGCATCACGCGGATCGCCGGTCCCCGGGCGCCATGGATCGATCGGGGCGGCGTGGCTCCGAGTTCAGGCTCATGCCAAGTCCGGTCGTCGAAGCCAGGCCGGTTCCATCCCGGCATCATGAGGCGCGCGTCGTAGTGCTCGCCCATGAGCACGTCGGAATAGATGTGCGGGCCGCGGCTGTACCGCCACGCATCGTCCGTCGAAATCGCCAGTCTGGTGCCATCCACGAAGGTGATGACGAGGAATGCGCTGAGGGCGGGCTTGACACCGTAGATGTTGGCTGGGCGCTTGCGGTTGAAGCCGAGATAGCCGCTGTACCACCCTTCGCCGAGAAGTGCAGCGACAACGTTATCACCTGCCACGAGATGATCGCTCACATCGTAGGTCTGATATTCCAATCGGGTGTGATAATCCGTCCAGCCTGGCGCGAGGACATCCTCGCCCACCCGGCGGCCGTTGATCAACATCTCGTAGACGCCCAGCGCGGTGGCATGGAGGCGCGCGGAGGCAACTGGGCGGTCGAGAACGAAACTGCGTCGAAAATGCGCGACCGAGAGCGCCTGAAAGGGGTTGTCGTAAGCCGCAAGACGCGGCGTCTCGTATTCCTCGTCGGCACCCAATGAGCGCTCGGAGATCCAGCCCGCCGGCCAGGGTGCGCCCATGAAGCCGGTCTCGAAGAAGGCTAGGTCGGCCCAGCCGGACACGACTCCACGTTCGTCCCAAACTCGTACTAGCCACCAGTAACGAGTGCACGCCTGAAGAGGTTCTCCCTGGTAGACGTGATCAAGGGTTTCATCGCTCTCGACGCGGCCTGTGTGCCATGCGAGACCATGCTCATCGGACAGCGCCTCGCGGGTGGTTGCAACGCGGATTTCATAAGCCGATTGTCGCCGATCGCGCCCATCACCCGCAACTGACCAGGACAGGCGCGGTGCGACCTCATCCAGTCCCATAGGATCGACCAAGTGCTCGCATCGCAAGCGTTCTGGTCGAAGGGCGGAACATGTACTGCGAACACTTTCCATCTGCGGCCCACCATCAACCCTTGACGGCGCCTTGCAGTAAGCCGCGGGTGAAATATCGTTGCCCGAAAAAGAAGATTACAAGGATTGGCAGTGCAATCAGGGCGGCCGCCGCTCCGACGCGGTTGAATTCGAGCGTGAAGTAATCGACGAAGTTCACGAGGCCCAGCGTGACCGTCTTCTTCCCGGGGGACTCGAGAATGATCGATGCGAACGCGAACTCCGCCCAACAGCCGACGAAGTGCCACAGGGCTGCGGTGACGAGCGAAGGCACGGCAAGCGGCAGAACCACTTTCATCATAGTCTGTAAGCGGTTTGCTCCGTCGATCACAGCTGCCTCTTCGAGTTCCACTGGAATCTCGCGCAGGCCGGCGGTTATGATCCATGTGGCGAACGGTAGTCCGAATGCTGAATAGATGATGATCAGCGCCCAGGGCGAGTCGTGCAGCCCGAGATAAACCATCAAGCGATAGGTGGGGAGCAGGAGGGCCGCGCCTTGGAACATGCGGCTGATGAGCAATCCACCGAGGATCAAATCCCGGCCTGGGAACTTGATCCGCGCGAATGCGTAGCCGGCGATCGCCCCGAAGAACACGACCAAGATGGTCGACGCCACCGAAATGAAGAAGCTGTTCGTAATGAGCTTGCGCCAATCGAGCAGCTGACTCGATTGAGTGCCGGCCCGAAACAGATCGCTGTAAGCGCTGAGCGTGAAATGCTCGGGCAGGATAGTTATGGGCAGCCGGGTCAGCTCGCCCGCAGACTTGAAGGATGCAAGGATGAGCCACAGGATAGGGAAAGTGATGTAGAGCGCAATCACCAAGGCGCAAACGCCGAACAGCCCATACACGATGGGATGGGTTTTCATCATGAACGCTCCTTGCCGGCCCAGGACCGCCGCATCACGACGAGGTAAACAGCGACGAGCGCGGCAAGGCAGACCAAATTGACGACAGACATGGCTGCCGCGACACCCCAGTTAAAGAATTCGAAGCTCTGCTGGTAAATGTAGGTCGATATGATCTGGCTCGAATTGGCGGGGCCGCCGCCTGTCATCACCCATGGCAGAGTGAATTCGGCGGTCATCCAAATCATAGCAATAACCGTGATCGATGTGAACGGAAAGGCGATGTGCGGCATTACCACGTAGCGGAAGCTCTCCCACCGATTGGCGCCGTCGATCCGGCTCGCTTCCAGCAGTTCACTGGGCACGCTGCGGATCGCGGCCGTCAGCACAAGAGTTACCAGCGGAACCTTGCGCCAGATGACCACCGCGACCAGTACCCACATGACCAGGCTGGGATCTCCCAAAAAGGATATGGGACGCTCCGTAAGGCCCATATCCTTCAGTGTCTGACCAACAATTCCCACCTGCCCATGCAGCATCCATTTCCAGGCCATCGCCGTGACCACGTCAGGAAGAATCCAGGGCAGCAGGATTAACGCACGCAGAGCTGCCGTGACAGGCCCATTCATCGCCAGGAAACAAGCAAGCGCCAAGCCGAGCGCCACGCAGCCGATTGTGCCGCCGAAGATCCACACGGCCGTATTCTTGAGAACGTGGACGAACATCGGATCGGCAAACAGATTGTAGAAATTGACGAGGGTGCCAAAGCCAAGCTCCTGCCCCATGACATAACGCGTAAAGCTCAGGCGAAAGACATCATAAGCAGGTCCGATAACGAACCCGAGCACCGCGAGCACAACCGGGAGAACCATCGCATAGGCGAGCCAGCGATCGTCCTTGCATAGCGAATTGCGGCGCCTCCATCCGGCGCGCTCCGATGCCGATAGATAACTGCGGTCGAAAAACCGATGAGACGCTTTGGCCATCACCGCATTGTCAGTCGCCGAGGTCGTTCTGTCAGCCACGGGTTCGCCCATCGCCAGCATTCCGCACCGTTCTCATTCGAGCCTCATGAATGGGACGTTCCGTCCCGATTGGAAGGATCGTTCACCGAGCCTCGCTCACGCGGCCCGGGGCACTCGCCTTCAGCGCAATCCGTTGATCTGCTGCTGTGCGATGGCTTGGGCATTGGCGAGGGCATCCGCAGCTGGGCGGCGCCCGAGGATGGCCTCCTGGATCGCAGCACCAAGCGCGGTCTCGACCTGCGTGACGCCCACAAAGCGCGGCATCGCCTCGGCGCCCGAAAACAGCGTCCCTGCCTTGTAGGCCTCGATCCAGTTCGGCCACCGCTTGGCGAGATCTGGAGATTGCCACGCTGCCTTGCCGGCCGGAATACGTGAGAATTCCGGATCGCCGTCCCACAGTCCAAGTTGCTGGTCCTGCGACCAGAAGTCGACGTATTCGAGCGCCGCCTCGGGATGCTTCGTATTAGCCGAGATGAACAGGATCGCCGACGGATCCATCAAGGCACTGACCGGCGGGAACGATCCGCTCGGCTTGTCCGGTCGAGGGAACGCAGCACCCGTCCAATTCAGATTGTCCGGCGTCCCCCAGGGAGTATTGAGCCATGAAAACGCAACCCACATGGCCACCCTGCCCTGCGCAAAGAGCTGTGCGGTATCGCGGAAATTGGTTTCGGCCATGGACGCGGGAGTGGGAGTCGAACCATCTTTGACGAGATCGACGTAGAGCTGGAGCGCATCCACTATGCCTCGATCCGTGAGCGTCACTTTGTTGGTCGCCGGATCGTAGATACGGCCACCATTTGCATATGCGACTGCCTCGAAGATGTTGATGTCGCCCGGCGATGTCGTCGCAGGGAATGCGAAGCCCGGGCGATCCGGCTTTGTGAGCTTTTTCGCGTAGTCGCGAAGCTCAAACCACGTCCGAGGCGGCCGATCAAATCCCGCCTCTTTTAATGCATCGATGTTGTAGGCCAGGAAGGGCGCCATGTCGACATAGACTGGCAGTCCATAGAGCTTGCCGTCGTAGATCCCGCTATTCAGGATTTCAGGAACCATGCGGTCGCGCCAGCCGGCGAGCTTGTTCCCGGCCAGCGCTTCGAGGGGCCGGATCGCCTTGAAGTTAACAAGTTCAGGCACGTCCTGGCCGAAGCCGACCATCACATCGGGGAGCTGGCGGGTCTGCAGGGCCGCCTGAATCTTCTGGCGCCGCACCTGGCCATTGAAGTAGGAATACTGAAGCTCGACGCCCTTGTGGTCCGCCGTGAACTGGTCGTTCTGCTTAGCCCAGAACTCCACCTCCCGGGGCGTACCGCCGAACTTCCAAACGGAGAGAGGACCCGTGGCCGCTCGAGCCTGCCTCGAAGAGGCCCAGGTAAGAACGCCCGCCGCCGCAAGTCCGGCAGCGGTGCTCATGAACCGGCGACGTGTGATGCCCATTCAACAAATCCTCCCAATGCCCGTTTGCTACCGGTTTGATTATTGGCGTCATGATGACCTATGATATACGTGTGTCAAGCGTGCCAGGGGACATATTTTGCGCATCCAGGAGGGAGTCTGAATTGAGCGGAATGATGCACGAGACGAAACCGGTGATCAGCGCACCTTCGGAGGCGCCGCCACAGCCGCACCGCCGGCCAGACATCATCCTGATCATGTCGGACGAGCATGCTCCGCATTTCTCGTCGGTATACGGCAATACGCACATTCACACGCCAAACCTGCAGCGCCTCGCGGCCGATGGGATGACCTTTGACGCCGCCTATTGCTCTTCGCCACTCTGCGTCCCGTCGCGCATGTCCTTCATGACAGGCCGTTACGCCTCGCGCATCGAATGCTGGGACAATGGCTCGCCACTCCGCAGCGATATCCCGACTTTGGCGCATGTCATGCGGGCTTGCGGTTATGAGACAATCCTTGTTGGGAAGATGCACTTCATCGGGCCGGACCAACTGCACGGCTTCGAGCGCCGCCCCGTCGATGACAACCGTGTCTGCAGCACCGCGATCGAGTCCCCCACCTGGGACGATCCCAACGCCACCATCGCCCAAGCTCGCAGCCGGCTGACGACGGCAGGCGTGGCGCATACGCCGCATCTTGAGCAGGACCATGATGTCATGACCGAAGCCCTCGCGTGCATCGACCGTGTCGCCGCTGCGGGGCTCGATCGGCGACCAGTTTTTCTGTGCATTTCGTTCAACGCGCCGCATTTCCCGCTCAAGGTTCCCGAGCGCTATTTCTCGCTCTACGACGGCAGCGCCATTGATGTGCCTGCGGTTACAGGCGACGAGCTTGCGGCGCAGCATCCATTCCATAAACGGCTCCGGCGCTATTTCGACATCGAGGGTGTCAGTGACGAAACCGTCGCCCGAGCGCGTGCCGCCTACTTCGGGTTGGTCACCCACCTCGACGAAATGATCGGCACGGTTCTCAATCGGGTTGATGGCGCGGCGCGGGACGGCTTCAATCCGCTCCTGTGCTACGCCTCCGATCACGGCGAGATGCTAGGTGCGCACGGCCTGTGGTGGAAGTGCTGCTTCTTCGAGGAATCGGCCCGGATCCCTCTCATCATGCGCTGGCCCGGCATCGTTTCGCACGGACGATGTGATACTCCGGTTTCGCTACTGGACCTCACCGCCACCTTCGCCGACCTTGCCGGGGTTGGCGACGATCCGCTCAGCGCACCTTTCCTGCAGGATGCCGACGGAGCAAGCCTGAAATCGTTTTTGACCGGTGGGACTATCAACCCGGATCGCGCCGTCATTTCGGAGTACTGCGCCCACGCCGCGGACCGGCCGATCCGGATGATCCGCCAGGGACCCTGGAAATACATTTATTATCACGGGGAGCGGGACGAGCTCTTCCGCCTCGACACGGATCCCAGCGAGCGTACCAATCTCGCCGAACGGCCGGAGCACGCGAGTACGATCGCAAAGCTCAAGTCGCTCGTCCTTGACGGATGGTCGCCCAACGACGTGGACCGCCGCGTGAGGAGAAGCCAGCGCGAGCGTCAGGTCATCGCCGCAGCGGGTAGCGGGGTGTTCACATGACCGTCGATGCGGCAGAGGCGAGGCAGGAGCCAAGGAAGCCGATTACCCTGAAGGATGTCTCCGATGCGGCGGGCGTTTCTCTCATCACTGTATCGCGCGCCCTGCGCCAGCCCGAAGCCGTTCTGCCGGCGACCCGTAAGCGCGTGATGGACGCGATAAAGTCGACCGGATACGTTCCAAATCTCATGGCGCGATCGCTGGTATCGAGCCGTTCCAACATCGTGGGACTCGTTGTGCCGACGGTCGGCGGAAGCTCGCTCTTCGCGGACTTGGCAGAACAGCTCGCAAAGGAGCTGCAAGAACACAGCAAGCAGTTGCTGCTCGGGGTTTACAACTGGTCCGAGTCCAAGGAATACGAGATCGTGACAGCCTTCCTGGGCCGGCAAGTCGATGCCCTCGTACTCACCGGCTTCTCCCACTCGGCCAGTCTGCATGAGCGTGTGCGGCGGTTCGATGGACCGATCGTTGAGATCGGCAGCATTAGGACAGCACCGATCGACATGGCGGTCGGATACGACAACTTCGCCGCCGCGTACGATATGACGACCCACCTGCTGAAGCGGGGCTATCGCCGCATCGCGGTGGTTCACGGCTCAACCACGCATAACGATCAAGCCCTCGAGCGATACGATGGCTATTGCGCAGCCATGAAGGACGCAGGTCGTAAGGTCAGCCACCAGCTGACGGTAGCGGTGCCGACGCCAACCACCATCGAGCAGGGACGGACCGCCATGTTCTCTCTGCTCGATTTAGCGCAGCCTCCCGATGCGGCCTTCTTCCAGACTGACAATCTCGCGCATGGTGCCATGATGGCATGCCTCTCCCGCGGCGTCTCTGTCCCCGGCGACGTGGCGATTGCCGGATTTGGCGACCTCTCGATGTCAGCTCTGCTCCCCGTGCCTCTGACAACGGTTAAGGCGAGGATCGATGCCCTAGGACGTGAGGCCGCCAAAGTTCTCCTAGCCCGCTTCGCGGGCCAGCAATCATCATCCACCATTCACGATGTAGGCTATGAGCTTCTGATCCGCGCCAGCACCTGAGTTGCTCCGGATTTCGGGCGACTGCTGCATCCGCTCAAGTTCATCTAGGCTCACCCGACCCGCCGACAGAAACCAAACCAACCGAAGAGATCACCTGATGTCCGATGCTTCGACCTCTCAGACCCTCGAACACGGAGTGCGAGTTCATCGGCTCGACGGAACGGACGTCACGCTTCTGTTGCTCGGCCATGCGGATGGCTTGCCGGAGATTGCCTATTGGGGTCCGCGACTTCAGGCCATTCCAGATCTCAACGCTCTTGCCATTGCCATGTCACGGCCGATCGCCCAGGCGGCTCTCGACAAGGACTATCCCGGTGCGACGCTTCTCCCAGCCGTCGGGCTCGGGCAGTTCCGGGCCACTGCTTTTGCGGCACATCGGCAGGGGCAGGACTGGACCGCATCCTTCGTGGTCCAGGAGATCACGGCATGCAGCGATGGGTTGCTGATCAAAGCTCACGATCCCGTTGCGCGGATCGGGCTCGAGATGGAACTCTCGCTTCCCGCAACGGGCGATGTGCTCGCCTCGCGGGTCGCGATCCTCAATCAAGCCAGCGAAGCGCTTGCGGTTGAACGGCTCGCCGCAG
Organism: Microvirga ossetica; assembly: GCF_002741015.1. NCBI lineage: Bacteria > Pseudomonadati > Pseudomonadota > Alphaproteobacteria > Hyphomicrobiales > Methylobacteriaceae > Microvirga > Microvirga ossetica. The sequence continues at coordinate 234,694 of NZ_CP016620.1, read as the reverse complement.
GTGTGTTTCTTCTACCGGCGGAGGTCGAGGAGGTGATGGCGTTCGGCGGCGTCTGGGCGCGGGAGTTTGCGGCTGAACGCTTTACGCTACCGGAGGGGCAATGGGCCACGGAGAACCGCCGCGGACGAACCTCGCACGACCGCCCTCCGCTCCTCTTTATTGGCACACAGGCCTTCGGCGAAGATCACGGTCTTGTCCACGGAATCCATCTTGGCTGGAGCGGCAACCATCGCATCACGGTCGAAGTTCTAGAAGACGGTCGGCGGCTCGCGATAGCCGAGCCCCTGTTCCATCCGGGCGAAGTCATCCTGGGCGCTAACGAGCGTTTCGTGACGTCATGGGCCTACGCCACTCTTTCGTCTCGAGGCCTTGGCAAGGCGAGCCGGCATTTTCATGCCGCTGCCCGTCGTATCGCTCCCTGGTCGGGCGGCGCCATGCCTCCGAGGCCAGTCACGCTCAACACGTGGGAAGGCAATTACTTCGATCACGATGTGGACTCTCTCAGGGCGCAAGCGACGGCCGCGGCCCGGATCGGCGTCGAGCGCTTCGTCCTGGATGACGGCTGGTTCGGACGCCGCGACGACGACACGTCGAGCCTTGGCGACTGGGTTGTCGATCGGCGCAAGTATCCGGACGGGCTCACCTCCTTGATCGAGCATATCCATGGTCTCGGCATGGAGTTCGGTCTGTGGGTTGAGCCCGAAATGGTGAATCCGGATTCCGACCTCTTTCGTGCGCATCCGAATTGGGCGCTCCGGCTGCAGGGGCGTCCGCTCGACACGGGGCGCCACCAGCTTGTTCTCGATCTTACGCGGCCGGAGGTTGCGGACAATCTCTTCGAAAGCCTTCACAGGCTGCTCTCCGACCACCGAATCGATTATCTGAAGTGGGACATGAATCGTGACCTGCTCGCCGCTGGCGATGCGGCGGGGCGCCCCGCCTATCACAGGCAGGTGGAGGCGTTCTATGTCCTCATCGATCGATTGCGGGCCGCACATCCCGGTGTGGAGATCGAAAGCTGCGCCAGCGGCGGCGGGCGGATCGATTTTGGCGTTCTCGCTCGCACTCATCGGTTCTGGGCATCGGATTGCACCGATGCCCTGGAACGCGTTTCGATCCAGCGTGGATTCTTGCGCCTCATGCCACCCGAGCTCATGGGCGCGCATGTATCGACCCAGCCTAACCATCAGACTGGCCGCAGTCACGGCTTGGACTTCCGGGCCGCCGTTGCACTCCTCGGCCATTTTGGCATTGAACTCAATCCGCTTCACCTCTCGGAGGAGGAGGCGGCGACATTGGCCTCGTGGGTTGGCCTGCACAAGCGCTTGCGCCCCATCCTGCACGCCGGGCAGGTGGTGCAAGCGCCTGTCCGGGACGGTCGGTCCATGGTGGGTGTGGTGTCGCAGGATGGCGCTGCGGCGGTCTATGTGATCGTACAGGAGGGCGTGCGCCGCCGTCGCCTGTCGCCACCGCTCACGTTCCCAGGCCTGGATCCAGGGCGCAGCTATCGCATCAGCGCCCCAGCTCCTCAACGTCTGGAGGGTCTGCGGTTTGGCTCCGCGCTTGCGCCGATGTGGACAGATGGCCTCGTCCTTCCTGGCGCGCTTCATGCGGGCGCCGGTCTGGTCCCTCCTCACCTTCTTCCTGAATCGGCGCTGGTGCTCACCGCCGAAGCGGTGTGATCATCACTTGCACCCGAGGTTCAACATGCTTGGCGTTTGCTACTATCCAGAACACTGGCCGGAAGACCTGTGGCGGGAGGATGCCCGGCGCATGGCCGAACTCGGCATCACCTATGTGAGGATCGGCGAGTTCTCCTGGAGCCTGATCGAGCCGGAAGAGGGTCGCTTCGATTGGGCTTGGCTCGATCGCGCCGTAGAGGTTCTCGGCAGCCACGGCTTGAAAATCGTGATGGGCACGCCGACTGCAACGCCGCCGAAATGGCTTATCGACCGTAATCCCAACATCCTCCCAGTCGACGCTTCGGGACAGGTCCGGGGCTTCGGCTCACGTCGTCACTACTCGTTCTCGTCGAAGACCTACTGGGCAGAGAGCCGACGCATCGTCGAAGCGTTCGCCCGCCATTATGGACGCAACGAAGCGGTGGCCGGCTGGCAGACCGACAATGAATACGGCTGCCATAACACCGTCTTGTCCTGGGGCGCGGAGGATCTTGCCGCATTCCACAGCTGGCTGCGCCGACGTTATCAGACGCCCGACGCACTGAATGACGCCTGGGGCAATGTTTTCTGGTCTCAGGAGGTGCGGAGTTTCGACGAGATCGCCCTCCCTAATCTCGCCGTCACCGAGACTAATCCGGCAGCGCGCCTTGATTTCCGGCGTTTCGCCTCGGAGCAGGTTGCGGACTACGATCGGATGCAGGTCGAGATCCTGCGGAAGCATTCACCGGGCCGGTTCATCACCCATAACTTCATGGGATTCTTCCGCGAGTTCGATCATTGGGCCTTCGACCACCTCGACCTTGCCTCGTGGGACTCGTATCCGTTGGGTTTCGTCGAACAATTCCCTTTTTCGGAAGCCGAGCGCGAGCGTTGGGCACTGACATCTCATCCGGATATCGCGGCCTTCCATCACGATCTCTATCGCGGGGTTGGCCGCGGACGGTTCTGGGTAATGGAGCAGCAACCCGGGCCCGTGAATTGGGCTTCCTGGAATCCCGTTCCGCACCCGGGCATGGTGCGCCTTTGGACATGGGAGGCCTTCGCCCATGGAGCGGAGGTCGTCAGCTATTTCCGGTGGCGGCAAGCCCCTTTTGCCCAAGAGCAGATGCATGCCGGCTTGAACCGCCCGGACCGGACGCTCTCACCTGGCGGGAAGGAGGCAACGCAGGTCGCGCGTGAGCTCGAGTCGCGGGGACCGCTTCCGGACACGCAGCAGGCGCCCGTTGCACTCGTTTTCGACTACGAGGCCGCGTGGATCACGGACATCCAACCGCAAGGACGCGACTTTTCATATGGGGAACTCGCCTTCCGCTGGTATGAAGGCCTCCGCCGCCTCGGCCTTGACATCGATATCGTTCCGCCCGGCCAACCGCTCCAAGGCTACCGCGCTGTCGTCGTTCCGAGTCTGCCCCACATTTCGGAGGCAGCGCTCGCTGCGTTCCAGGCAACGGAAGCCCCGATCCTGTTCGGGCCGCGCTCGGGATCGAAGACCCGCCACTTCGCGATCCCGCCGGAACTCCCGCCGGGCCCGCTGCAAGCGCTCCTGCCCCTCAAGGTGATTCAGGTCGCCTCGCTCAGGCCAGGCTTGAGCGCAGCGGTTCGCGGCAAGGTGCAAGGCTCGGCCGAGCGGTGGCGCGAATGGGTGGAAACCGCATTGGAACCGGTTGCGCGATTTTCCGACGGCTCGCCATCACTCGTCGAATACGGGAACCGCTTCTATCTCGCCGCATGGCCCGCTGCCGATCTCCTGCGGTCAACCTGTCAGCTTGTGCTCGGCGAGCGAGCGGGGCTCGCCCTGTCAGATCTTCCCGAGCATATCCGGCTGCGTCGGCGTGGTGACGTTCTCTTCGCGTTCAACTATGGGCCCGAGGCGTGGAGCGACGCAGCTGGTCGGATCGCAGATGGCGCAACGGTCGCTCCATACGACTGGGTTTCATCCGGCTGAGACGAAATCGAGGACCTATTTCCACGGGCGTGGTATTGGCGCTTTGCTGCCGCGCATTTTTAATGACGAACCGGATCCGCCCTGCCGAAGAACGCCCCAGGCGCATGATCGGCTCAAGCCGAATCCCGCCTGATGACGGACCAGGGCAACTCGAATACCTTTGAGCGTGAAATGCGCTTGCCCGCGATCAGATCGGCCAAGTGATCGGCAAGGTGTGAAAACGATGCCTCTTGCGGACCGATGGTAGTCAGCCTCGGGTACGAGAACAAGCCCTCGTCGATGTTGCCGCAGCCCACCACCGCGATATCGGCCGGAACCTTCAGCCCCGCGGCTTGAAAGCTGTTGAGCGCGGTGACCGCCGCAAAATCCGATTCAGCGATAAGAGCGGTCGGCCTCTCGCTCACTTTCAGGAGATTGAGCACAGCTTCATGCGCCGACCGTCTCGACTGCGCGCCGTCGACCATGAGCGTCTCATCGAAAGGAAGACCGGCCGCCCCGAGAAACGCCAAGTAGGCGTTCACGCGCGTTCTCTCGCCGAGTGCGGCGTGCTGCATATAGGCAATGCGTCGATGCCCGTCGCAGTACAGGGTCTGAAGCACTTCGCGGATCGCCGCCGTCGCATCTTGCCGGAACACGGAAAATCGGTTCGGTCTCACGATGGGATGGAAGATGATCAGTGGCTTGCGGGTGGCAAGCCGCAGCGTCAGTGCTTCCACATCCTCGGCGGCAAGATGCTGGAGTTCAGCGATCAAGCCATCTGCCAACCCGCTCTCGATCTCCAGAAAGATCCGCTCCACCGCCTGATAGTCTCCCCCTGCAACAATGATCGTCGACAAGCCACGTGCTCTAGCGGCTGCCTGCACATCGCTCGCGATGCGGTCGCTATACGGAACGCCAAGGCGAGGCAGAATGAGGCAGATGCGCCCCGCCTGCCTGCGGCGCAGCTGCCGCGCCGCACTGTTCTGTACGTATTGGAGATCGGCAATGGCCTTGAGGATTCTCTCCCGCGCGTCGGCCCCTACCCGCTTCAGGCCGAGGCTGTCACCACTGAGGAAGTAAGAAACGGCGGCCGTGGAGACGTTCGCATGGCGCGCGACATCTGCCATGGTGGGAGAGATTCCTCTCGGCGAGTTCGCCTTTCGTGCTCGTCGTTCGCTCACGATCCACGGCCTATGGGTTGGTTCAAAATGCTCCTACGAGGCGGCCGCGAGACCGGCTCCCTCACGGGCTACGATCTCGGGAACCTCTTCGCCTGCCGCAGCGATGCGCTCAAGAAGGAGCCGTCGGAGTTCTGCGCGAATAGAGGCGTACGCGGGCGACTCAATAAGATTACTGAGTTCATATGGATCGGCATCAAGATCATAGAGCAGAGACTCAACGTAGCAGCCGCTCGCCATCTGGTTCCAACCGTCCGCCCCTGGCGCCTCAACCTCGTATTTCCAGCGCTGCGTCCGCAGGGCGCGCGCGACATGACTTTCGCTGACCTGGATGAAGACATTGTCCGACGTCGAGGCCTCCTGCGCCATTCTGAGAACTGAGTGCCCCTGCATGGCAGCCGGTACCTCGATACCAGCCGCATCCAATAACGTCGGCGGCAGATCAATGAGGCTCACGAGACCATCGAAAGCACCGCGATTTGCAAATCCTGGACCATGGAAAAGTGTCGGAACCCGGATGGAGGCCTCGTGACAGGAGCGCTTGTACTCGTCGTTTCGCGTCTTAAAGTGGCAGCCGTGGTCGGATGTGAACAGGATGACCGTGTCGTCAAGAAGCTTAAGACTGTACAGTGCCTCGACAAGGCGACCAAAGGCTTCGTCGAGCCGTTTCACCATGCCGAGATACCCGGGCAGGTGCTCGCTGGTCGAGCCGCCGAGGGTTGCCAGGTCCTGCGGCACGACGAGCCGCTCGCGCATGCTTTCCTCGTAGCCGATCGGTGCTGGGTAATCATCGGTCTGGTTCTGATGGTGCGGCTCAAGATAGGAAAGGAATAGGAAGAATGGATTATTCTTCTGCTGATCGATGTACCGGATCGCAGCATCGGTAAGCGCGTCGACGCGGTAGCCCGGCAGCTTCACCTCGCTACACTCGGCATCATACATGACGGTGTCGAAAGGGTATGAGGTAAACTCGAGGAGGTTGCTCGCCAGCCAATCCTGATAGCCTCCCCTCTCCTCGGGCGGCACGGGCTCGTTGTCGGCAAGGTGCCACTTCCCGATATATCCTGTGCGATATCCCGCATCGCCGAAGTAATGGGCCAGCGTCCGCTCAGAGCGCGGCAGCGAGATGCTGTTTCGGTAGCAGCCTGTCTGCGTTGGGTAGCGGCCAGTCTGGAGGGCCGAGCGAGCCGGACCGCAAACGGGCTGGCATGTGAAGGAATTCTTCACGAACAGACCGGTCCGCGCCATCCGGTCGAAGTTCGGCGTCAGCCCCATTGGATTTCCATGGGCGCCTACCGTATCCCACCGCTGCTGGTCCGTCAAAACTACGATTACATTTGGATGCTGCGTCATTGCTTTTATCCTTTTTGGTTCACTTCATCCCAGCGAGCATGACGCTGCGCACGAGATAGCGCTGCGTGAAGAGGAAGAGTGCGAGGCTCGGCAGGAACAGCAGGACGCCCCCGGCCGATGTCAAGTTCCATTGAGTGAAGGTTTCCTGCGTGAAAAGGGTCAGACCAGTCGTAATCGGCCGCATCTCCGTTGTGCTGACGACGACGAGAGGCCACAGAAACTCGTTCCACTGGAACACGAAGGTGAGGAGCGCGAGGGTCGCCAGAGCTGGTCTGACTTGCGGCAGGACAATCTGCCAGTAGATGCGCATCTCCGAACAGCCATCGATCCGCGCTGCATCGAGAAGCTCGCTGGGAATTGGCGCAATGAACTGGCGCATGAGAAAGATGCCATAAGCGCTCATGGCAAACGGCATGATGAGCCCGGGATATGTATTGAGCCAACCGAACTCAGCCGTGATGATATAAAGGGGTATGAGTCGGATGAAGAACGGGATCATCAAGGTCGACAGCACTGCCCCGAACAAGATCTTCTTGCCTGGGAACTCCAGCTTCGCGAACACGTAGCCGACAAGCGGATCGAAGATCAGGTGCAGCAGCGTGATCCCACCTGCAATGATGAGGCTGTTGAGGATGAACCGTCCGAAAGGAGCGCGCTCCCAAATAGCGACGTAGTTCGAAAACTGTAGCTTCTCGGGAATGAGAACCGGCAGGCCGGACATCAACTCCGCATCGCTCTGCAGCGATAGAGACAGCATGTAGGCAAACGGCACGACGCACAAGAGCGTGCATAGCCCGAGCAACAGATAGGACAGAATGGGAGTCAATCGCGACATGCGGGCCTCAGTACTTGATCTCGCGGCTGCCGAGCTTGAACTGCACCGCTGTGATGGCGAGGATCAGCAGGAACATCATGAACGACAGGGCCGAAGCATAGCCGATATTGAGCTCGAAAAAGGCTTTCTTGAAGACGAAGAAGCCGAAGAGTTGGGTTGCATCGGCCGGTCCGCCATTGGTGATGAGATAAGCGGGGGCCAACTCCTGTAAATGGGTGATCATGCTAATCACCACGACGAACAGGGTTGTTGGCATGAGAAGCGGCAGGGTCAGGTAGCGGAACTGCTGCATGGGCGTCGCGCCGTCGATCGAGGCTGCCTCATAGAATGTCGTGGGGATCGACTGTAAGGCAGCGAGGTAGATCAACATCGCGTATCCGGCGTCCTTCCATACTGTGATCCCCATTAGGGTGGGAAGCGCCGTATCGACATCCCCAAGCCAGTTCTGGGGCGGGAGGCCGAGCGCGACCAGGGCGCCATTCAGGATGCCCGTGTAAGGGTCGAGGATGCTTTTCCACATCAGGGCGATAATGACGTAGGAGATGATATAGGGAAAGAAGATCACCGCCCGGAAAAAGGTGCTGCCTCTGATGGGGCCGTTGAGCAAAGCCGCAAGCCCTAGTCCCGTGACAACTGTCGCTCCTGTTGCTCCGAACGCATAGATCAACGTCACCACGAGCGACTGACGCACGCGCCGATCGCCTATCGCCTCGACGTAGTTGGAAAGGCCAGCAAAGCTGCTTTCCCCGATCAGAGGTTGACCCCGGAAAAGGCTTGCCCAGAACTCCAATGCGATCGGATAGAAAAAGTAGATCAGAAAATAGAAGATTGCCGGAATTAGAAGCAGATAGGCGGTGATGGCCTGACGTGTTTTCAGAGTCATGCTTCTGGCCATGACCATCTCCCGGGTCGAGGGCTGATGAGCGGCACTCGTTCCATGCAAGATGCCGATGGTCGCTCCGGACAGGGTCGCCGGCCGGAGCGATCACAGCTTACTTCTGCGAGAGGACGGCGTTCGCCTCTTCGGTGAAGCGCTTCAGCGATTCCGTTGCCGGCACCTTCTTATAGACCGTTGCATCGAAGGCGTTCTGCAGCAGCTCGTTCACACGAGCCCACTTGCCGGTCTGACGCAGGTCACCGTCAGGCTCCTGAGCGTAGGGCAGGCACTGGCTGAAGGGAGCAATGATCTTGTCGGCTTTGACGTCTGGATGCTCAGCCCAGGACTTGCGCGGCATGGTCATGCCGGCTTCCTTCGTTGCCGCAAGTTCGGTATTGATCGATACGAACCGCTTCAGAAGCTCCCACGCCTTATCGGGATGTTTCGCAGCCGCGGGAATCATCATGCTGACTCCGCCGAAGAACGTCGATTGTGTCTTGTTCTTCAACGCAGGCGCAACTGACCAATTTAGTTTCGGGTTACCCTGCATGATGGGTGCTACGTCCCACGGACCCGTAATGATCATCGCAGCGCGGTTGGCTGTGAAAAGCTTTTGTGGCCCTTCGTAGTCGGCACCCGCGACCGGCACCGGCGCGGCTTTGTCGACTTGGATCAGATCGGAGAGGAACTGCAGCGCCTCTGCGGCTTCGGGCGTGTCGAGGGTTACTTTGTTCGTGGCTGAGTCATAATATTTCGCGCCGTTCTGCAACAGCCATGACCAGTAATAGTAAAAAGTCGGATTCGGTGCGAACCCGAATCGACCGGGCTTAGTGGTAGCCTTCGCGACTTCCCGGAACTCCTGCCAAGTAGACGGCGGCTTCGAGAAGCCCGCTTCCTTCAGCATGTCCTGATTATAGAGAAGAGCAGCGCATGTCAGGTGCAGCTGAATCCCGTAATACTTCCCCTGGAACTTGTTGCGGTCGACCGTGTAGCCCTGCCAGTCGTCGGGGAAGCCGATCTGCTTGCCATCTCTTTCGACATAGTCGTTGAGCGGACGTAGAAGGCCCTGCACGGCGAATTCCTGAACCCAGCCGTTCGGCTCGGCAGTCAGATCCGGCGGGTTCTTGACCGAGAAATCCGCGATCAGCTTCGTACGCATGTCCGGCCACTGGAACTTCTCCCAGCGCACCGTCCAACCGGGATTGTCAGCCTCAAAGGCTTTGATGGCATCTGCATATGCCTTGTACCCGTGACCGGCATTCCAGTAGACCGTCAGGGTTTCGGCACTTGCGGCTCCGATGCTGCCGGCGGCCACACAACTCAGGAGGCTGGCGACAGCCCCCGTAATAAGGCGCTTCTTCATCTGTTCCCTCCAGTCATTGCTGGCTTTATGCCTCACACCCTGCTTTCGGGGCGCCAGGTTAATCGATTAATCCAGAGGCTTGGCTCTGTGTCAACTGAAGCAATTCCACGGGGACCGCATTCGTCGCTTCAGCGTCGAGTGGCGTACATGCCTGTGGTCCTGAATTCCGTCGGACTGACGCCGAACGTCCGACGGAACGCCTTGGCGAAATAGTTCGCGTCGTGGAACCCACTCGTGGTCGAGATGGCCTTGATCGACAGATTGCTGCTCTCGAGCAGCCGCGCGGCCCGTAGCATTCGCTGCTCCAGTACATATTCCCCCGGCGTGCTTCCGAAAAGAGTGGCGAAGACCCGGGTGAAATGCGCTCGGCTCAAGCCAGTCATCCGGGCCAGGACCGGAACGCTCAAATCTTTGTCCAGGTGGTCGCGGATAAAGGCGGCAGCGGCTGCGATGGCGGAACGCCCCGGGTCATCGGCCGGTTCGAGCCGCGTTCCGAGGATATCGTCATAAAGCACCATCATCGCTGTATAGGCGACGGCCGACGCGCGCCCTGCCGTCTCACCGTCACCCTGGATCAGCGCCAGGCAACACTGGGCCAATTGTGTGACCGCTTTCTCCGTCAAGTGCAGAACGGGTCCGGCGACGGATATGATGGACTGGTTGATGCGGACTGCCTCTTGTCCATACATGACAATCCAGAAGAACTCCCACCGATCACCCGGCTCCAGCCAATAGCGATGGCTGTGGGGAATGGTCACGAGCATCGTCGTTCCGGGATCGAGACAATAGTGGCGCCCGTCATGGATCAGGTTCCCACACCCACTTAATGTGTGCTGAACGACCGTGAAGGGCGTGTCGCCACGCTGTCGGCCATCCCAATTGTAGGAGGGAGATTCGACGAGATCGTAGCCGGCGCTCGCCGGCATCGTGTGCAGCGGGTGCCGTCCGCGTGGGAGCGATACGTTCCGCATCCGCGGCCCCCCGGCTCGGAGCGGCGATAGCACAAAATCACCCATCTCAGCACAAAAACTCTCTAGTCCTCTCCTCATCTCTGGGCATACTAGCCTGAAATCCGCCTGTCGGACGAGCGGAATATACCGTTGCCGGCCCAACGCGCGGCGGAATCAATAAAGCGCGGAGCGGGGATTGAGTGAGGAAACTGTGTCACAGAAATTAAAGATTGCGATCATTGGCGCCGGCAGCGTTGGCTTCACTAAGAAGCTCTGCATGGACATCCTGTGCGTGCCGGAATTGCAGGATATTGAGATCGCGCTCACCGACGTCAACCAGCACAATCTCGACATGGTGTGCCAGATCATCGACCGTCTCGTTGAGGTGAACAAACTGCCGACGCGGATCACCTCCACGATTGATCGTCGGAAGGCTTTCGAGGGCGCGCGCTACATCTTGAATTGCGTCCGCGTCGGAGGGCTCGAGGCGTTCTCGACCGACATTCAGATTCCGCTCAAATACGGCGTCGACCAATGTGTCGGAGACACGATCTGCGCTGGCGGCATCATGTATGGTCAGCGCACGATTCCGGCGCTTCTGGATTTCTGCCAGGACATTCGCGAGGTCAGCGAACCCGGCGCCAAGATGCTGAACTATGCCAATCCTATGGCGATGAACACGTGGGCCACTATCGATCATGGCAAGGTCGACACGATCGGTCTGTGTCACGGCGTGCAGAACGGGTGGCGTCAGATTGCCAATGCACTCGGGGCAAGCCATCCGACCGAGGTGGATTTCATCTGCACGGGCATCAATCACCAGACTTGGTATATCGACATCCGCTTCCGCGGGCGTAGGATCAGCTGCGATGAACTGGTAGCGGCCTTCGAGCGGCATGCCGAGTATTCGCAGCAGGAAAAAGTCCGCATCGACGTCCTGAAGCGCTTCGGCTTCTACTCGACTGAGTCGAACGGCCACCTCTCCGAATACCTTCCCTGGTATCGCAAGCGCCCTGAAGAAATCCGTCGCTGGATCGACATGTCCGATTGGATCCATGGCGAGACGGGAGGATATCTGCGCTATTCCACCGAAAGCCGGAACTGGTTCGAGACCGACTTTCCGCAATTCCTCGCGGAAGCCGGCAAACTCATCGACGTGTCGAAGCGGACCGACGAGCATGCGAGCCACATCATCGAGGCGCTGGAGACGGGCCGGACTTACCGAGGCCACTTTAACGTCAAGAACCGTGGCCTCATCACCAACCTGCCCGAGGATGCCATCGTCGAGTCGACCGGCTTCGTGGACCGTTTCGGCCTTAACATGGTAGCTGGCCTCACGCTCTCGGACGCCTGTGCGGCGACCTGCCTTGCCTCAATCAATGTGCAGCGCATGTCTGTCAAGGCCGCAGTCACTGGCGACGTGGAAATGCTCAAGCTCGCTATGCTGCACGACCCGCTTGTCGGAGCCATCTGCTCCCCCGATGAGGTTTGGCAAATGGTCGACGAGATGCTTGTTACTCAGTCTCAGTGGCTGCCGCAATATACCCATGCGATCCCAGCCGCCAAGGACCGGCTAGCACGCTCGAGGTTGAAAACGCGCGCATGGTCCGGGGCGGCTCGTCGAGATATCCGTTCCGTCGATGAGGTTAGAAGTAACACGGCCCAGAAGAAAGAGGCTGGATTGGGTCGGCGCCCTGGCGCGTAGTGATGAAGGTGACGAGGGCACGACAGCACTCCTTAAGCTCCAACTCAGAATAGGCGGCCGGTTGGGACCCACCGCTGGATTCCTGCCCGTTGATGCAGCTCCATCACAATCTACATGGCACCGTCAGGTTAACGCGGCGATGACCACATGGAGTCATACGTGAGGGATGAAATCGCCTCGTGATCCTCGCTATGCCCGTCATCGCTTTCCGGCCGAGGTGATCAGCCATGCCGTGTGGCTGTACTTCCGGTTCCCTTTGAGCCTGCGGATGGTCGAGGAGATGCTGGCGGCCCGCTGCATCGAGGTCAGTCATGAGACGGTCCGGCAGTGGGCGATGAAGTTCGGCGAGAGCTTTGCCAAGCAGATCCGCAGGCGTCTTCCGGCACCGGGAGACAAATGGCACTTAGACGAGGTTGCCATCAGCATTGCGGGCCGGAAGCACTGGCTCTGGCGCGCCGTGGGTCAGCACGGGGTTGTGCTCGACATCTTGGTTCAGAGCCGGCGCAATGCCAAAGCAGCCAAGCGTCTGCTGCGCAAGCTACTCAAGAAGCAGGGCACGGCACCGCGCTTGATGATCACGGACAAACTCGCCAGCTATGCTGCCGCAAAGAGGACGGTGATGCCCAGCGTGGAGCATCGGCAGCATAAGGCTTGAACAATCGCGCGGAAAACAGCCATCAGCCGACCCGACGACGTGAGCGCATCATGAAGCGGTTCAAATCAGCCGGGCAGGCTCAACGTTTTCTCTCGGTTCATGACCAAGTTGGGCACTGTTGCATTAACCTCGGCAGTGTAATCCGGAGCGGCCGTTCGAGGAGCCGTCCTGTTGTCCCTGTTCAAGCGCCGCCGCTTTCCAGTCGAAATCATCCTGCTGTGCGTGCGCTGGTACTGCAAGTACGGGATCAGCTATCGCGATCTCGCCGAGATGATGTCCGAACGTGGTGTCGCCGTTGACCCCAGCACCATCTTTCGATGGGTTCAGCGCTATGCGCCCGAGATCGAGAAACGGATCCGATCCTATCGGGGTCCTCGCTCAGGCTCGTGGAGAGTGGACGAGACCTACGTCCGCGTAGGAGGCAACTGGAAATACCTGTTTCGCGCGGTCGACAAGCACGGTCAGTTGATCGCCTCCATGCTGTCCGATCGCCGTAATGCCAACGCCGCTTATCGTTTCCTGCGTAAGGCCATCAAGGCGATGAGTCACTACCCACCATCCTCCATCACGACGGATAAGCTGGCGTCGTATCCCAGGGCAATCCTGCGCCTGCAGAACGAAGGTTTCCTGTCGAAGGATCTCGAACACCGCACCTCGAAATATTTGAATAACATCCTTGAGGCGGATCCCGGCGCGCTCAAGCGCATGATCCGGCTGACACGCGGCTTCCAGACGATGAAAACCGCCGCCGCGACCCTGACGGGGTTTTGAAATCATGCGCATGATCCGCCGCGGTCATTGCATCCAGCGAAAATGTCGAGCGACAGGCGAAATCCGGCTCGTCCATCAGCTCTTCGGTCTTGCTGCCTGAGCGGCCCGTTAAACTGGGTCCGTTATGCCGTTTTCAAGTTACTGCAACGGTGCCGCACGACGTTACAGAACAAGCGTCTGGACAAGTCCGTGAATTGTATAATCGAGGCGAACGCTACGTCCAACAAGCAGGAGAGCAGTATCCGGATGCCGAGCGGTACATTCGCGCCGGCGAGCGAGCCGTGACCCAGCGGCTGACAGCGAACCCGTTGCTCGCGCTGTTCATGGCAGGCGTTGCCGGATATGCGCTGGCGTGGCTGATCCATGGCAACAAGCGAGATCGGAAACCTGATGTGCCAGATTATGCCAGAACCCATCGCGGGTACGCTTCGCACCGTGAACGGCAACCTGCGTAGAAACGACGAACGAGTGAAGCAAGAGTCAACGTCTACCGAGCAGCGCTGAAGCCTCACCCATCGACAAGAGCGTTAGAAATTCAGGCGCGGGAAATGGTGGTGCGATCAGCTCCTCCTAGAGGGACGGGCTATGGGACCACTTCGCGAAAAACCCTCAATTATCGACGGCTCATCAAAAGCCGGATTAAGCCGCGACCGGGATTCGGCGGGTGGTCGCCTCCCCAATGCTCCGCGCACTCTCGCGCCGAGGTTCGGCCATCGGCTCGTGGTCTGCATGTGGCGGAACGACCGCAACGCGGTCCCGATCCTTGGCACGATAGGCAGGGGTACAGTTCCTTGCTGGCGCAATGGACCTTTGCGAGCTCGTTCCCGTTCAAGCCTCGCGGCCTGACTCTTATGGGGTCGCAGACGCCCTGGCCGGAGTGGAAGTGGTGTTCGGCTCCAGGCCGGGGCGTTTTATTTGAGAGCTAATCCGAATGCTGAGGGCAGCACTTCTGAGATTGTTTGACTGACCTTCTGAGACGTTGTGAACCAGCAAGAGCAGCGTATCCTCTAAGGCGTGGCTCTTCTTTGTTTTGCAAACGCAAGTCCACTGGCGCCCTGGTGGTGGAGCCGGAAGACCATGGCCAGGGCGTCCAACCAAACACCAATTGTTGACCTGGTCGCGTCAGAGTTCTTGCATCGGGCGCGTTGCGTATCGGCCCGTCGAAATGCGGGTCGCTCTCTCCCGCAGGGGCGCCCTGGCTGAGGCCCAAGACAGTACTCGGCCGGGGCGTTTTCTTTCCGTGTCGGCGGCGTCTTCATCCCTCTCCGCCACATCGAGAGCATCGACGAGCCTTTGCAGCTCGTCGGACAGCGGGGCCATGACGGTGTCCCGATAATGGTTGCCCAGCATCTGCCCAATGAAAGTGGCCAGCGACCTCGGCAGCTGCGGACTGTCCTTTGAACCCAGCCTCTGAAAGTGCTCGTCATCGGTCGACACCGTGGCACTCTCCTGGGGTGGCTCTGTCTCACCAGATACCAGAAAGCCTCCTCACCCGCGGGGATTGGGGAGATGAGGAGGCTCTGTTCCGGAACACCAGTGAGCATTGATGTCCGACGAGTGAAATCCTTGGCAGGCCGTTGGTTTCAGCTTGGCCGAACAAAAGACCGTCTTGCTCAACCTGCTGCTCCGAAAGAGCTTGGGCACTTCCCGAACCCTTACCCGACAAGCGGCTTTAAACGGTCCCGGTCCTGGTTTGCCCCGCGGACCGTCACTCAAGCGCCGCCTGCGAGAGGCGCTTTCTTTTTGACGGGAAGAGCCTAATCGTCGAACGTCCCCTCTGCGACAACCAGCGAAAGTGCGGCTCTCAGAACGGTCTGCCCTGCTTCGTCTCGGACATTCACGACGAAGGTTCGATAGTTGCCGTCAACGAGAGCATCCTTGGCCATGTCCGGCAGGGTCTTCTGTGCCTCCTGCTTGGCCGCATCGAGATCGGGCAGCTCATGACCGGTCTCGTCCGGTTGGAGACTTTCACCATCGAAGGTGTCGAAGAAAAAGCGGGGCATTGGCACTCCCAAGCTGGCGATCTGTGATTACCAACTGGCGAATGCGCTCGTTGTTCAGCCTCAGCCGCTTTCAGCGAGTTAACCCCCGTGCGCTGCTGGGATTATACTCTTGATTTCCAATTCATTCACACAAGCGGTTTAAAGTCAGGTTCGAATAACGCTTTGATTGGATAGGGGTCATGTCAACCGAACGAAAAACCCAGTGGACTCATCGGCTCGAGCACCTGCATGCTCTGAGAGCTCGCTTTACGGCAGCCCGCCGGTATGATCGGGCCTACGAGACCTACCTGACCATTCAGCACGCATATGACCTCTGGGCGGGTGAGATTTTTCATGCGCGTCGGTAGCTCTTTGGGGCTCATCGCCTCGCCCGGCGCCGTCTGGCTTGCTCTTGGGCGTTGAGTTCCTCTATCAGGGGCTTGAGGCGCTCGGGAAACTCCTCCTCGAGCAGGTCCGTGTAGAGCTTTCGAAGAAAATGACCGACGATCTGGCTCGTGTAATCGGGCGAAACGGATAGGTTATTCGAGAGCCGAAGCTCCTCAATCTGCTCGTCATTCACCGGCACAGCAAACTCCATCGCCTGCCGCATCCCTTGTGTTGGGGCGTCAACAGTCTCGCCCAGGATCGGTTTCAGCGTAACCGCAGGATCAATTGGGCTGTCCGATGCCTTCAGCGGGGCGAACAGAAGGATTGCCAAGCCAACGCCTCAATTCCTGAAAGCTCGTGAACTCGTGCTCGAGTTCGGTAAAGGGATCAGGTCTCCGGGCCAGCCGCTCCTCGGGCAGGAGTTCGGCGATCCAGATCGGTGAGATCTTCGTCCCCCCGCGCACCACGGCGCCGATGATCTTCCCCTCGAGGAGGAGATCATAGGAGCCGGGCGCAAGTTGAATCAGGGTGTAGGTCATGCCCCTGATTTACCCAAAAGTCGGGCCTCGATCCATATGTACAGACTTGGCTGGTGCCGGTCGACGCCGGGCAGGATCATGAGTTCGAACCAATCAGCCATCATTCCCAGAGGTCAATTCGTCCGACCTCGTACTGCTTGAGCGTATCATGATCGACAAGGTTGGCGGTAAAGGCTCGATTGGAGCGAACGTCACGGCGTTCTTCGAGGCTGGCCACGTTGCCAGTACGATCGGACATTGTTCAGACTTGAACTCCAACGAGCTTCGCTTTTTGGAACGTCGCCATCATCGCCGAGCAGCTGAGACCCATGCCGGAGATCCGGATCGTTGAACCTTCGCCGCATGACGAGACGACCCTGGTCCGGCTCCGAGCCCATCAATGCCGCTTCATCGTTTTGGATGACGGCCCGGAGGCACTCTTCTTCGGAGGCAGACCATCGAGGGCTCGAGCTGGTGCCTTTGGCATCGGCGGCTGGTCTATGCGCGGCGCCTGTTCAAGGCGCAAAGAAGCAATAGGCACGTGGCAGTCTGCAGATTCTTATTGGCTATAAGAGGCGTTTGGCGTGCTGCCCTCGACCAGACGCGCAAAGGCGGGCCAAGTGGTGCCGGTCGCATCGAGGATCTTCTGGATCGTCTCGACGCTGGGCCAGCGCTGCCGGCCGCGCATCGACCCGCTTGGACCGATTGAATACCATCCCCGAAACAGGATGACAAAAGATGACGCATCCCGTCCGGGACAGCGAACCTATCGGTAACATTCAACGTGAGGCAATGCGGGGTCAATTCTTCGGTTCGCTTGACATCATCGACCATCCAGGGTTGCGAGCGCGAACGGTCCGACCATCGTCTCCCAGCCCGGAGCGAGGAAATGGTTCGCCAGGGTGAGATTGCTGGTGTCGCTGATGATGCGCGGTATTGTTAGGTCCGATCGTCATGCCTTCGCGGCGCCGACGGTGTCGGCCATGGTCGCACCACGCTGCCCCATCGGGCGATCCGGTCCGACCGTCGTGTCCCTGGCGGTCTGGTGCTCCATCTCGGCGTTGATCTCTGCACCCACCAGGACCACGATGCCGGAAATCCAGATCCAGGTCATGAAGCCGATCACAGCGCCGAGCGAGCCATAGGTCTCGTTGTAGCTGCCGAAGTTCGCCACGTACCACGAGAACAGCATCGAAACGACGAGCCACAGCACGGCGGCCACGAGGCCGCCCGGCGTCACCCACTTCCATTCGGCCTTGTCGCGGCTCGGGCCGTAGCGGTAGAGGGCCGATAGGCCCAGCACGACGCAGGCCAGGAGGATCGGCCAGCGCGCCAGAGAGAGCAGCCATTCGGTGCCGCTGCCCAGTCCGACAAAGGCGAGGATGACCGGCAGCACGACGATCCCGGCGAGCGCCAGGAGGATGAAGCCGATGGCGCCGAGGGTGAACGCCAGCGACTCGAGGTTCAGCTTGAGGAAGCTGCGCTTCTCCTCCTCGTCGTAGACGATGTTGAGCGCGTCGATCATCGCCTTCATGCCGGCATTGCGCTCCACAGCGACAGGACCAGGCCGATGAGGAAGCTGAGTCCCAGCTTCCCCCCGCCCGCCGTGGCGATGCGGGTGACTTGCTCCCGGACGATGTCCATCGCCCCGCTTGGCAGCACGCCCGAGAGGGCATCGAGGTGGCCCTGGATCGTCGCGGGATCGGCGAACAGGCCGTAGATCGACACGAGGGCCGCGATCGCCGGGAACATGGCGAGCAGGGCATAGTAGGTGACGCCCGCCGCAACGGCCATGATCCGGTCCTGCCCGAACTCCTCGTAGGTCCGCCACAGGATGTCCTTCCAGCCGAGCGCCGGGATTTCCGTCGGCGTGCCGGCTTCGCGCCCCCGCCCCTTCTCATCGACTGCTTGGGGTGGTGCATGCCGGCCATCGCCACGATCCTGACCCGTTGGACCCGCGCCGCCCTGGCCGCTCCCGCGTCCGACCGCCGGCCCCGGACGTCCGGGGCCGGCTATGACGTGACGCGCCAGCGCCCATCCGGCCACGATGGCCAGCATGGTGACCGTCGCGGGGAGGGTTTGGCGCCCCTTCGGATCCTGAGGCGGGGGAGCGGCAGCGGTCATGACGGAAGCGCGAACTCCGGAACGCGGGAAATGGGCCCAGGCTTGGCCATTGATGGTACAACCGGGACCGCAGACCCAGGGTTCCCCCGATCGGACCGGCTGCCCAGGACCTTGAGCCGGACCGGAACCAATCCGCACCGAACAACCTGATCGACCAATCCAATCGAGCGATCGAGGGGTCGCGGGCCGAAATCGCCCGCTCGCGTGCACTGAGCCGATCCGAAGCTGATCTCGCAAATCGGCGAAGGGAGCGAGGCCTCGCGGGCGCAAAAGCACATCGCGTAAAGGACGCTTCCTGCCAAGCCAGGGAAAGCCCAGGGGCACTCGGCTGCCCTACGGGTTCACGGGGCGGAACCAAACCCCCATGGGCGCCATGGCCGCCAGGTCGGGCTTCAGGCCGCGGCGGTCTGGAGCGTGCACACCACCCCGGTCGCGGCGAACTCGAGCGTCACGGCGCCGTCGAGGTCATGGGCCAGGGCGCGCTCGAGGAGCCGCGATCCGAAGCCCCTGCGCTTGGGCGGCCGTACGGACGGGCCACCGATCTCCTCCCACCGCACATGCAGCCTCGGGTGGCCGTCCGGGCCGTCCGCAAGGCCCCACCTGATCCGGACCGATCCCGTTCCGTTGGAAAGGGAGCCGTACTTCACCGCGTTCGTCGCCAGCTCCTGGAACGCCATGGACAGGGCCAGCGCGGCCCTCGGGGACAGCCGGACCGACGGCCCCTCGAACCGGAGACGCTTCCCGCCCGAATCGCCGAACGGCTCGAGGGCCTGGGCGACGATCTCGCCCATGTCCGCCCCGTCCCAGCTCTCGCGGGTGAGCACGTCGTGGACGCGGGACAGGGCCAGCAGCCGGCTCTCCAGCGCCTCGTGGGCCTGACCGACCGTGGCCGAGTTGCGCAAGGTCTGCGAGGCGATGGACTGCACGGTGGCGAGCGTGTTCTTCACGCGGTGGTTCAACTCGTTGAGGAGAAGCCGACGGTGCTCCTCGGCGGCGTCCCGCGCGGCCTGACCCCGGTCGAGCTCGTCCATCAGGCCGTCGATCGCCGCGCCGACCGCCTCCAGCTCCCCCGCGCCGCCGGCCATCCCCGTGCGGGCCGTCCGCTCCCCGCCGCGCCATGCCTGGATCGTCCGCATCAGCCGCGCCACGGGTGCGCGGACGAACCTGCGGCCGAGGCCCCAGGCGGCCAGGAGGGCCACCACGCTGCCGATCAGGGCCAGCGCCGCTCCCCGGCGCATGGCCTGGTCGATCGGGGCGAAGGCCTCGTCCCGCGAGAGGCCGGCGCTGATGTACAGGCCCGTCGGGTTCGCGGTGGCCGGGATGTAGCCGATGACGCGTTGCGTCCCGTCCTGGCTCGTGACCTCCCGCGTTCCCGGCGCCGGCCCACTGACGAGGGACTGAAACGGCTCGGGGATGCGGGTGCCGATGAACCGCTCCGGGAACGGCTCGCGCGCGATGATCATGCCGGTCCGGTCGGCGATCGTGAGGGCATTACCACCGGCAAGGTCGCGCTCGCGCAGCCGCCCGCCAAGCCATTCGAGGTCGAGGCCAGCCGCCAGCACGCCGACGATGGAGCCGTCATCTGCCTTGATCGCCGTTGCCAGGGTCAGGCCGCGCTGGGCTGAGATCCGGCTCTTCGTGTACTCGCCGACCACGAACCCTCCGGTCTCGAGCGCCTGCCGGAAGTAAGGACGGTCGTCGAGCCGCGCCGCGGCGCCCGGCGCGCTACGGCACTGCACGCTGCCGCCACGATCGATCACGGTGATCGCGGCGAGCTGCGGGGACTGCCGTCGGATGTCGGCCAAGTAGAGGCCGCAGGGCTCGGCGTCGAACGAGCGCACCACCGGCACCCGCGCGATGGCGCGCAGCAGCCCTTCGGCGCCGCTGACGATGCCCTGCATCTCGAGCGAGGCCGACTGCCCGAACCGGAGGGCGAGCGCATGGATCTCGGCCTCGCGGCTGCGGCGCAGGGAGACCTCGTTGTAGCCGAGGATCGCCAGCGCCGGGGCCAGCGCCACCGCGGTCAGGATGAAGATGCGCAGCCGCAATGACAGCCTTGGACGCGTGATCGTCACTGCCGGTTCTCTCCCCTGCCTCGATGGGCTCCGAAGTTCGTGTATCCTGCGGCAAGCCGTGCGTACAGGGCCGGCGGGGGTGCGGGCGGGAAACTGGATCGGCCGTGCGGATGCAGCCGAAGGTCAGCGGCGGTTCCGTCGGATCAGGATGACGGCGGCACTGACCAGAAGCGCTGCGAAGATGGCGATCCCGACTGTCTCGAGCATGGTCTCGACCCTTGCCGTACCGGGAGGCCTTGCCTCCAGGGCAGCCTCCCCGGTTTCGGGGATGGCGGCAGGTGGACCAAAGGCCGGCGCTTCCATGGCGGCGTCCCTCCCTTCCCGCTTCACCTGCGTGATGTCGGACCCTGTCCCGGGCGGGCGTGGACCTTGCCAACGCCAGGGCACGGCCATTGTTCGGGCGGCGTGGACCGGACTTGACCTTGTCCGGGAAACGAGGCATTCCCGAGGGGCCGATCCCGCCTCGGCGGGCACGCGATCCACAGGAACCCTGAACGAAATGCCAAGCGACAGTCCCAGTCGATTGACCACGCCGTTGCCGGCCCGCGCGGACGCCTGATCGCTTGATCGGCTCACCCGCGACCGGCCCGCGACGGCTGGTCGGAACCGAGGTGAGCCATGACCCTCCTGAACCTGTTCTCCTCCCGTGCCCGTGTGGGCAACGGGGACGCCCGATCCGAGGACCGCAGCATCATGCTGATGGTGGTCCTGCTGCTCGGGCTCGTCTTCGCGCCCGTCATCGGCCTGCACGTCGCGGCCGTTGCCTTCGGCCCGCCCGCCGCGGCATCCTCGCCTGACCACCTCGCGCACCAGACCCCGCCGCCGGTGAAGCCCACGCGCGGCTGATCCTTCACGCTGGAACTGACCGATGATGAACTTCCATGGCCTGCGCCAGGGCCGTCTCGTGCGCCTGGCGCAGGACAGCACGACGCTTCCTGCCCCATCCGACGTGCTCTGGATCGACCTCTTGGATCCCACGCACGAGGAGGAGAAGGCCGTCGAGGCGTTGCTCGGGCTTCAGGTGCCGACCCGGCAGGAGATGGCGGAGATCGAGGAGTCGGCCCGCCTGTACGAAGAGCACGGCGCCCTCGTCATGACGGCCGTGATCATCAACGGCGTGGCCGAGGGCCGGCCCGCCCGCACCCAGGTCACCTTCGTGCTGACCCGAACTCACCTGGTGTCGGTGCGCTACGCCGACCCGGTACCCTTCCGCACATTCCTGGCCAAGGGCCAGCGGCAGCCGGAAGCCCACAGCACCAGCGACAGCCTGCTGGCCTCGCTGCTGGAGAGCATCGTCGAGCGCGCCGCCGACGTGCTCGAGATGGTGGCGGCCGACCTGAACGAGGTCTCGACCCGGCTCTTCGTTGAGGACCACAGTCCGAAGCGGAGCAAGGCCAAACGGGTCGAGGACGAACTCCAGGTGCTGATCAAGCGCCTGGGGCGCAAGAACATGACGGTCGCGATCCTGCGCGAGAGCCTGCTGTCGCTGTCACGGCTGATTCCGTATGTCCGGCAAGGGGCGGAGGAGTGGCTGAGCAACGGCAGCCCGGCCCGCCTGAAGCAGGTCGAGCGCGACCTGCGTTCGCTCTCGGCCTACGAGGGGCAGTTGTCGTCCGAGATCGTGTACCTGCACGAGGCGACGCTCGGGCTGATCAACCTCGACCAGAACCGCATCATCAAGGTGTTCTCGATCGCCGCGGTGCTGTTCCTGCCGCCGACCCTGGTGGGCACGATCTACGGCATGAACTTCGAGGCCATGCCGGAGTTGCGGTGGGACTACGGCTATGCCGTTGCCTTGGTGCTCATGGTCCTCTCGGCGGTGGTGCCCTATCGTTGGTTCAAGTGGAGGGGCTGGCTCTAGCCCTCACCCCTCCGGCCGGTCGCCAGGAGGGTTGCCATGCTGTCTCCCGTGCGCGCGTTGGTGCTTGCCGTCCTCGTCTGGACGGCCGCCCTGACCTCTATGGTCCCTGCTCGGGCACAGACAGAGGTCGATCTTGCCCTCGTGCTGGCTGTGGACATCTCGAACTCCATGGACCCGGAGGAGCAGGAGCTTCAACGACAAGGTTTTGTCGAGGCGTTCCGGTCACCTTTGGTCCATAAGGCTATCGGGAGCGGCATGCTGGGGCGCATCGCCGTGGTCTACCTCGAGTGGGCAGGCCCCGCGATCCAACATGTGACAGTCCCATGGACGGAGATGGGAAGCCCGGAGGACGCTTTCAGCTTTGCCAATAGGCTTGCGCAGGCGCCCATCAGGCGAGGTCCCCGGACCTCCATTTCAGGGGCGATCGACGCCAGTATGAGACTCTTGCGCGAGAGCAATATCGAGGCGGTGCGGCGCGTGATCGACGTCTCGGGTGACGGCGTCAACAATCTCGGCCGATCCGTCATCCAGGCGCGGGACGAAGCATTGGCCCAGGGCGTCGTGATCAACGGCCTTCCTCTGCTTCTCAAGCGACCAACAGACGCCTGGGAGTCCGATAATCTTGATGAGTACTATCGCGACTGCGTCATTGGTGGGCTTGGCGCGTTCATGATCCCGGTCAGAGAGCGCCAGCAGTTCGCCGAGGCGATCAAGACCAAGATCATTCGCGAGATCGCTGGCGCGGCTCCCAAGGCTCGGGTTGTGCCGACCCAGGTGCAACCCGAGCGCAGGAGCAGCTGCGAGATGGGGGTCAACCCGTGGGCGAACTGACGCCAATCGAAAGGCGCTGACAGGTGCTGGCGGGCGCCCTTGCGCCGCTCGGATCGCCTCATGTGGACGTTAGATACCATGTGATGCAAAGCAGGATCAGGGATCGATCCGGCATTCGGTAGCAAGGGCCACCACTGTCGAGGGAATTGAGACCGAACTGCCGTTCAACGGCGGCAGTGGTCGAGATGAACATGACGACGTGCCGCTCCTAAACGGAGCGCCACCAAAGGATCTGGATCAGATGCGCACGTTCGATCATGAAGGAGGAGATGCCATAACCATCCCGCCTTTGGCAAGGAGTTCTCGGCCAAGCCATACGCCACCTGGGGCGATGTCCGAGTATGCCCTTTATGGAATGCAGTGGGCGGATGAAGAGTTTCCCTTACTTGGCTTGGTCGAGCCGGCCATGATAGGACATTTTGGTTCGACAGGCCGCAGATCGCCGGCGCTGGTTGAGCAGGCTGTCGAACCGACGAACAGAAAACAGATCCTTGGGGCAAGATTGATGAAGACGTATTGCGAGTTCACGTTCGATGCAGCGCATTCGGTGGCTCCCTATTCCGGGCTGCACGGACATACCTTCATCGTGAAGCTGACCTTCGGCGGAGCCGTCGATGAGGTTTATGGCTGGCCGGTCAACCTCTACGATGTCGAAAACTACATCAAGGAAATCAAGGGCGAGCATGGATCGGGCCTGGATCACGGGAACCTCGATCTCAACCCCGCGATCGGCGTCGCCTCGCTCGAGAACGTCACCAAATACGTCTGGAAGCTGGTGAAGGAGCGCTTCCCGGGGCTGGAGGAGGTCGAGCTCAAGCGCGGCATGGCCGGCTCGCAGGAAGGCTGCATCTACCGCGGTGAGGAAGCGGCCCGGGCCGGCAGCCTCGCGGCTTAGCGCATCAGACGCGAAGATGGCGTGACCTCTGTCGCGCCATCTCAGACAGGACGGTCGTTCAGAGAGCAACCTGGCCTGACTGCGACGGCTCGTGCCAGGCCGGCAGGGGAAAGATACGGTCGTAGGCCCAGTTGAACAGGAACGCGTAGACCATGTAGGCCCCGGCAAAGGCAACATCCATGCCTAAGGCGTGCAGAAGGCCGACCTCAAGATACCACGCGATGACAGGCATGAGCAGGGCCAGCAGCGCCAGTTCGAACACAACGGCATGGAACACCCGCAGCGAAACGCTTTTCTGAGTTCCGCCCGTCACGCGCTGCAGTGCTGCGTCAAAAGCCAGATTGTAGATGTAGGTCCAAACTGTTGCGATGATCGCGCAGGCCACGCCCACCACACCCACATCCGCCACCGGCAAGCCGAAGGCCCACCCACCAAGCGGGGAAATCAGGGCCAGGCCCCCGAGCTCAAAGCTGATGGCGTGCCGGAGGCGATCCCAGGACGAGCGCATGATCAAAAAGCCTCAAAGGAGAATGTCGGACTGTCCCGCTCGGGTGCAGGAGGCCTAGGCTGATCCTGCCCGGTCGAGAGCAGTGCACTCCTGCAGGAACTCGCTCTTGAGGGCAGCATCGCTAGCCATCTCGCCCCAATAGTAGGTGTTGACCATGCGGCTGCGATGGCTGGCGCGCACGCCACGCTGGGTCTTGCACATGTGCACCGCGCTGATGCGCACCGCCAGGCCGCGGGGTGAGGTCATGTCCATGATGTACTGGCCGATCTGCTTGACCAGCTCCTCCTGGATCTGCAGGCGGGCGGCAAAGTACTCGACGATGCGATCATACTTGGACAGGCCGATAATTTTGCCATCAGCAGAGGGCAGGATGCCGATGTAAGCGGCGCCATAGATCGGCATCATATGATGCGCACACATGGAGCGCAGCTCGATCGGACCGGTGACGATGAGCTGATCATAGGCCTGGGCGTTGTCGAACTCGGTGATCTTCGGCGGGGCAGAATAGCGGCCTTCCAGGATTTCCTCGACGTACATCTTGGCCACGCGCTGAGGCGTCTCCTGGGTGTTGTGGTCGTTCCGGTGATCGATGCGCAGGATGTCGAAGAGCTCCTCCACCTTCCGGGCGGCGGCGGCGATCATGATGTCACGCTCACCTGCCGTCAGCGGCTGCTCAAGCGCCTCGTTGCACAGACGTGCAAGGTTCAGATCACGCGGATAGAAGTTCATTATGCCCCCCTGCGCAGTTGTTCTGCGATTAGTTTGAATAGTTGATGAGTTGAGTAGCCAGTAAGGCGAGCGACAGCCCGGCCAGGATCACGACCAGGATCAGGGTGATCCGCGTTAGCTTTTCGTGCCGCGCCAACCGGAGGTCGATGGCTTCCAAGCTCCGCTGCTTCGCCTGCTCGTGCTTAGCCTTCTCAGAATGATCGTAAGCTCTCATTCATGCCCCCTAGGGAAGGTTTTTATATACCAGCCTCTACCAGCCTTCCGCACACATGGGAAGATCGTCCGCAGAGGCGCGGCAAATTGCGCGTAAGACGCTTTATGGAGCCGGATAGGACTGCAATTCTGTGCATTCGGAAGGCGATTTTCCGGATGCTCACTCTGCTTCTGAAAACATCTGGTCTAACCCGGTCTGACGGGAGCCTCAGCCAGTCGGCGGTAACTTGAAGATTCTTTCAAGGGATGACGCAGGAGGTTTGTCTTAATCAAGCAAATCATTGGCCGGTGACAGCAAGGTGGGTGGATGCTTTCCTCGCTAAAAGCCGTTCCGTCGGTCCGTAGGGGCAATAACGGTGCCGAGCCCGCCCGCCTGAAAGCAGCCGTCAAAGAGCGCCAGCGGGCGGGATGCCGTTTCGATGACCCATTCATTTGCTCTTGCCGGTTCATGTCGCCGATGCCGCGCTTCCATTTCGACCTCTTCCTGGGTCCAGATTTCAACCGCGACGAGGTTGGTTATGAGATCGACAGCCTCCGCGCCGCCGAGGTCGAGGCCGTGCGCACCGCGGCGGATCTGACGCGCGACCGATTGCTCAAGATGCAAAGTGCGACCCCTGACGGCATTCGGATTGAGGTGACCGATGAGCATCGGCAGCCGGTCCTCACCGTGACGGTCTCAATCGCGGTCGAACGGGCCGGGCCAATGCCTCCGACATGTCAAGGTCGAGCATGTCTCAGGATCGACTCTCCAGAAGCTGCCGAGTATCGCCGGCAGGCACAGGCGCTCCGGACCATCGTCGAGAAGATCGCGATCGACGAGGCACGCGAACAACTGCTTGAGACCGCCGAGCATCTTGAGGAGCTCGCGGCCGAAGCGGAGGGCAACGCTTACGCCGACGGCTCCAGGTCGCAGCCTCGATCAGACGCGTAATTCTACCGGCCCACCCTCCGCGAGCCTGTCGGCGGCCGCGTCAGGCCGACCGAGGTGCACGAATGAGCCGTTCGTCATCCACGGGACGATCGGATCCGATGCCTGCGGCGCTCGCTGCGAGCGGCAAGTCGCGCGATGCGGCGAACTTGCGGTGGAACGGACCGAGCTCCTTGCTCCATGGCGCGACGCCCGTCGGCCGACCTGCCGTCAAAATCGCGTGATGTTCGCCGCTTTCGGATTCGAATTCCTCGCAGGGCTTCTCTTGCATTCCCCACGGATTTCAGCACCGGCCCGATCATCCATTCCATGCACGAACAGGTTCTTGCCGTCCGAGTGGAGGCTTCGCCGAGGATGCGTCGGGATTCATGCTTACTCGAGAGTCCTTTAAGGCGGCACCCGGAACAGCTTCCGGCATGTGACGGAGAAGCGGCAGGGCTTGGATGTCCGAGTTGGCTGATGCTGGGTTGAAACGCTCGTTGCGACCTGATGGGCTGGGACAGATGCTCGTTACCAGCGACGGTTCGCTCGGGATGACTTCCGGCTCCGATTTCGCAGTTCAGCGGCGGCCGCAAACAGCACCGCGCCGCCGGCGGCGAACATCGCCAGGTCCGTTGCGATGGGAACGAAGGGATCCACGTCGTCGAAGCGGCCCGCGCACATGTCACGGGCTTCAAGCACTATCGCCAGCGTCATGCCGGTGAGGGCTCCGCAGAACGCAGAGATGATCGGATCCCATTGCTTGCCTGATTCAGGTTTCACGGCCTTGTCCCATCCTCCCGAGCGGCTCGACGGCCCCCATCATTCGACCCTGGGAGAGCTCAACGGATGCCCGCAGTTTCGGTCCTGGTGACAGTCCCTGGCCTCGCAGACGAAGTCGACGGCGGCCTCCCGTTCGTCCTCCTCGAATTCAAATTGACGCGAGGATCTCCGGTGCTGCGGGCGGGTTGGGTCATGGCGCGGGAGGACGCTCCTGCCGACCTACTGCCGATCGCCCGCGGCTGAAGACGCACGGTGGTATCCGAGACGTTCTGTCCAAGTCTTGCTATCCTCGGCCAATGGCTTGCCGGATCCCGTCACCGGCCAGGGACCTGGGAGTTCGCTGCGGAGAGGAGGGCCTGATGCAGGGAGTGTCCCTGGCGATGCCGCCCAGTGCGACCGGCGCCATTGCCCGTCTGGCCGCAGCCCGTGTCACCGAACGAGGTCTCGATCTCGCCGCCCTCCTGCGCAAGGCCGGCCTGACGGCATCCCAGATCCAGGACCGGCAGGCCCGCGTGGCTGTTGCAGCCCAAATTACCTTCCTGAACCTGGCGGCTGAGGCGCTGCGCGACGATCTGCTCGGTTTTCACCTCGCCCAAGCCTTCGAGCCACGCGAGATCGGCCTGCCCTACTTCGTACTCGCCTCCTCGGCGACGCTTGGGGATGCCATGGCTCGCGCCGAACGCTACAGCACCATCACCAATGAAGGAATCCGGCTGTTGTGCCAGGCGGGGAGCGATTTCCGCATTCGCTACTGCTATGTCGGCGTGTCGCGGCATACGGACCGTCATCAGCTCGAATTCTGGGCGACGGCGTTTGTCCGGATCTGTCGCACCCTGACGGACACCGACCTGCGGCCCGTTCGGGTCAGCCTCGCCCATCCGCGCTGCGGCGCATCGGGCCAGCTCGGGGCCTTCTTCGGCTGCGAGGTGACCTTTGCCTCCGAGCATGATGAGATCACCTTCGCCCCCGGGACCCCGCAGCTTCGGCTCGCCGAGGCCGAGCGCTATCTCAATGAGGTGCTCATCCAATACTGCGAGGAGGCCTTGTCCCGGCGGGCCAAGCCGGCAATCCCGGTCCGCGCCAACGTGGAGAACGCCATCGCTCCGCTCCTGCCGCACGGACGGGCCCGCGCGGGCGAGGTGGCGCGGGCGCTCGGCATGAGCGAACGCACGCTGGCGCGGCGCCTGGCGGCGGAGAACCTGACCTTTTTTGGAATTCAGGAGGACATGCGCCAGGATCTGGCGCGTCATTACCTGGCCGATGTCAGCCTCCCGGTTTCCCGCATCGCCTGGCTGCTGGGTTTCCAGGAGGTCAGCGCCTTCACCCATGCGTTCAAGCGGTGGACGGGGCAAACACCAACGCAGATGCGCTCCCGGATTGCGGCGCAGGCAACGTCCGGAAACGTGGACTTCTAAGAGCGCTCAAGGAGAGGTGGAGGCCGTCCAGTCGAGGATCTGCCAGCTCCCGGTGGCAGAAAGTGAATCTCAAGGGCGCGCAAATGCCCGTCCGGCCCTCGCACCGAGGTCGAGGCGATGTAGTCACCGGCCTTGATGTCGGCGAGGCTGCGCTTTACGAGGCCGGTGACCGTGAAATTCGCAGCCATGGCGACGAGCACCTCCTGCCCTGCCTGGGTCCTGACGACCAGGCTCTACCCCTCGATCCGATCAACCGTGCCGCGGATGTGGGTCGGGCCCCCTCTGCTGTCTGGTCGAGTGCCGGGAGAACGGCGACAGGGGCGAACAGTCCCGTCAAGGATGATCTCATGGATGCCCTCCGCATGCAGCGAGCCTTGGCCCGGTTGCCGGATTCCTACAGGAACGCTGCGAGTGCGTGCGCGTCAACGCCCAAAACGGATCGCAGGCATTCGTGATCGCGCGGTGATGGCGCGCCCTGGCTTCCTGCCGGGAGCTCTCACAGAACGCGGATGGGGAACTTCGACGCCACTACGGGCCTGTGCCCGCCGCCACGCTGAACGACCTGCCATCGTGGCGAATAAAGGCGTCGCTGGCGAGAGGGAGCCGCGCCACCTCCTGCGACTGCACGAGGTATGAGCTGGCTGCCAAAAGCAGACATCGCATAGATGGCTGTTCTGTGGAACGAACGGCTTGAGCCATGGCTAGAAGCTTCACAGAAAAACCCCAATTATCTACCAGAACGAGGTACTCCTTTATAGGTAAGTGAGGTGTACGTGGCCTACGACAACCATGACAGACCGGTTCCGCCGTGGTTCCCCTACTTCTTCGCGTGCTTTATCGCCGTTGTTGCGGTTGGACTTTTCGTCCTCCGATAGATTGGCCGCGAAACAGACCTCTTCAGCGCGATTTGTCGAGGATCAGCACGTCAACCAAGGCATCTAACGGCGCTCGGCACTTGTGGCGGTAAAGCCATTCTATGCCAAAGCCAGGTCATGACGGCGATGGATGCCCGCAACCGACGCTATGACCGCAAACTTGTAAAACCGGCCTCGGTGAGTGTCCCGCGGACTTGGCGCGACAAGATTTGAACGGCGCTCGTTGCTCTACAAAACCCCGGCTTGGTGAATTGCCGACTGCCAGGGCTGGTTAATTGCGCCAGGAGAATTGCTCATGCCCACCAAACAGAAGACGCTCGACGACCTCTTCCTTCATACCCTGAAGGACATCTACTATGCCGAGAAGCAGATCCCCACGGCCCTGCCGAAGATGGCCAAGGGGGCGGAGTCGAACGAGCTCAAGGCCGCCTTCCAGACCCATCGCGAGCAGACGCAAGGCCAGATCGAGCGGCTCGAGCAGATCTTCGAACTGCTCGGTAAGCCTGCACGTGGCGTGCCCTGTGAGGCGATCAAGGGGATCATCGACGAGGGCACCGAGATCATGGAGGACTTCGCCGACAGTCCCGCCCTCGAGGCCGGCATCCTGTCCGCGGCGCAGGCCGTCGAGCATTACGAGATCACCCACTACGGCACGCTCAAGACCTGAGCCCAGGAGCTTGGGCTGAGCGAGGCCGTGACGCTGCTCGACCAGACCCTCCAGGAGGAGAAGGAGACGGATGCGCTCCTGTCCCGACTGGCCGAGGCGCGGGTCAACACGAAAGCTGCATGACAGCGCTGGCCGACAGTGGCAGTTGACGTGGGCCCGGGTCATTGGATCCGGGTCACTCGACACCCTCACCCCCTGAACGCGTTTGCTAGGCTCGTCAGGTTTGTGGCCAGCTCCCTCTGCCCGAAGGGCTTCGTCAGCCGTGGCAGGCCAAGTGGAACGCCCTCGTCCTCGGCATAGCCCGAGATGATCAGAACCGGCAGCTCGGGCCGCCTTTCCATCAGGAGGCGAGCAAGGTCTGTGCTCGGCATGACGGGCATGAGGTAACTGGTGACGACCACGTCGGGCAACAGGCCGCTCTCGATCACCGCTAGGACCTCTTTGGTCGATGAGGTCTCGACCACGGCGTAGGGAAGCTCAGATCAGACCGGTGTCATTCGGCGGCTGGCTGCTTGCACCGGACGGAACTGGACCCGGAGCGATGCCGCCCCGGGTCCATGGATGTAGATAGTCAGGTCCTATCAGTGGCTTTGGTGCGTGGGACCCGGTTGCCGCGATCATCCTCGACGTCGACCTCGGTGCTGCGGACCGTGTCGGAAACCGTCTCGGTGCGCTGTGCGCTCTCCTTGCGTACAACCAGCTCTTCTTTGATCCGCGCCTCCTTCGAGGCCACAGCCTCCTCCGCACGCTCCTCAGCTTCGATGGTCCGCTCTTGGAAGGCCTGATCGGCATCGCTCAAGGCCCGATCCACTGGGCGTCGCTCGACCGCGACGCGCTCCTCGCGCAGGGTCACCTGCTCTTCGACGGGGGTTTCGACCACATATGACCGGATCCGCACCCGTCCGTGGCTGACATCGCGCTTGCCGACCCGGAGCTTTTCCTCAACGACCGGGATCACCTCTTCGTCACCCGAGGCCGCTCGACGCGTCGTATCAGAGCTACCAGCTCTCGAGCTGGTCGCAGCCAATGGTACTGAGCTCGTCGGATCGGAAAGGTCTGTAATACCTGACGTTGTCTCGGCCTCGCCTGTGGTCAGGTTGGCCGTCGAACCGGACAGGACATCGGCAGATGTCGCGCCCGCCCAACCCTCCGAGCGCCAGGACTCGGCACGTTCATCGATGTCGATGGTACCTTCGTCGTCCAGGATGTCGATCACGGCCTCATACTGGCTATCGCTGGCATCGACCGAAAGCAGATAGCCACCGCGTTGGAGACCTTCCGCATAGGTGCTGCGGTCGTCGTCGGGCAGAAGCCAATCGCCCAGAGAATCCCAGAAGCCACGGGGCTCTGCGTGGGCGGATGTGCCGGAGGCATCCGTTAGATCGCGCTCGTCGCCCGGCATGAAACGGATGCTGTCCCGGGACACTCCGGCCTCAACCAGACTCTCGATCGCATCCTCAGCCTCACCGCGGCTGTCGAAGAAGGCCGTCACCAGACGCCGGGACGACGAGAGGTTTGGGTTTGTGCTGGAAGTCATCGGTCAGTTTCCTCTGTGTTGATGGTTGAACCATCCAGAGCAACACGCTCCACGATGGCTCGTTGCTTGCGTCGCTTGATCGGCACCTCGACCGCCTCGGTCTCGACCCGTCGCCGGATATGCAGCTCCTCCTTGAGAACGAGCTGCTTTGTGACGACAAGCACCTCCTCAAGCACCGGCACGATT
This sequence comes from Microvirga ossetica, assembly GCF_002741015.1. Lineage (NCBI taxonomy): Bacteria > Pseudomonadati > Pseudomonadota > Alphaproteobacteria > Hyphomicrobiales > Methylobacteriaceae > Microvirga > Microvirga ossetica. The sequence continues at coordinate 202,908 of NZ_CP016620.1, read as the reverse complement.
GTCAGATCGCCCTCGGTCCGGATCTCGGGGGCCATGTCGACCACCTTGTCGATCGGCACGCGGGTGACCTCGACGGATTCGCTCTGCAGGTTGGCTTTGGTGAGCTCTTCAAGGGTCTCGGTAACGGTCCGCACCCTGACCTTGCCTGTTACGATCCCGCGCTTTTCGACCGTGGCTGTCTCCTCAGCTAGGGGCAGGATTTCCTCGGCCTCGATCCAAGTGTCGCTCCTGTCAGCCTCCTCCAGCACCACGGTTCTATCGGAGCCTGGATGCTGTCCATTTTGTGGTGTGGTCGGGTTGGCCATAGCTGCTACTCGGCTGAGCCGGGATAACGGGCTGCGCTGTCGTCCGTTCCGAGGCGACAAGGCACCCGGCATTCCAGCCGTGCAATGGAACCGCACAGGGAGCACGGCGTTACAAGCGATTGTCAGAAGGTTTAAGTTCATGAGAAAATTTGCTTTTCTAGCTGTAGTGACATTCGGCTCGAGTCTCTTTCTTGCGGCACCTTCTTTCGCTCAGCCACAGCTTCAATTCGGCATCGGCCCTGATGGTCGCCCTCAGGTTGGCGTTCGTGATCCTCAGCAGGAGGAGCGTGAGCGTCGTGAGCGGTGGCAGCAGCGTCGAGAGGCGGAACGCGCATATGAGGCAGGAAGGCGCGATGCTCGGCGCGATGAACGCCGTTACGGTGCCAGCGAAGAGCGCTGCCGTAACGTCACCATTGAAGAAGCGGACCGTTGGGGCCGCACTGAGGTTCGACGGGTTCGCCGCTGCGATTGATGAGAAACTGAAACCTTACGTTCAAAGCAATCGGCTGCTACGCGGGTGCTTTCCCTGCTGTACTCTGCTAAGCCACCTGAGTCTTGTCGAACGAAGGAAAGGTCACCTCAATGCTGCATGGCCCGGGCTTCCTCAGGTTTCTGGATTGTGAGGCAATCACGGTAGCCTGAGAATTTGTGGACCCTCTTGTTCGTCTGAGTAATGGCTTCTGAAGTATTATTCGGGTGATGTCACGGTAAACTGAGGCGACCGCGATAAGCCCTGCTTTGTTGAATTCAGGCGAGCACGCCGGCCGCGGCTTTCCATGCCGCCATGGCTTGTAGACGGTGAAGGTGGGTGGCGAGGGCAGACTGGTGTGGGCGAAGCGGAACGAACAAGTTCCTGACAGCAGAAAAGACCGAGGTGAACCGCTGCAGGCCTCCGACAGACCGAAAGCCCTGCATCATTCTCTCCCGCTTCCTCAGCGGGAGATCCGAATTCTCAGACCTGTTGTTCAAGCCTTTGTGGGACCGGTGCTCAACACTTGGCATGACTTGGCGTCTGGCTGCTCCGTAGGAAGGCAGCTTGTCGGTGATGATGCGTTTGGGCGCCATGCCTTGCTTCTTCATCAGCCGGGTTAGCAGGCGCTTGGCGGCCTTGGTGTCGCGTCGGCTCTGGACGATCTCATCGAGTACGTAACCGTCCTCGTCGACAGCGCGCCACAGCCAATGTTTCTTGCCAGCGATTGTGATGACTACCTCGTCCAGGTGCCAAATGTCAGTCGGGCGTGGCGGCTTGCGGCGAAGGCGCCGGGCATAAGCCGGTCCGAACTTCTTACCCCAGCGCCGGATCGTCTCGTAGGAGACAACGATGCCGCGCTCGAGCAGCATCTCCTCGACGAGCCGAAGGCTCAGAGGAAATCGGAAGTACAACCAGACCGCATGGGCGATGATCTGGGGTGGGAATCGATGGCGCTTGTAGCTGATGGGCTTGGTCATGCCACAGCTCTTAGGGCAGAAGCCTCTGACCAAAGGTTACCGTGACATCACCGGCGAGACCACGGCCGCCTGGCGCGCAGTGCTCGACGATCTTGTCGCACGCCAGTTGCGCCGGCCAGCCTTTGTCATCGTGGATGGCGCGCCAAGCCTGGAGCAGGCCCTCGCGGCGGTGTGGGAGGGCGTTCCCCTTCAGCGCTGCACGGTGCACAAGCACCGCAATCTGCTCGCTCATGCGCCCAAGCGCCTCTACGACGAGATCACGGCTGACTATACCGACATGATTTATGCCGCCACAGTCGAGGAGATTGAGGAGCGCCGCCAAGCCTTCCTCCGCAAGTGGCGGCTGCGTCATCGAGCGGTGGCGGACAGCCTGGAGGAAGCGGGCGAGGCGCTGTTTGCCTTCACGAAGCTGCCGCCCTCGCAGTGGAAGTCGGCCCGCACCACGAACGCCATTGAGCGGCTGCACGAGGAGTTCAAGCGGCGGATCAAGACCCAGACGGTGCTGCCCTCGGATGCCACCGCCGCCATGCTGTTCTGGGCCCTGCTCGCGTCCGGTCAGATCACCATGCGCAAGGTTGACGGCTGGAAGACACTCTCACCAGCATCAGCCACAAAGGAGACGATTGACCTCGTCGCTTGACCCAATACGATGTTCATGCCGGAGATCGCGCCACTCGAATTTCTACACAACTCGCGACGGCACCGTCATCCATGTCAACGAACTCTCACAAAAGGCGTCAGGCGTTTTAGGGGTCTGTCCTTCGAGTGGTTGAAGTCGTCTTCACCCCTCCCGCCGTGACGACGACAACCGCCTCAAACCCCTCCTGCTGACGATCTGAGGCCAAGGCAAAAGCGGCTGAGAGTGCTTGTTCCTCAGTGGCGTGAACTGAGATGGCCCGCCCCTCGTGCGAGACCGACCAAACATCATCCCCTGTCCGCGTGACCACAACCCGTTCCACGCTTGTGGCTCCTTTGGAGACCACCGCCGAGCCTACCTATCTGCCGCTGTTTCGCAATAAACTCAAAGGGATAAGGTGCATTTTAGAATCGCTCTCAAAAGGATAGCACAGCAAACCCTCCAGGTTAAGCTGAGGGCCCTTCAAGGGCTTCGTCCGTCATTAATACGGATTTGAGTAACGAGGGCACGTGACTTTGAATTGTTTGCCTAGAGCGCGAGGAATGCCTCTCAGAGAACCCTGGACATTTGATTCAAACGTCCACGCCCTCGCGTCGAAGCCGAGGGCAAACGATTCATGCTTTCACCAAGCCCGCTCCGGAGAGCTCTGGCAGGCATCTGATGTCTCGAGCGTGGAAAGTTGCCCGGGAGCCTAGAAGGGCCGTGAGCGGCCTTCTAATGAGGTTTTGGCCTGCTGGCCCCAAACCGCTGGGAAGGGAACCAGCCTATCGTTGTCGTTCTCAGCGACTGGTTTAGGTGCGCCCATGGTGGCCATTGGGAGCAAGCTCATCGAGAACATTCTCGCTGTTTAGTAAGACAGGACAGATTTCATGACTCAATCCCTTCGAAGGCAGGGCCGAGACTATCCACCTATCCAACAGGAATGATGTGACCAAGCGCACAGAGACCTCACGTGACGTGGAACGCTCGCCGTGCTCTCTAGCGGAGTTCGTCAAATTCATCCTGGAGGGAGTCGAACTGCCCCTCTACCCCCTCGAAGGAGTTGCACTCCGGGGCGATGAAAAGGCGCCTGTCCTCGCTACGCATGGGCGCAGGAGGGCAATCTCCGCGTCGGCCGGGTGTCTGAGCTTCCGGGTCTGAGTTCCAGTTCCCGAACTCTGAGGAGATGCCTGGATGTGTCTCCTTCGACCTGGTCAGGTTTTAGGGTGTAACCGTATCGAGGCGCCAGCATCGGATCCCTCGGTTGGAAATGTCCGGTGTGGTAAAATGGGCTGAATGACGAGGAGGCAGGTATGCGGTCGAACCGCCATCAACCTTGTCTCATGGCGTCGCCCAGCCAGCGGGCGAGCTTGGCCACAAGCTCTCGACCTCTCGGTCTCGGTACGGTGGTCATGTCCGCCTTTTTTCTTCTGTCAGCCCCAGCCGGAGGCCAGACACGCAACCCGCAACAAGCTGCCTTAGACGACTTTGTGGCGGCCAGAATGCTGGGCACCAAGTGCCCGTCCTGGCAGATTGACCTGGTTGAGGCGCGCACGCGGTTTGCCCAACTCAACCTCCGGCCCGCCGATTGGCAGGAGGGCGGGCGCCACGCCGGCTTCTTCGACGAACGCTTATCCTACTATGGCAGCCTTCTGTCCCGCATGTCCGAGACACGGGCCTGTGCGGCGGCAGAAGAGGCTTTCGGACCTGATGGACGCGTCCGGAAAGGCTGGATGAAGCAGCAATGAAAAGCGAAGCCGCATCCCCACCCTCATCAGCGGATGGCGGGGTGTGGTGGAGTGGTGCCTGTGGACTAGGCGGCCATCCTCTCGTGCGAGACCGTTACCTGGAACAAGTAAAGGCCATTGAACCGCACCCCAGTACAAGCGGCTCTGTCGTTGAAGCCCGGTGGCGGTGGATCGGAAGGGCGGAGCGCTTGCTCAAAAACCCATTCCTCGGGGCCAAGGAAGCTCGGTACCGGATGGTCCTCTGGCACGGCACAGAGGAGTTCAGGGCGCGGCCGGTTCCGGAACAGATTGTAGGTGCGATCGCGTTCGTATGGTCTGGCGTGAGCCAAGTGCTGAATGGACGTCAAGATGTCCCTCCCACGGCTGCGTGTTTTGATTGTGGGTGCGCGGCGTCTTTGGGGCAAGGCCTACACCACGTAAATGTAATTTTGCACCATCCCTAAGGAGCATTCGGGAGCGGGCCGCATGTCGAGGAAAGGAGTACTCGCATCCCACCCGCGTCAGCATGGGTCGGGTGTGATATACTCTAGTAGCCGGAGACTTTTCGCGTGAGAAGAGCCTGAAGCCTTGGAGGGTTATGCCATGGCACACCGCGAGCAGCACAGTAATCGGGAGGCCAAAAAGCCACCTTTGTCTTGTGGCCGTCGATGGTGCGCAGATTGCGCCCGCTCCTCGGCGCCGTGTTCGTGACGCAACCCACCGTGAAGAGCGCGAAATCATGCTGCTCATCATCAAGGAGCATCTGGGAAATCTCATGCATTCCACGAGCCGCATTCTAGCATTGGTGAAGGAGCTGGAGGAGAGCCGTGGCGTCTCCCCGCCAGACTTCACGCTGCATCCGCTGCCGGACCTGCCCCGGGGCACGGCCTGATGCATCTACCTCATCCGCGCTGCGACAGCACGACAGCAGCACAGCACGGACTTTCACCATAACGACCAAACAGGCTAACTTTTCCCGCCGCTCCGTCCTAAACGGCCATTTCACAGACCTTAATGCGTTTCCTGTCCCCAAAATGGCAGTCGCTTCCGAAGACGATGATAGTGCCCTTGTGGCGATGGAGCCGGAGCAGTGGAGAAGCATGGGCATGCCGGCGCGATGTTCTGAAGGAGTTTGAACACTTTGCTGCCAGTCGAGTTTGGCATGATAAGCATGGACGTTTCTCATGCCAGCACGCTACTATTTCCATCTCACCAATGGCGAAGAGGTAATACGTGATGAGGATGGCATCGAAGCGCCTGACGCTCGCACGGCTCTCATCCATGCCTTTGAGGCGATTGCGGAACTCAGACAAGATGACACCGCCGCCTCGAGCGAATGGCAGGGATGGAGGCTCGACATCATTGATGGCTCAGGCAAGCTGATCCACAGCCTCCCGCTGGACGGTCCTGCACCGGATCCAAGGTCTCATCATTAGGCAGAAAGGACAGGCTTTCACGTTGGGCTATGAAGAGGCTCTACAAACCTGTCGAAGTCTGATGGAGAGGATCATCTCAGCATCTAGCTTGTTTGTTGAACCTGCTTCGTTCTAAACGGCTCCTGCTGAAGGGAGCGGCTAAGCTACGTTGCCTAAGTGCTGAGAGTGACCGTGTTGCACGGATCGGTTGGTAAACGCACCTCGACCAACCCATGTCTTCAATTCAGACAATGCGGACGGGCTTCGGGCGTCCAAGCTCAAGCATGCGGCTCAATGCATTGATGGCGATCTCAGTCGTACGACGCCGATCCGTCCGTGAGCGCAAGGCGTTTCCGATCACTCGTTTCAGACGGCTGATGACGGCCTCCACAAGGCGCGGCGAATGTCCCTTGAGCGCTTCTGCCAGCCCATACGGCCATGCTCCGCGATGTTTTGGAGATGTTGGTCGCGCTGGGTCGGAGTGCTTTCCGCCATGTTGCTCGGCACCGACGTTGATCTGGGTGGAGTGACCCAGATCCAGCATCGCCGCCAATGGGTGCCTAAATAACGTCCGGAGCTCGCCTGTCAGAAACAGTAGAGCTTACAAGACCATCCGACCTCTTGAGTTCCGCTCACTCTGCAAACACCTGCGACCGCGGAAAGATCGTATTCCCTACCGCCACCTGCGCGATCACGGCGGCGATCTTCTCGCCACCCTTGGCTGAGGGCTCGATGGGATTGGCATAGTCGTCGGGTTCGTCGCAAATGAGCCGGAGATCGATGAGAGGGAGACAGCGGGCGAAGGCCTCGCGGGTGATGACGTCGTTAAGGATTGCGAGGCCTGTCAGGACGAGGCGCTGCTCCTGCGGGTCGGGGAAGCAGGCATTGTAGATGGTACAGAGCGCGACCGGCAGCCGCGGCGCCGTGACGGCATCCACCATCACCCGATAGGAGTCAGCGAAATCCTCGCGCACGGCAGAGAGCTTTTCCATCACTTCGGCCACCGAACGAGCTCCCTGTCTCAGGACGCCCATGTTGAGCAAGCCGTCATTGCCGCCGGCGCTCACGACGAGATGGCTCGCATCCGCAGGGATGTGTTTCAGCTGGCGCTCCACATCGCGGGTGACCGCCCCATCAACCGCGCAGAGGGTCGCTCGCCAGTCGCGGGGCAGCCTGGCCCTGACCTGCGCCACTACATCGGGCTCGCCGCGCCGGACATAGGTCCCGTTGTCGAAGATGCTGTCGCCGAGAAGAACAATATGGCTCATCGCCGTTAGCCTCATACCCCAGATGGGAAGAATGGCCGGAAGTGCTTGAGCCAGGATGCGAGCCACCTTCCGCAGATAGCCTTGGCGGCCTGTTCCTGGTGCGGACTCAACCAGATCCAGAGCCTGTTGCTATCAACATAGGCCACGTGGCCGGCCTCGATAAGCTCAACGAAGTCGATAGGGTGGTCGAGAGCGGAGCGCCGGTCACGCGTCCTGCTGCCACCGAATTCTGCTTCTCCGAGCGATTTAGGGTCGCAGGGCAGCAGCGCAAGCGCGAAGGTGCTTCTGCGCGGTTGGCGCTCCCGATGCTCAGGTGTACCCGCAGTTTCTCAAGGGAGGTCGCGAGGCTTGAGCATATCGTTGAGATGAGTGGGCCGCTGCATCAAAGTGCCGGTCAGATGCGGGGGCGAGGTGCACCCGGCGATGAAGGGCGGCCCGGAATGCGGCACCGAATCGATGGAGCAAGCTGCACGTCGGGACCCCTGAGATGAAGGCGGTTCTCGCACCGTGACGGTTGGCACGGAATTCGGTGGAGCACCCCGGGTGCGAGAACGCCATCCACAGAGGCGCTCTTATCCGGACTCCTCCTCGGGTGGGACTTGGATGGCCGCTATTATCGAGCTGGACCTGGGGAGTAATGCCGGAGCGGGTTTTCAGTGACAGTGATTGACACGGGCGCCGCCTGACTTAGTTCTCCTGCACCATGCCGCTCCGCAAATCCCGCAACGTCTCGCTGACGCTCGAACTGAAGGCTCTCGTCGACCAGAAGGTCGCATCCGGACGGTATCGCAGCGCCAGTGAGGTTGTCCGCGCCGCCCTGCGCCTCCTTGATGACCGTGAGCGCCGTGTCGACCGCCAGACGACGCGGGTCGCTGATGCATCCAACTCACGCTGAGACCGCGTCTCCTCTGCCGCCCTTCCTTGCTAACGGGGGCGCCATGAGCGCCCGCATGCAAACTTATGATTGGTCGACCTCACCGCTCGGTCCTCCCGCGGCATGGCCGCGGTCCCTTCGCACGGTGGTGAGCCTGGTGCTGACCTCGAAGTTTCCGATGTTCATGGCCTGGGGACCAGAACTCGCGTTCCTGTACAATGATGCTTACAGCTCCGTCCTGGGCGCCAAGCACCCGCATGCGCTCGGCCGTCCCTTGCGGGAGGTTTGGGCCGAGATCTGGACCGACCTCGAACCTCTCGTGATGAAAGCCCTGGCCGGTGAGGCCACGGATCATGAGAACATGCATCTCGTCATGGAACGTCGGGGCTTCCTGGAAGATACCTGGTACACCTTCTCCTACTCACCTATTTACGATGAGAGCGGCGCTGTTACCGGCATATTCTGCGCCTGCTCTGAGACGAGCGACAAGGTGCAGGCGGACCAGCGGGCGCACTTCCATATCGAGCTCAGCGAACGCCTGCATGGTCTGTCGGAATCCCGAGCTATCGTCCTGGCGGCTGCGACGGTGCTGGGCAGCCATCTCGGGGTCGCCCGCGCTGGGTACGGCGAAATTGATCGCGCAGAGCAGGTCGTCGCGGTCGAGCAGGACTGGACCCGGGACAGCGCTGTCGCGAGCCTCGCGGGTGAGGCTCGCATCCTGGATGCCTTCGGTCCGGCCGTGATCGCCGATCTTCGCGCCGGACACACCCTCGTTGTCGCGGACAACCTCAACGACCCGCGTTCCCTGGACGAAGCTTACGCTGCAACCTGGGCCAGCATCGGCTGCCGCTCCCTGATCGTAGCCCCGCTGATCAGGAACGGACAATTCCGAGCCATTCTCTATGTCCACGAGGCAACGCCGCGCCATTGGAGCAGCACGGAGGTGAGGCTGGTCGAGCGGGTTGCCCAGCGCACCTGGGATGCGGTGGAACGGGCGCGCGTCGAAAAGGAGTTGCGCGACAGCGAAGCACTCAAAAGCGCGATTGTGGAGTCCGCCCTCGACTGCATCGTCACTGTGACGGCGGCCAGCCGGGTCATCGAGTGGAACCCGGCCGCTGAGCGGACCTTCGGCTATGCCCGGGATGCCGCCCTTGGCCAAGACCTCGCCACATTGATCATCCCACCCCACCTGCGCGAACAGCACCGCCTCGGCATGGCCCGGTATCTGGCCACGGGTGACGGACCGGTCCTCGGTAAGCGTATCGAGCTGGAGGCCCAGCGTCATGACGGCTCGCGGTTTCCGATTGAGTTGACCATCAACGCCATCCACATCGCGGGCCAACCCCACTTTACCGCCTACCTGCGTGACCTGACCGTCCGCAAGCAGGCTGAGGCAGTCCTGCGCGAGAACGAACAGCGCCTGCGCGCCACCTACGAGCATGCCTTTGTCGGCATCGGTGAGGTCGATAGAAGCGGCTGCTTCCTGCGCGTGAACGAGCAGCTCTGCACCATCACCGGCTTCAGTCGGGAGGAACTGCTCGGTCAGACCTTCTGGACCTTGACCCACTTGGATGACCGCCAGGCTGATCTGGCGCAGTTTTCTCGGCAGATGCTGGGCAAACTGGAGACCTACGCGCTTGAGAAGCGCTACATCCACAAGGACGGCCATATCGTGTGGGTGGAGGTAGCCGCCTCCAGGGTTGATGATGCCCGCGGCCAGCCACTCTATGGCATTCGCGTCGTCCGAGACATCAGCGACCGCAAGAGAGCCGAGGAGCATCAGCAACTGCTAATCCACGAGCTGAACCATCGGGTCCAGAACACCTTGGCGACCGTGCAGTCCATCGCCTCCCAAACCTTGCGGGCGGCTTCCACACCGGACGCCGCCAAGGAAGCACTCGAGAGCCGTCTGTTGGGTCTGTCACGGGCGCACAATGTCCTGACGCGAGAAAGCTGGGAGGGTGCGTGGCTGCGGGATGTGATCGAGGAGGTACTCGAACCCTACCGCATCATGGGTCAAGCCCGTGTTGAGATCAGAGGACCGGGGATCCAGGTCTCGCCGCGGTTCGCACTTGCGCTTTCCATGGCCCTGCATGAGTTGGCAACGAATGCCACCAAGTACGGGGCATTGTCGAACGACACAGGACGAGTTCGGTTGACGTGGTCGGGGGACCGAACCTCAAGCCCACCGCGTCTGCTCTTGCGATGGGAGGAGAATGGCGGCCCTCCGGTCAGTCATCCGTCGCGCAAAGGATTCGGGTCACGCCTGATCGAGCGCAGCCTGGCTCAGGACTTGGATGCCACAGTCAGGATCGAGTACGCGGCCACAGGTCTCCTCTGCATGGTCGAGGCTCCTTTGCCATCGTGACGCGGTATCACAGGCGAGCATTCCAGTTGTGCCAAAGAACCCGTGGCTGCCCTGTCGAGCACAACGGCATCTGCTGACGCTGAAGTGGTCCGAAACTGGGATCATGAAGCCTGCACCGCCTCGCATTGGATAGGCCTCTGGGGTTCTCGGAGTGGGTGGGACGAGAGTGGCGGACCAGATCCTGCCTACCACCATCCCGACATACTCGGCCTTCAAGATCTCTTCCCTGCTCACGGAAAGGGAGAACCTCAATGGCAACAGAGCGCTTCACAGAGGACGAGATCACGGCCAGAGCCCGGCAGCTCGCCAATGAGCAGGGACCGGGCTGGGACACGGTTGCCGCAAACGAGCGGGTTGGCAAGGATACTGCCGAGCTCAGATACTGGCGTGAGCGCGCGCTGCAAGAGCTTGAGGCCGAGCAACCGAGCGTCCTGGAGGTGGAAGCCACTACGCCCAAGACAGTGGGACTGGACTAGCATGTCGTTCGTGTGAACGCCATCTGTGCTCAAGGATCCAAAGACGACGAAGCCGCCCGGAGACGCCGGTCAAGCAGCTTTCGACAAATTCTTGCGACAAGCGTCTGGCTGGCAGTGGTTGTTGGTGTCGAACGCGATCGAGGACGGACCACGGGTGCCTGTCCTTAGACCACCAAGCATGAGCAACGCTCACTGATACATCCATGAGGCTCTTGCCTCGCTGTTCATGAGTGCCTGTGGAGGAAATCAATGCCTGTTCTCAAGCGTGAGTTAGCCTTCGGTCCGGCCTATCCGTCGGATAACATCAGGGAATGGTGGCATCTCATCCTTGACACAGATACTCCGGGGCTTTGGGTGGAATACACCTGGCAGCATCAGATCACCCATTCCGACATGGATGTGACCCAAGGCATAGAACGCTTCGGCATCAACGATTTTCTATCCTTGGCCGAGGGGAAGGCTGCTCACCCGATGCTCCTAGCTGCCTTGAAAGAGATGTTCAGGAATGTCGACCCGCATGGCGAGAGCTGACGATTCAGGGCCATCCGCCCTCTCCTCCAGCCTGGCACAGAGCAGTGCTGCATTAATGCACCGTCGATCGTGTCATTGGACTCGCAAAGAAGCATACTCCTCAAGAGCCTCAGGGCTAATCGCATATCCCTCGCTCACCAGTGCATCATTTTGACGCCGCAGGGCTCCAGCGACTTCGTACAGATCAAGTTCCGGATGATACTGCACACTCCAGAACACGCCTGGACCATGTCGGATCTCAACAGCCTGAACTTCCGTGACTTTATTGAAGGCTAACAGGGTTCCTCCTTCCGGCAGCTTCTCGACCTCATCGGAGTGGAAAGCAGGCGCATCGAACGAGGCTGGCCTGCCTGCCATGAGCGGGTGATTGTGTCCGGCATCGGTCAGCGTAATCCGGCGTGCGAAGCCTGCTTCTCGGCCTTTGCGGCAGGGGCGCACTGCGCAGCCGCAACCGCGACCTGCAAACCGGCACAGGATCCGAATGAGGGTACGCCGGCTTTGAACACGGCTCGCATCAAATCGACTTCGCGCCGCGTTTCGGGCGTGTCCTGGTAGAGATGAAGCGGCGAGCCGGTCACGAATACCGCATCATAGCCCTCAAGCTCTGCTTGATCAGGCAGTGTGGCACCTCTGCCCGCAGGCGTCACCCGATGGCAAACAGCTCGGGGTGCAAGAAGGCGCAAGGTGTCGGTGTACGTTTCGCCGGAGCTGCGTCCCACGCTCTCACGACGGGTTTCTCGGGCCTGCGGCGGTTCACTTTCCGCAACAAGAAATTGCAACTGTTCTGGCAACGGGAGCTTTCCGGAAGGAGGAGTTGAAACGGCAGGGAGGACGAATCAGCCCCTGGCCATCCTCTGGTTCCAGCCCGTTCTGAATTCGTTGTAGGAAGCCTGGCGGCGAGACCACATACGGTCGACATGATCGTGGCACCGGCTGCTAAAGGAGTGGGGTTCCACCGGTCACGGCGTAGATGCCGCCGGTCATGTAACTGCCCTCGTCAGAGGCGAGCAGGACATAGATGCCTGCCAATTCACCGGGTTGGCCAGCACGGCCCAGCCGCGTGTCCTTCCCGAAGTTCTTCACCTTCTCGTCAGGCATGGTGAACGGTATGAGCGGCGTCCAGATCGGGCCCGGAGCCACTGCGTTCACCCGGATGCCCTTGCTGCCTAGCATCTGGGCCAAGCCCGCCGTGAAGTTCGAGACCGCCCCCTTGGTCGAGGCGTAGGCCAGGAGCATGGGGCTGGGCTTGTCGGACTGGATCGAGGTCGTGTTGATGATGGACGAGCCAGGACGCATGTGGCGAACGGCAGCCTTGGCGAGGTGGAACATCGCCTCGATGTTGGTGCGGAACGTATAGCTCCACTCCTCGTCCGGGATGTCCTCTATGGTCTCGTATGTCCGCTGAAAGGCCGCATTGTTCACAAGGATGTCAATGCGACCGAACTCGCTGACAGCCCGGTCTATGATGGCGCGGCAATGAGCGGCCTCCGCGATGTCGCCTGGCACCAGCACGCAACGACGCCCAGCCGCCTCGACGTGACGGGCCGTCTCGCGGGCGTCTTCGTCCTCCTGCTCGTTGAGATAGCTGATCAGGATGTCGGCGCCTTCGCGGGCATAGGCGATGGCAACTGCACGACCAATGCCACTGTCGCCTCCAGTGATCACCGCCACCCGATCGGTGAGTCTTTGACTCCCCCGATAGCTGTTCTCGCCGTGGTCGGCCTGAGGGGTCATCTCGGCTTCCGTGCGGGGGGGTGCGATATGCTCTTGTTCGGATTGGCTCATCTCAGGCTCCTGCTGCTCGGGCGAACCGTTCAATCGTCAGACAGCCCGGATGTTCCCGCAAAGGAACGCGACTTTCCGGTGAACCCGTCGGGGTGAATGGTGCCTAGTGTGACAGAGACCGATGGAACAAGCAGGATGGCTGCTTGTTGAGATCCGCTTGGGCATGCGTAGGTCGTGCCCGCTCACGGCAATCCGCATTCAGACCTGGCTGGTGCCGGTCGACGCCGGGCAGGATCATGAGTTCGAACCAATCAGCCATCATTCCCAGAGGTCAATTCGTCCGACCTCGTACTACTTGAGCGTATCATGATCGACAAGGTTGGCGGTAAAGGCTCGATTGGAGCGAACGTCACGGCGTTCTTCGAGGCTGGCCACGTTGCCAGTACGATCAGACATTGTTCCGAATTGAAATCCAATAAGCCTTCGCTTTTTGGAACGTCGCCATCATCGCCGAGCAGCTGAGACCCATGCCGGAGATCCGGATCGTTGAACCTTCGCCGCATGACGAGACGACCCTGGTCCGGCTCCGAGCCCATCAATGCCGCTTCATCGTTTTGGATGACGGCCCGGAGGCACTCTTCTTCGGAGGCAGATCATCGTGGGCTCGAGTTGGTGCCTTTGGCATCGGCGGCTGGTCTATGCGCGGCGCCTGTTCAAGGCGCAGAGAAGCAACAGGCACGTAGCCTTATGAAAATCCTTATCGGACATGAGCCTTCTGGATGCAGCGTTTCCTACTGCGTATGACCTCACTTGGAATGTGGGCAGCCAGAGGTGTGAAGCTTCGACGAAGTTGAACCTCCGTCCTTTTCCTCGACGGCAGAGCAGCCTTCCGCAGTTTCCGCAGCAGCAATGTCGTCCGGTATTGGGTCTGGATGGCGAGCGCGTCCTCTGCGATACGCAAGAAGGCCTCGTGCTGCGCTTCGTGGTGTTACTTTGGGCCGGGAACATGGTTCAAGAGATAACACTCAAGGGCCTTGTCTCGGTCCTCTTGCTCGCGGCTGCTCAGACGGGGATACTTACCTCGACTTCCTGGATGGCCTGCCATTTTGGACGCAATCTTTCTTCCGGACCGGAATCATCACGCACTGCTGCCGGGCGCCAAGCCTTCTCATTCACCATGGGCCATGGAGTGGGCAGGCGTCGTCCCCTGCCCTATGCTTCCGCAACATCCTGTTGAGCTCCGCCTTCTCGATCTTTTGGAGCAGAGCCTCGATATCGTCTGGCAAGGGCTGCTGGAGCGTAACTGCATAAAGTCGCTTGAGATCCCGACCGATGCAAAGCAGAAGATCCCGGTCTGAGAGACGAGGGTAACGCCAGGGTTCTGTCTCTTCGCTCATCTGATCTTTTCCCCGTACTATGCGCGCCACGGATGCGGTGCTGTCACGACAAGACGACGACTTCGGTCCCCTCAATGGCGCGCTCGTAGAGGTGGATCACATCCTGGTTGACCATGCGGATGCAGCCCGACGACACGTTGGTGCCGATGGTCTCAGGCTCGGTCGTACCGTGGATGCGATAACCTGTGTCGCCGTGATCGGTGAAGAGATACATCGCTCTTGCCCCCAGCGGGCTTGTCGGCCCTCCTGGAACGCCCTGTCCGCGCGATGTCGCCACAAGCTTCTGGCGGATCTCCGGATCACGGGCAACCATCTCCTTCGGCGGCACCCAATCCGGCCAGCTGCGGCGCATGTTGATTTTCGCGGTTCCCGACCAGCCGAACCCCTCCCGACCCACGCCGATGCCATAACGGGTTGCCCGTCCTGGGGCTTCGACAAAGTAGAGGTGACGCGAAGCTGGATCGACGACCACGGTCCCAGGCTCCTCCGACCCAAGGTATTCCACCTCCTGTCGCAGGTAAGCAGGATCGATTTGGCCGTAGTCAAACGCCTTCACCGGTGCGGGCTCACTTGGATCGCTGGCGTAAGCAACCCTGTAGTTCGGCTTGCTGATTGTCTGGCCACTGAACCTTCGGCCGGACGCTGATGGTTCAAGCAAGCCAGCGAGCGATGATCTGTCAGACGAGCAGCTGGCAAAGGCTGCCGCCGTAGTGATAAGACCAGTCGAAACGAACAGGCGACGCGACATCGTAGACATGACTGTACTCCGGCAGAACGGAACTGGCGCGACTTATTGCTCAGTGAAGAAGGTCAGAACGACCTTGCCTTTTTCGCTGACAAGGCAGACGAAGCGGTTCGGCTTGTCGCTCTTCTCACGCTGAAGATAGGCGTCCCCCATGATGACCATCTTGATCGGCGTGTCGCCGACCTTGGTGTCGGCTTTCGAGATAGCCAGGGAGTCCATGTCGAGAGTGATCTGATCGAGCGATGGCGAACGTTCCTTGATCGCGACCAGACCCGAAAGGCGGCAGGCTTCGACCTCAGCCGGCACCTGGGCGATGGCCGAAGCAGACAAGACGAGACAGCCGGCAAGAACAGCAAGTGTGTACCGCATGATGAATCCTCGTTGTGAGCTTTGAACCGCTTAAAGCCAGTGCAGCGGCACTTTGACAAATCTTGTGCCAGGGGCTCGTTCCTCCCGGTGGCTGCGAGAAGCGGCAAAGGCAGGCTCTTGTTGCAGGTATGGTTTCCCCTTCCTTAACGAAGCGGATCACCTAGCGGCCGCAAGGCTGTCAAGCTCTGGACGAAGCGACTGGGAAAAGGCCGCTTCCCTTGCCAAAAAGAGTTCACGACTAAGTCGAGTACTCGACGGACAGGGGTGACGTTTTCTGACACAATGTCGTCCTGCACCTGTGAGTTGGAAAGAGGGCAGCGTCGAGACTGCCCCGGCTGCAGGACGGGGACACCGATGAAGCAACCTTTGATTCGCTCTAAGGAAGTTGATGCCTCTGCGGCATAGATCGGAGCTGGTTCACGCGAACGAGCGTGGCAGTTCTCAATTTTCCTAACCCATAGGGCGGGCTCAAAGCTTCTGAGCTGGGAAGCGCCAAGCTGAACTCGGGCAGGCACAAGGCCACGTCAGTCTCCAGCGCGCGGTCGACCGACAACTTAAGGTCCGCCCGTCCTGATCGTGCATGAACATGAAAGGGGCCGGCCGTCTACGTCGCCCTGCTGCCTTATGCTCAGGTGAACCGCGTGTGTGACGGGAAACATCCCGGCCCTTCGGCTGTTGAACCGCGGTGAACGGCCCATGTGGAGGCTCCATGATCAACATCGGCAAGGGCATCATCGCAGGGCTCGTCGCCGCAGCGGTGGTCTCAGCCACCGTTTTCCTCGGCAGCTTGATTGGCGTCCTCCCGGCGCCCGATCCGGTCCGCGTCGCAAGCGGGATCATGCTCTCGCCGCCCGGGCTCGGTTGGGTGGTGCATTTCGCCGTGGGCACATTCCTGTGGGGGCCAGTTTTTGCGGTGGTGAGCCCGGTCCTGCCCTCGCCCTTCTGGTTCAAGGGCGTGACATTCGGCATGCTCGCTTGGCTCCTGATGCTCTTCGTGACGTGGGCCGCCGATCCGATTGCTCTCCCCCAGCCCAGCCTCGAACCCGTCCTGCTCCATCTTCTCTTCGGAGCCGTGCTCGGGTCCCTTTATGGGACATTGCTGGACAGGAGAGAGCGTCAAGTCTCAACCAGAGGCGCAACACTGACCGGCCGGTGAGATCGTCCCGGCCCAGAGCGGGTTTGTCGCACCACGCGAGTTCCACGGCAACATCGTGCGTCCCGAATGTCGACAACCAAACGCTACTGGGAGACCGGGATCCCTCAAACACAACATGCTCCGATTGTATCTCATCTCGGGACAGGTGGCGCAAGGATTCCCACAGCCTGGCGCTCGCCTCGGGGAAAGGCAGCGGGCCCGTGCCTCCGGCGGGTCGCAGGCCGCGCTCGCCATCTCCCACAGTAAGGCGGATGCAGCCTTGCGTGATGCCAGCAGCCGCGAGGCGGCCGATGGCCTCCTCTGCATCGGTGCGGCGGTGGAAGAAGCCGTCACGAGTATTCGGCTTGAAGAACGCGTCATCGTTCTGGAGCTCATGAAGTTGTATGTCCGTCAGGCTCTGGCGCATCGGGAACAAGCCGCTCCACGATGGCGCGCTGCTTGCGCAGGGTAACCGGCACCTCGACGGCCTCTGACTTGACACGGCGTCGGATGTGCAGCTCCTCCTCGAGCACTGGCACGATGGTCACATCGCCCTCGGTTCTGATCTCGGGTGCAATCTCGACGACCTTGTCGACGGGCACACGGGTCACTTCCACAGTCTCCTGCAGCACTTCCGCATGCGCGAGCTCCTCGATGGTGTCGGTAATCCGCACGCGCACGCGTCCAGTGACGGCCTGCCGCGTGCTGACGGTGGCGGTCTCCTCGACGAGCGGAATGACCTCCTCGGATACAGTGCAGACCCCGCTTCTGGACGCATCGTCCAAACCGGGCACAGGTTCATCATCGTCCGGTGGCGCGCTCGAGGCATGGGCTGGGTCGGCCATGGCTGCTCTCTGTTAGGCGAGGACCAACGGGTGCCCGCCACGCGAGTTCCTGTCCTTCGGCGGTCGGGCAACTATCCTCGGCTCCGGCCGTTGGCTTCCTCGTCAACACCGACGGAGTAAACGATGGGACTGCTTGATTCAATTCTGGGCAACATGATGGGAGCCGGAGGCGCCTCGGCACAGGGACGCTACGGGGCGACCTCGCCGATCGTCAAGGCGCTGATGATGCTCCTGGCGGCCAAGGCCTTCCAGCAGCATCGGTCCGGGCAGCAGGGTGGCGGCATGGGCGGCGGGCTCGGGGACATCCTGGGTGGTCAGGGAGGCCTTGGCGGCATGCTCGGAGGCCGGAATGGAGGTCTCGGCGGTGAGATGCCTGGTGGTCTTGACGGCGCGCTCCCTGGAGGGCTGGGTGGCTTGCTGGGTGCGCTGCTCGGCGGAGGCGGCGGCTCTGGGGGTGGACTGGGTGGCCTGCTTGATCAGTTCCGTCAGAACGGCTATGGCGATCACGTGGATTCGTGGGTCAACACAGGCCAGAACCAGCGTCTCGGACCGGACGACCTGTCCCAGGCGCTCGGGCCCGACACGCTCGACGAGCTGGAGCAAAAGACCGGAATGCCGCGTCAGCAACTCTTGTCGGAGCTCTCAGAGGAACTGCCTGATGCGGTTGACCAGTTTACGCCCGACGGTCGCCTGCCGACAGATCAGGAAGTCTCCTCCCGCTGGGTTTGATCGGTAAGGCACGCTGGGCTGTCGCGCATACGGTCGGTCCAGCTTACAAACAGATGGACAACACCGTGGACAATCAGGCTCCTGACCGATCGCAGCTGGAACAGATCATCGCCGGCCTGACCGAAGGCGTGATCCTGGTCGAACCGGACCAGACCATCACCTACGCCAATCAGGCAGCGCTGGAGATGCATGGCGTCACGAGTCTCGATGCGCTCGGCCGGACTGTCGACGAGTATCAGGGCAACTTCGTTCTGCACTACCGCAACAACCGGCCGCTCTATCCCGACCGCTATCCCATCGAACGAGTCATCGCGGGCGAGGTCTTCGACGATGTTGTGGTCGTGGTGGCCCACAAGGACAACCCTGATCGGGACTGGGCACACCGCATCCGCAGCCTCGTCATCACCGATCAACACGGCGATCCAGACTGTCTTGTGCTTATCGTCCATGACGTCAGCGGGCAAGTGGAGGCCGAGAACCGCTTCGAGCGCACCTTCGGGGCCAACCCTGCCCCAGCCGTCATCTGTCGCCTCACGGACCTGCGCTTCATCAAGGTCAACGAGGGCTTCCTGCAACTCACCGGATATAAGCGCGAGGACGTGCTCGGCCACACCGTCTACGAGATCGATGTGCTCGAACGCGCCGAGCGCAGGGAGCTTGCGCTCGAGCGGTTGCGCTCAGGCGCGACCATCTCGCAGATGGAAGCGTGCCTCACTGTTCCGAGTGACCCAGGAGGACGCCAGGTGGTGGTGGCGGGCCAGCCGATCGAGGTCGGTGACGAACCTTGCATGCTGTTCACTTTCGCTGACTTGGAGCCGCGGCGGAAGGCCGAGACGGCGCTGCGTCATTCCGAGGAGCGGTTCGCCAAGGCGTTTCGCTTGGCCCCCGTGCCCACCACTATTGCCTCGGCCGACGATCAACGGCTGATCGAGGTCAACGAGGCTTTCAGCAAGGTGCTGGGCTACGAGGCGCAGGACGTGGTCGGCCGTCCGGCCCATGACCTCGGCCTCTGGGCCGACGATGCGGAACGGCAGCGCTTTGAGACGGAACTCCGCCGGAAAGGCACCGTCAGGGACTTCGAGGCCCGCTTGCGGGTGAAGGGCGGTGATGACATCGAGTGCCTCATCTCGGCCGACACCATCACCCTGAGCGATCGGGCGTGCATCCTGTGCTGCTTCCAGGACATCACCGCGCGTCGGCGCTCGGAGGAGGACCTCGTCAAAGCGATCGAGGCGGTGATGGCGGACGCGTCCTGGTTCAGCCGTGGCGTGGTCGAGAAGCTTGCTGCCCTTCGCCATCCGCCCCGGCCGGGTCAGTCGCCGGCCCAGGCCGCCGCCAGCATGGCCGACCTGACGGCGCGGGAGCGCGAGGTACTGGCCCTCGTCTGCCAGGGCAAGAGCGATGCCGAGATTGCAACCGAGCTCAAGCTCGCCCGCAACACGGTGCGCAATCACGTCGCCTCGCTGTACCAGAAAATCGGGGTCAACCGGCGCAGCGCTCTGATCGTCTGGGCGCGGGAACGCGGCATCGGCAGCGATGGTGTCGCGGCAAAGCTGCCGCGCGGGCGAAAAACGGGTTCAAGAGAACCAAGCCAACTAGTCAGAAATAACCAGCCGAAATAATTCTGAACCTTAATGATCTTAAGGGGTTAGCGGTCGTGGCAGCACGGCCGCGTGCCGGGCTGCGCTTGTACCTGCAATCCGGAGGATATCATGGACAAGGACCGCATCAAAGGTGCCGCGAAAGAGGCCAAGGGCGCCGTCAAGGAGTCTATCGGCAAGGTCACGGGTGACACGAAGACCGAAGCCGAAGGCGCCGTCGAGAAAAAGGCCGGCCGGGCACAGAACGCCGTCGGCGGCGCAAAGGACAGCGTGCGCGACACCCTCAAGTCCCGCTGACGAACCGCACGTGGCATCCCCGCAGGCACCTCAGTCTGGAGCATCCGTCGGGGTGCCTGCGTGCCCCACTGAAGGACTCATACATGACCGACATCCATCATCCCGACACGCCGCGCAACCGCGGCGACACCGATGCTCCGCACATGAGCCCGGTCACCCCGGCTGAGGACGCCCGCACCATCATGCTGAACAAGGTGTCCTGGGGTGCAGTGCTCGCAGGCGTCGTCGTAGCCCTCGTGACACAACTCATCCTCAACTTGCTTGGCATCGGCTTCGGCGCCGCGACTCTCGATCCCGCGGCCGGAGCCGGCGAAAATCCGTCGGCCGCCAGCTTCTCGATCGGCGCTGGTATCTGGTTTGCCCTCGCCGGCATCCTCGCCTCGCTCGCCGGCGGCTATGCGGCAGGCCGGCTGGCCGGCAAGCCCAAGGAGTCGACGGCCGGCTGGCACGGCCTGACCGCTTGGGCGCTGACCACCCTCGTGATCTTCTACCTCCTGACCACCACGGTCGGCGGTATTCTCGGCGGTGCCTACCGCACCGTGACAAGCGCCCTCGGCAACGTCACGCAGGCGGTCGGCTCGACGGCTCAGACGGCGGCGCAAGTGGCAGCGCCCAACCTGACGGGCCTCACCGATCCGTTCTCCGCCATCGAGCAGTCAGTTCGGGGCGCCACCGGCGGCAATGATCCAGCGGCCTTGCGTGATGCGGCTGTGGCCGCTGTGCGGGCAGCCTTGACCGGCAACCAGCAGCAGGCCGCGGACGCCCGCAACCGCGCGACGGATGCGCTTGCTCGGGCACAGAACATCCCGGTGGAGCAGGCCCGCACGCAGGTGCAGCAGTACGAGCAGCAATACCGCCAGAGTGTCGACCAGGCCAGGCAGCAGGCCACGCAGGCGGCGGACGCGGCGGCCTCGGCTGTGTCGCGTGGTGCGTTGTTCGGAGCGCTCGGCTTGATCCTCGGCGCCCTCGCGGCTTGGTTTGGCGGGCGCATGGGCGCCGTCGAGCCGACGATCACGGCCCGTATGGGTTTAGGCCCCGCGAGCACGAACACCATCGTCAACCGAACTGCTGCACAGCCGACGAAGACCGGCCCTCCAACCGACAGCCGCACTCCACGCTCCTAACAGTCCAAACCCCTGGAGATCGACCATGACGCAGCAGACGATCATCGCCCATTTCGACAGCCGCTCCGATGCCCAGCAGGCGGTGGAGGCTCTCACCGAGGCAGGGATCAGCCGATCGGCGATCCGCTTGGTTCCTGAAACAGAGACCGGCTACCAACGCACGGACCAGCGCTCATCCTACGACCGCACGAAGGACGAGGGTGGCTTCTGGGCCTCTCTCAGCGACTTCTTCCTGCCGGACGAGGATCGCTACTCTTATGCCGAGGGGATGAGCCGCGGCGGCGCAACCCTCGCGGTCAATACGGACGAGGCGCAGGTCGAACGTGTGGCGGATCTCCTGGAGCGCAATGGTGCCGTTGATATGGATGAGCGTCAGAACACCTGGCGCAGCGAGGGCTGGACCGGCTACACGGCAGGCTCGACCGGTTCCGTGAGCACCGACACGCAGACAATCGCATCCGCAGCTGCAGCCGACGTGAGGGCCAATACCCGTGCAGGCACTGACGATACCGAGGTGATCCCGATTGCCGAGGAGCAATTGCGGGTTGGCAAGCGTCAGGTGAACCAAGGACGCGTGCGCGTCCGTTCCTACGTCGTTGAGACGCCTGTTAGCGAACAGGTCAACCTGCGCGAGGAGCATGTTCATGTCGAACGGCGGCCCGTCGACCAAGCCCTGACAGACGACGAGAACCTGTTCCAGGAACGCACGATCGAAGCCGAAGAGCGTGCCGAGGAAGCGGTTGTTTCGAAGGAAACGCGCGTGAAGGAGGAACTGGTCATCCGCAAGGACGTCGGGGAGCGCACCGAGACGGTGTCTGACACTGTGCGCCGCACCGAAGTCGATGTCGAGGACGAGCGTGGCGTACCGAATGCCCGGGCAGGCACGATTAGCTCCACCGACGATCGCGGACGCGGCTGAGCCGAAGGGGCGGCCCAGCCCACTGGGCCGGGCCGCCTAACTGACTGTCTTAGGAAGGGATGCGACGATCCGGCTGGTCGGAGGCACTCTCAATGGTTCGGGCATGAGACGGGCATTATTCGATCGACCAGGAACGCAGGGCAGCTGCGCTCCCGGGAACGCGAAACTCGATTGCAGCTACAACCTGTTCCGCAACTTACGATGCGCAAGTCTGGTCTGCGCCGTGCCATTGGACCGTCCCGTGCCAGGCTTTCTGTCGGGGCATGAATGGCTCTTTGCAGGTCTGCTCGATCCAAGTGACCCTCTGCCCTCTGGCTTTCGCGTGAACGCAGCTTCCCAGGCCGTCAGGCGTCATGGATTCCATTTGTTCCATATGGCCGCGGAACCAGATACCGGCCGTCGGAGCTGTGCATCCGATAGCGAGATCAGAGCCCATGTGCGGGCCATCCTGATGAAGCTCAGGAGTTCTGGAGCGAGCCTTACCACTCTGCTGTCCATTGCGATGTTTTCATGAACGAGAAAGTACTCGAGCGACCCTGCTGCCTCATTGTCGAAGATCAGACCTTGAGCGCCACATCGATCGAGACGTTCCTTGAGCGAGCGGGCATTGCCGTGCAGGCTGTGGGCTCCGTTGGCCACGCGCGCGCGTGGCTGGAAACCAATACTCCTGACATTGCCATTGTCGCTTTCTCTCTCGATGACCGATCTGCCAGGGAGCTTGCGAAGGAACTCGACGGACGCGGCATTCCGTTCGTGATCTATTCCGGATACCGTCTGACCCAGGGCGTCCCAACCGAGCTTCCGAAAGTGCTGTGCCTCAAGAAGCCCATAAGCCATGATGACCTGCTGAAGATCGTGCTCAAGATTCTCATCGCACTGCCTGGGCAGGTGCCATCTGCTCCTGCTCTCAACTCCTGAGGATCACTGCGATTGACTGGTGCCATCGCTGCCGATTTCCAGCAGCCCGCTCAGGTCTGGACGGCGCACGCGCAGCGCTTGACGTGGTAGCACACCCTGCGCATTCTGTTCAGCTTGGCAAGCCTGCGCTCGGTCGGACTCGCGCTGTTCGTCAGCAGCCGCAAGTATGCAGCAGAGTGCTGAGCGTGTGGGGTATTCCAGCAATCGGTAAGGCCCAATCATGAGCCACGCTTCAGGGCCGACTTGATCGCGCCAGCAAGATCGGCAGTCTGAAAGGGCTTCGGCAATGCAGGGACGGCCTGGAACTCCTGGTCGATTTCGGAGGTCCGATAACCGGTCGCGAAGATGAATGGAATATCCCTGGCTTGCAGAATCCGCGCCACCGGTTCACTTTGCTGACCCTGTAGCCTGACATCGAGGATGGCAAGCTCGACATCGATCTCCCGCGCCAAGGCAATCGCGTCGTCAAGGCGAGAGGCGGTGGCGGCCACCTTGAAGGATAGGTCTTCCAGCATCTCGGTGATCAGTTCGATGATCGCCGGCTCATCCTCGACGAGGAGGACCCGCTGTGGCGAGCCACTGGCCATAATCGCTCAACCTTGCTTACCTGTGACGCGGAATTCACCAATCCATTCGCAGTGACGTATGCCATTGATAACTCTCCCGGACCCTGGTGCGTTCTCGCGATTTCGACCTGACGCCCTCACCATTGTGCGATGAGGCGATCAGGGATCTCATAGCAGCGCTTAAACGCGCAATCGGTTGCAACCGTCGTCCCTGATGTGCTCTGACAGTCAAATCCTGCTTGGACCAATAGCCTGAAACAAGATAAGCCGGCTTCCAGGGGTGACGCTCCGTTGAGAAGCTGGGGGACGAAGCTCGCCATCCGCTTGCACAGGCCAAGTCAGCTTGACCCATAGCTCAGTAAGCACACGGGCAGCAGGTCGCGTTTGGTGCAAAGACGGGCATGGCCATGTCCCTGGGCTCTCCTTCCAGTGAGGCTTCCGGTTCCACCGCGCCATTGCCTACACAGGCCCAACCCCTCCAACGTGTTTGGTATCCATTCAGGAACAGGGATCTACAGTGACGCACATCTGCGTCGATACACGGTCGACACACGTAGGACGGCAGCTTCACGGCTGATAGAGTGGGCCTCGAGTCCGGACCTCCTGAACGTTGCTGAAAGCGCGGCTGCTGAGGGAGCGGCAGAGATGCTGCCGGTCCCAAGGTGCGACGGATCAAGCCCCGGAGGGCATTTCATGAACCATAGGCATCCCAGCATCCCCTTGGCGGTCCTAAGTGCTACAGCAGTGGTGTTCCTCTTGGGGCTGTTCACTCTGACAGTGCTGGCGCTCAGATGATGACAGAGGCGAGAAACTCGCCTGCGTAATTCTGATAAGCGCCTTGAGGTAGCCGTCGCCGCTGACCAACAGGATCATCGATCCGTTGCCCAGAAGCGGCTGCCGTCCCGGCGCAGGTGCCAGCGCTCGTCGGCCGCCTTACCGGCCTCCCGCGCGGTTTCCATCTCCCGGTGCGGCACGCGGTCAGGAGGGCGCGGATTTCCTGCGCCGCCAGGGTTTTGCAATGCACCGGTCGGTACCAGCCCATCCGCACCATCTGAGCAATACCACGGGCGTCCTTGCGATCCGTTTTGACTGGTATGGCCGAGAGTGCCGCCTTCACATGCCGGGTCTCCAGCAGCACGACATCAAAGCCGGCGCGGACAAGACCAGCGTAGAGCCATTGGGAGAGCGGCCCGGCCTCCAGGCCGATCGTGACCGGCGCTGGCTCCAACTGCTGAAAGAACTGCACCGGAGCCTCAGGCTCGCTGGGCACCTTAAGCTCGCGGCGGATGTTACCCGCGGCATCCACCACACAGACGCTGCTCAGTTTCAATGAGACGTCGATTCCAGCATACTGCTCCATCGCTGTCCCTCATGATGCTTGGGGCCGATCACCTCGGACCCCATTCCAACACCATCACTTTGAGGGACAGCCACCCCGCTACGCTACTTCGCGAGCGGCAGGCCCATTACGGCATCTAGTCTCTGGCCACATGCTACCAGAGATGGCCGCCAATCTATCTTCATATCCCTTCTGAGGGATCGAAGCATGGCTCTGGGAATTGCGATCGGTGTGGGTGTACGGGCGGCCTTAGGCGCGGCTCTGGATCATATTGCTATCGGCATTGCCATTGGCATCGCTGTCGGCGCTGCCGTTGGGAATTTCGCTAAGCGCTGGTAGTCCGTCCCGCGACGGCAGCAGCCATGTCGAGACTGACCCAGTAATCAACAAAACGGCGATCTCCATCCCTCCGATTTGGGGATCAAAGTCAACACCGTAGTCAATGCCTTCGACGAAGCTGTACTGGCTGATGCGGTCCTTGATCCACGACAGAGGCCCTTGCTCACTTCCAGGAAGTGGTGCTGGACACGGGCGTTTACCGTTGCCATTGGGGCCAAGATGCGCCCTATGACGCCGTACAGGCCTATGCCCAGCAGGCTAAATCGCCCCACCGGATCATCGCTGAGGCGGTGCGCATCCATGTTATGGAGGCTAGGAGCGAGGCCAACTCAGGCAGCGGCGCGAGGAAGCATCCCGGACAGCCTGGTAAGTCCTGTTGGAGTTACCCTGACCTGCGTCGTCATCGATTGCTCGCCGAGTAAGGCATTCGGGCGAGTTGCGTCGCCCCTGGCCCTGTCTGGACCCCATTGATTCCGTCGACGATGCCGAGCGAGAAGGTTGAGCATTTCGGCGAGCAGGTGCCAATGAAGCGTCCGGCCCAGCCAGCCGAGCTGGCGCCGGTCTACGTCCTGCTGGCCTCCGACGAGGCAAGCTATGTCTCGGGTGCGACGATTGCGGTCACCGGCGGCAAGCCAATCCTATAGGACCCGTCGGGCTTGCCATGAGCCACCGATTTCTTGGAGTTCTTCGCCACGATTGCGCCGGCGGATGTTTCCCAAGCTTGTTTGGAGCTGCTCACGGAGAAGGCCCGGGCATTGTCGGCCCGAGCCTTCAGATTCAGCACTTATGCCAGCCAGGGTTAGATTCGGTCGGTAGTTTTGGTGCCAGGGATCCGAATGCCGCGCTCATCCTCGACATCGACCTCGGTGCTGCGAACCGTGTCGGAAATGGTCTCTGTGCGCTGTTCGGTCTCCTTCCGCACCACAAGCTCTTCCTTAACCCGCGCTTCCTTCGAAACCACGGCCTCCTCCGCCCGCTCCTCGGCTTCGATAGTCCGCTCCTGGAAGGCCGGATCGGCATCGCTCAAGGCCCGATCCACTGGACGGCGCTCGACCGCAACGCGCTCCTCGCGCAGGGTCACCTGCTCTTCGACGGGTGTTTCGACCACATAAGAGCGAATCCGAACGTGCCCGTGACTGACATCACGCATGCCGATCCGCAGCGTCTCTTCCACGACTGGAAGGACTTGCTCGCCGCGATCCGACAGACCGGCTTCGGCACCGGCCAAGCCCGTTTTACCGGGGCTGGCGACCGCCTCGGCATCGCGGTCTTCCGCGCGGACGTTGGCGAAAACCGGTGAGACGGAGGTGGCGGAGCCCACCCCCGTTGACGTGCCCACCCAGCCTGCCCAACCCTCCGCGCGCCAACTCTCAGCCCGCTCGTCAATGTCGATGGCGTCCTCGCTGTCCAGGATCGCCATCACGCGGGCATAGTGTTCATCGCCGGTAGTGACCGAGATCAGGTACCCTCCCCGGCTCAGGCCCTCCGCATAGACATGCCGGTCCTCGTCGGGCAGGAGCCAATCCCCGAGAGAGCCCCAGAAGCCGCGCGGCTCTGGGCGGGAGGATGCACCGGCATCATCAGAGGCATCGCTCGCGTCGCCCGGCATCAAGCAAATGCGGTCGTGGGGAACGCCCGCATTGACCAAACGCCCGATGGCGTTCTCGGCATCGCTGCGACGGTCGAAGAGAGCTGTCACCATCCGTCGAGCGGATGAAGAGGTTATGCCCGTAGCGGAAGTCATGGGTCTGCCTCTGCTGTGTGGTCCTCTGTCCAAATGCATGCGCGCGAGGCTCGCCCCTTGCTCCAGTGGCCCCGCTGCCGATCCCTCGCGCGCAGCAGCACCGACAGCGCTGGTGCCTCGGCGCAGTCGGGCCTGGCCATGCGGAACCGCCACCTCGTCAAGCCGGTCTTCCAGCATGGCTGGGAGAACTCTACACCCCTCATCGTGGCCACATAGCGGCAAAGGTGATCCACAATGGGGAGTCGTCCGCCAGTGGGCTGTCGGGTTGTCAGAGCAAGCCCCCTGATCGAGGTCTTGCCTACTGCTCGGTGAAGAAGGTCAGCAGGACCTTGCCCTTCTCGCCGATCAGGCAGACGAAGCGGTTCGGCTTGTCGGTGTTCTCGCGCTGCAGATAGGCGTCGCCCATGATCACCATTTTCACGGGGGTGTCTTCGACCTTGGTGTTCGCCTTCGAGATCGCCAGGCCATCGATGTCAAAGGTCAGGTCCTTGATCGCCGGCGACCGCTCCTTCAGCGCCACCAGGCCGGCCAGCCGGCAGGACTCCACCTCCTCCGGCACTTGGGCCTGAGCCGGAACGGTCATGATCGTGGTAGCGAGGAACGCTGACAGGGTGATGGACCGCATGAACCGCTCTCCTCTGAATCTCTCGCCCCCTGCGCGAGGTCTTGTCCCATTATAGCCGATGACTCGATGGCAAAACCATGCCCGCCTCTCCGAACACCAAGTATCAGCGCAGGCGGCCCGTCAGGCCAGCGGCCACACGAGCAGGATGAGCGGCGCGCCGAGCACCAGGACGAGGATCGACAGCGGCAGCCCCAGCCGCCAGTAATCACCGAAACGGTAACCGCCCGGCCCCATCACCAGCGTGTTGCACTGGTGCCCGATGGGGGTGAGGAAATCGCAGGCCGCGCCGATGGCCACCGCCATCAGGAATGCATCGGGCCGATAGCCCAGCTGCTGGGCGAAACTTACCGCGATGGGAGCCATCACCAGAACGGTGGCGGCATTGTTGAGGAACGGCGTGACCGCCATCGCGGCAATCATCATGAGCGCAAGCGCACCGTAGGACGGTAAGGTCCCGGCCAGGTCCGACAGCGCCCTGGCGACCAGATCAGCTCCACCCGTGGTGCGGATCGCCTCACTCACCGGGATGAGAGCCCCGAGCATCACCAGAATCGGCCAATCGATGGCCGCGTACGCCTCACGCAGGGAGAGCGCTCCCAACAGGATCATCATCACCGCAGCCGTAAAGAATGCGATGGCAACGGGCAGTGCGCCCACAGCCGTAAGCCCCATCGCCCCGCCCAGGACGGTTATCGGAATGAGACCCTGGCGCACATTGCCCAGGCGGATCGCCCGTTCGGCCAGTGGCAGACAGCCGAGCTCCCGCAGCTTTTCTGGCAGGTGGGTAAGATCACCCTTCAGCACCAGGACATCACCGGGGTGGAGGATGATGTCCCGCAGACGCTCGGTGAAATGCTGGCCGCTGCGACTGACGGCGAGCAGATTGATGGTGAAGCGCTCATGCAGGGTCATGCGCTTGGCCGTCTGGCCGCTCAGGATGGAGGTCGGCCCGACCACCGCCTCGATGCCTCTGATCTCGTTGGCCGCCCCCTTGGCGTGGGTCGGGCGATCCGCGCCCTCGAGCTTCAGATGGGCGCCCGCCACGGCCCGCTCGAGCGCTTCAGGGTCGCCCTCCAAGAGGAGGATGTCGTCTGCCCGAAGAACGGCATCCGGCAACGGCATCATGCGCTCGGTTTTGTGCCGAACGATGCCCGTCACCGTGATCTCGTTGTCGCATAACCGCGTCAGGTCGCTGACGGTCCGGCCGACGACGGCTGAACCCGCTGTGACGCGCGCCTCGGTCATGTAATCGGGGATGACCAGCGCCTCGTTGAGGGCGCCGCCGGCCTTGCGTCCGCCTGGCAGCAGACGATACCCGAAAGCCAGGAACACAACACCCGCCGCCGCGAGGCCGAGGCCGACCGGGGCGAAGTCGAACATGCCGAAGGGCTGCCCCGTCAATTGCTCGCGCAGGCGCGAGACGATGATGTTGGGCGAGGTGCCGACCAGGGTGATCAGCCCGCCGAGCAGGGAGCCAAAGGCCATCGGCATCAGAAAGCACGAGGGGAGGCCCTGGAGCGGCGGGCGACCTGGAGCGCGACCGGGATCAGCATCGCGAGCGCGCCGATGTTTTTGACGAAGGCGGATAGGATGGTCACCGCCGTGACGAGAAGCACGATCTGCCCTTGCACGGAAGTCACATGCGGCGAGACCTTCGTCAGGGCCGCTTCCATCACGCCGGAGCGTGCCACCGCCGCGCTGACGATCAGGGCGCTGGCCACGATGTCGTCGCTGAAACCGGTAAAGGCTTGGCCGTAGGGCACGATGCCGGTGAACACCGCCGCCAGCAGGGCCAGGACGGCAACCAGATCGTAGCGTAGCCGGCCCCAGATGAAGAGGACCATGGTCGCGGCGAGGACGGTGAAGGCAAGGGCCTGATCGAGAGCCATCGGACCACCATAGGCCAACGTCCCAAAGGCTAACGCACAGCGATGATGGCACCCATTATCGCAACGATCCAGAACATCCTTGTGGGGCTCAGGCAACGCGAATTCTTGTGGACTGGCCTCTGTGACCTTCTGCCAGCCTTTCAGGGTCTAGCGAAGATACGCTTCGGATGCGTAGCGTCGCATCATGTGCTGGGTATTGAACCGTGATCCGATCCTGCTGATTGCTTGCTTCATCATCCAGGTCCAACGAGATCGATCCTGATGATAGAGCGGAAGAACAATATGCTCCAGCTTGTTGTAGAGAGCCTGTGAATCCGCGCCGTGCGCGGACTCGCCGTGATAATGGTCGATTGCCCATCCGGTGATCCCCTCTTCGCAGGCCTCAACCCACCAGCCGTCAAGGGTGCTGAGATTCAGCACGCCGTTGAGCGCCGCCTTCATGCCACTGGTCCCAGAGGCTTCGTAGGGTGGAAGCGGCGTGTTCAGCCAGACATCACTCCCGGCAACCAGCTTGGCGGCCAGCTCCATCTCGTATCCGGGCAGGAAAACAACAGGGCTTTCCGCCCGGCGGGAGTGCGCGAGGATCTGCTGGATCGATGCCTTGCCGCCGTCATCACGCGGGTGAGCCTTGCCGGCAAGCACAACCTGAAACGGCAGGCGGCGGTGGATCGCCTCAAGCCGCTCCGTGTCGGCAAACAAAAGCTCGGGACGCTTGTAGCCCGTCATTCGCCGCGCAAAGCCAATAATCGGCAGCGAGGGATCCAGGGCGCGACCTGTCCTGGACCGGATCTCCTCAACAAGCTCGCGTTTGGCTTGTTCGTGCGCCGTCCAGACGGCTGCATCACTCTGCTGGTCGGCCCGCGTCAGCTCGTCAGGCTCATACCGCCACTCCGGGAAGATGCCATCGAACAACTCCGCCATTGCCGGATGCACCCAACGACCGGGGTGAACACCGTTTGTGATCGAGCGGATCCGGTAACCAGGATACAACTGTCGGGCTGTTTCCGCGTGCCGGCGAGCAACGCCGTTGATATAGCCGCTGAGCTTCAAGGCAAGATGCGTCATATTGAGCTTGTCGGAGCCGGCCAGAAGCTTCAGCTGATCAAGCTCAATGAAGTCGCCGAGGACCCGCATAGCGTCGTCATAGTTGAACCGGTCGTGCCCCGCCTCGACCGGGGTGTGGGTGGTAAACACGCACTGGCGGCGCACCGCGTCCGCATTGTACCGCATGAGCTCCTCCGTGCCCTCATAGCGGCCGCGGCGATGCTGACGCAGCAACGAGACGGCAAGAAGAGCGGCATGCCCCTCGTTCATATGGTACGTCTCGATAGCGAACCCGAGTGCGCGCAGGATGCTTTCACCACCGACCCCCAGCACAACCTCCTGCTTCAAACGATCAATCTCGTTCCCGCCATAAAGCCGGTCCGTGATGCTGCGATCCTCGGGCGCATTTGGCTCAACATCGGTGTCGAGGAGGATGACAGGGACCCGGTTGTCGCGCGGGGAGTTCAGTTCGTAAAGCCAGGGCCGCACCCAAACCGAGCGTCCTTCGATGGTGATGGCGGTCATGGCTCCGAGCGGTGTGGCCCATCGGCTCAGGTCCCAGGGGTCGGGGTGATCGATCTGCCAGCCATCCTCGTTAATTTCCTGGCGCAGATAGCCCTGGCGGCTTGCCAGGGTGACGAACACCATCGGAAGCTCAAGATCGGCCGCGGAGCGCGCCACATCTCCGGCCAGGATGCCAAGCCCGCCTGCATAGGTGTGGATCTCTGGCCGAAGCCCGATCTCCATCGAAAAGTAGGCGATCCGCGTGCGTGGGAGATAGGCTTGGATCGTGGGCATCAGCACCTCCAGACTGCTCTTGATCAATAGGCTTGTCGCTCCGGGGACGCCTATCCGACGACCAGAATGACGGTTGACCGCGGGGAGACGATGACCAATCCGGGGGCGGGAAGCACTGCTTCCTCGCCCGGTTCAGCGATGTCCTCCGGCGACGGCTTGGATGTATCGACGGCCACGCGCCATGGAGCGGCTGTCCCTGGGAGCGCGAAGCGGCTGGGCCCAGAGGTGGCGTTAAACAACAGACAGAGCGTCGCGTCCGCGGCTCCGTGCCCGCTCTCTCCAATGACGCAGCCAATTCGGTTCTCTCGTCCGTCCCACTCAGGATCCCTCCCCTCGCTCCCGAACCAGCTGATCTCCCGGTCGGTGTAAAACCCTCCGGCTCCCAGAACACGGTGCGCCTTGCGGAACGCAATGAGGCGGCTCACAAACCGGACTAAGCCTGCATTGCGTTCCGTGAGGCTCCAATCGTACCAGGAGATCTCGTTGTCCTGGCAATAGGCATTGTTGTTGCCGGAATGGCTGCGGCGGAACTCGTCCCCGCCAAGGAGCATTGGGACGCCCCGCGAGACGAAAAGCGTAACCAGCATGTTCTTGATCTGCCGCAGCCGCACCGTCTCGACCAATGGATCGTCGCTCCGGCCTTCGACCCCGTTGTTCTCGCTGAAGTTCTCGGTGCTGCCGTCGCGATTATCCTCGCCATTGGCCTGATTATGCTTGTGCGCATAGCTGACGAGATCGTTGAGCGTAAAGCCATCATGGCACGTCACGAAGTTGACGCTGTTCAACGGCGTCTTGCCTGTGCTCTGGTACAGATCGGCACTGCCACCGAGGCGTGTCGCGAAGGCGCCGGCCATGCCTGCATCACCGCGCCAGAAGCGGCGCACATCGTCGCGATAGCGGGAATTCCACTCTGCCCACCGCTGGCCCGGGAAGGATCCAACCTGAAAGGCCCCACCCGCATCCCAGGGCTCTGCAATCAGCTTCACGTCACGCAGGACCGGATCTTCAGCAATCTGCTCGAGCAGGGGAGGCTTGTGGAGCAGGGCTCCATCCTGGTCGCGTGTTAGGACGGACGCGAGGTCGAAGCGGAACCCATCGATGTGGAAGTGAACGACCCAATAACGCAGGCAGTCGATGATCAGGGTGCGAACGATCGGGTGGTTGCAGTTCAGCGTGTTGCCGCAACCCGTGACATCAACGTAGCGCTTCGTGTCGGGCGTGAGAAGGTAGTAGGTTGAGGGGTCGAGGTCGCGAAGGCTGATGGTCGGGCCGGTTTCGTCGCCCTCGGGCGTGTGGTTGAACACAACATCGAGGATGACCTCGATCCCGGCCCTGTGGAGCTCCCGGACCATGGTCTTGAACTCGATGATGGCGGCACGCGGGTCTTCGTTGCTGGCATAACCAGCCTTGGGCGCGAAGAAGGCGACGGGATTATAGCCCCAGTAGTTCCGCAGTACGGGGCCCCATCCGACACCCGGTCGCCAGCGCTCATAGTCGCGGAACTCCTGGATTGGCAGGAGTTCGACAGCGGTGATGCCAAGGTCCCGCAGGTAGGGAATCTTCTCCACAAGGCCGAGGTACTGACCGGGATGACGGACTCCCGATGCCGGATCGTTCGTGAGGCCGCGGACGTGGGTTTCGTAAATGATCAGATCGCTCCAGGCCTGATGCGGCCGGCGAATGCCCTGCCAGTCGAACGCATGGTCGACGACAAGGTTGATGGCAAAAGGTCTCGCCGGACCAGGGTTATGATCGTATTCATGCAGGTTCAAGATCGCCGCCGCGTAGGGGTCGAGAAGGAACTGGCCAAGGCCAAGGTCGCGCGGCTCGGTCGAATCTGACGGCCTCTTGACCCGAATGGCATACCCCTTGCCGTGCAGTTGGCCCTTGAGACCAATGTGCCAGACATCACCGGTGCGGTGCTGTTCTGGACTGAGCTCGATAACGTGGGTCGGTTCGGGGTCGTCCCGGTCGAACAGCAGCAGACTGACCCCTGTGGCATGCCGGCAGAGGATCGAGAAATTAAACTTGCCGCCAGCTTCATGCATCCCAAGCAGCAGGGGATGGCCAGCTTCAAGCTTGATCGCAGGTACGGACTCATCCATCGCAGGCTCCCGGCTTTGCACGGCAATACGCTGGGAATGTGGTGCGAGCGCTAGCCTCTTTGCAAGGAACAAGGCTAGCGCGGATGAGGTAAGATCGATATTCGGCGATGGTGGTAGCGGTGGTTCAAGTGCATAAACTGTTTGGATCTGTTGTGAAACGCTTTGATTTGGCGGCCCGCGAAGGGAGTTGTCGCACTGACGAGCTTTACTTGCCTGTACTGCTCCTCGCACCAATGCCTCGTGAACCCACCGTATCAGCGGCGTACAACGTCCTCTTTCTTCCATGCGATCAAAACTTCAGTGGATGGGGATTCCTTTCATCGATTCATTGGTCGCGCCTCCGGGAACCTCTACTGCCGTTCAGGAACTCGGTGCAGGGGCGGTCGAGCTGCGCGGCGTAGTTCAAGCCCGGCCTGATCGGGAGACGGTTCAGGACAGACGCCGCATGGAGCCGAATCCTACATCAGGTGCCCGCCGTAGAGCAGGTGCCGCCCGGTAAAGGTCGCGAGTCAGCATCGGAATGAGGACGTCGGATTACGCCTTTGCCGTGCCAAGTGTGTCGGCCATGGTGGCGCCGCGCGCCCCCATCGGCTTCGTGGGACCTTCCGTGGTGTCCTTGGCGGTCTGGTGCTCCATCTCGGCGTTGACCTCGGCCCCCAGCAGCACGACGATGCTCGTGATCCAGATCCAGGTCATGAAGCCGATCACCGCTCCCAACGAGCCGTAGGTCTCGTTGTAGCTGCCGAAGTTCGCCACGTACCACGAGACCAGCATCGACACGACGAGCCACAGCACAGCTGCCACGAGGCTGCCCGGCGTCACCCACTTCCACTCGGCCTTGTCGCGGCTCGGGCCGTAGCGGTACAGCACAGCCAGCCCGAGGTTCACTACAGCCAGGAGAACCGGCCAGCGGGCGATGGCGAGCAGCCATTCGAGGCTGCTGCTGAGGCCGACGAAATCCAGCAGGACGGGCAGGACCACGATTCCCGTCAAGGCGAGGAGAATGAACCCGACAGCCGCCAACGTGAAGCCCAGAGACTCGAGGTTCAGCTTTAGGAAGCCGCGCTTCTCCTCCTCGTCGTAGACGATGTTGAGGGCGTCGATGACCGCCTTCATGCCCGCGTTGGCGCTCCACAGCGAGAGCACCAAGCCGAAGACGAAGCTGAAGCCCAGGGTGCCGCCGCCCTGGGAGGCGATGCGGGTGACCTGCTCACGGATGATGTCGAGCGCGCCGCCCGGCAGCACGCCTGAGAGGGCATTGAGATGGTCCTGGATCGTCGCGGGATCAGCTACCAGGCCGTAGACCGACACCAGGGCGGCGATCGCCGGAAAGATCGCGAGCAGGGCATAGTAGGTCACGCCTGCTGCCACGGCCATGACCCGATCTTGACCGAACTCCTCGTAAGTCCGCCACAGGATGTCCTTCCAGCCGAGCGTCGGGATCTGCGTCGGCGTGGCGGCTTCGCGTCCGCGCTCCTTCTCGCCTGCTGCTGCGGGAGAAGCAGGCGGCCCAGCGCTGCGATCCTGACCTGGTCGACCCGCACTGGCCTGACGACCTTCGTGCTTGACTGCCGCTCCCGCACTTGCGGTGCCGACGAGGACGTGACGCGCCAGCGCCCATCCGGTTACGATGGCCAGCATGGTGACCGTCGCGGAGAGGGTCCGGCGCTCCTTTGGGTCCTGAGGCGGGGAAGTGGCGGTGGTCATGACGGAAGTACGCTCTCCGGTACGCGGGATACGCGCTAGGCTTGGCCATTGAAGTAACCGGGATCGGCGGCCCCGGATTCCCAGATCCCAATGCTGTCCGGATCCACGCACCCGGCGGTCGCGGGGCATCGGCTCACCTGCCTCCGGCTTGTCCACATTCCGCTTTGGAACTTCGGTGATGCCGTGCCGTTAGTCGCCGCATCAATGCCTTGCACCCTTTGACCCGAAGCCAGGAGAACCTTTCATGGCCGCGAAACAGAAGACGCTCGACGACCTGTTCCTCCACACCCTGAAGGACATCTACTACGCCGAGAAGCAGATCCTGAAGGCCCTGCCGAAGATGGCAAAGGGCGCAGAGTCGGACGAACTCAAGGCTGCCTTCCAGACCCATCGCGAGCAGACGCAAGGCCAGATCGAGCGGCTGGAGCAGATCTTCGAACTCCTCGGCAAGCCCGCGCGCGGCGTGCCCTGCGAGGCGATCAAGGGGATCATCGACGAGGGCACCGAGATCATGGAGGACTTCGCCGACAGTCCGGCTCTCGATGCCGGCATCCTGTCCGCGGCCCAGGCCGTCGAGCACTACGAGATCACCCGCTATGGCACGCTCAAAACCTGGGCTCAGGAGCTCGGGCTGACCGAGGCCGCGACGCTGCTCGACCAGACCCTCAAGGAAGAGAAGGAAACCGATGCCCTCCTCACCCGGCTGGCCGAGGCCCGGGTCAACGTCAAGGCGGCATAGGCGTCGCTCGGCGCGGCCGGCGCCGCCCGTCACTCCGCCTTCCCAAGCCGCACCAGGACTTCCACCCCGGCGATCTCCATCCCGGAAGGCGCAGGAGAGTATCGTCATGTCTGGATGGCGCCCGTTTGGCAACGTGATTGTGGGGGCGTCTACCCTCACATCTTGCGCTGCCCCCTCTCAGCTTCAGTGAGCCGCCTCTATACCTGACTGCCAGCCGGGCCGCGATGCCCCGGACCGATTTATGCACCTGTACCAAGGCGGCGCACGGCCAGTTCCAATGTAAGCTGGCCGTGCGGGCCAACCTGCCGGGAGCAACCATTTATGCACTCGTGCCACGAGCACCAGCGTTGGACTTGTGCCCCGGTGGGTTGGCCACGGCGGATGCCCAGTAGGAAGTTGCGCCTGTGAGCGCCAGTACAGGGATCGGCAAGCGTCGTGGCGGCCCGTCTTCACCGGAGGGCAAGAAACATGACTGAGGAGAGATTAATCTGGTTTGCGGGAGTCGACTGGGGCTCGCAGAAGCATCAAGCCTGCCTGCTCGATGCTGCAGGCGTGGTTGTCGGCGAGCGGGAGTTCCCGCACGGAGGCTCGGGTCTGGCGCTCCTGTGGGATTTGCCGCATTTTCCCGACCCGGATGCCTTCCTCCGGGAGGGCGTTCCGCGTGCTGCGCAGCGGGGGCCGCGTGGCCTTCAGCGCCTGGGCGCCGGCGCAGGAATGCATCGGCTTCGGCATGATCTACAGCGCCGTGCAAGCCCACGGTCGGATGGATGTTGCCCTGCCGCCCGGACCCAATTTCTTCCTGTTCGGCGATCCCGCCCAATGTGAGCGCAGCCTCGAGGCGGCGGGCTTCCTGTCCGTGACCGTCGCCAAGGTCCCGCTGGTTTGGCGGGTGGCGTCGCCGGACGAGCCAGTTGAGGTGATCACGAAAGGGACCGTCCGCGCCGCCGCCTTGCTTCGAGCACAAGCGCCAGACGCATTGGCGGCGATCCGCGATGCAGTGCGACAAGCTGTCGGCGCCTTCGCAAGGAACGGGGCATTCGAGCTGATGATGCCGGCCGTCGTGGCCACGGCCGAAAAGCCCTGAGCCCTCGTGCCCGCGAGAAAATTGCCCGCGCGATTTTCCGATAACTGTCTATATGGAACCGGCCACGCTGGGACGATCCCGCCTCATCCGCGTTGTGGTGCTGTAGGCGGAACCCGTGCCATGCCTCAGGGTCTGAACGCCAGTCATTGCACCAACCGGCTCCTGGCCGTTCTCGAGCCCGAGGACTTTGCGGCTCTCGCGCCGCATCTCGAACTCGTCGAGCTGACGCGCGGTCAGATCCTTTATGACGCCGGGGATCTGATCAGCCATGCCTACTTTCCCCACAACGCGATCATCTCGCTTGTCAACGTCATGGAGGATGGCGCCATCAACGAGGTCGCGGTGTTCGGGCGCGAGGGCGTCGCGGGCCTGCTCAGTGCTCTGGTGACGCGGGAGGCCTTCGGCCGTTATGTCGTGCAGATGGCCGGCACCGCCTCGCGGATTGCGTTCGCGCGCCTGAACGAGGTGCGGGATACCTGTCCCAACCTTCGGCTGGTGATCCTGCTCTATGGCGAGGCCTTTCTGGCCCAGACCTTCCAGACCGTCTCGTGCAATGCCCTGCATCCGGTCGAGGCCCGCTGCTGCCGCTGGATCCTGGGCATGCACGACCGGGCGGATGGGGATACCCTGCCGCTCACGCATGAGTTCCTGGCCGAGATGCTCGGGGTCCAGCGTTCCACCGTCAGCGTCGTGACCCGCACGCTGCAAACGGCGGGCCTGATCCGGCAGAGCCGCGGCAGCATTACGATCCTCGACCGGGCCGGGCTCGAGGAGACGACCTGCGAATGCTACGGCAAGATCCGCCAAGTCTACCAGCGCCTGCTGCCCGGCACGTATCCACCAGCCCCCTCGTGGTAGAGGATCCCCAGAGCCAGCGCGAGGCTCTTGGTCTCGGATCCGAACCCCTCAATTTGGTAAGGCGTCATGCCTTGGGAGATGGATGTGGCTCGCTACTATTTCGATATCCGGCATGGAACGGACCTTTTGCGTGATGACGAGG
The DNA here is from genome assembly GCF_002741015.1 of Microvirga ossetica. Taxonomy (NCBI): domain Bacteria; kingdom Pseudomonadati; phylum Pseudomonadota; class Alphaproteobacteria; order Hyphomicrobiales; family Methylobacteriaceae; genus Microvirga; species Microvirga ossetica. The sequence continues at coordinate 165,096 of NZ_CP016620.1, read as the reverse complement.
GTGCCGAGTTCGACAGCCTGGACGCTGCGATCCGAGGGACGGCTCGCTCGGCGGCTGAGATTGGCACAGACCGGCTGGCAAGGGGTGATCTCAGCGATGTCGTCATCGAGGTGCGGAATGAGCACGACCAGCGGGTCGTCACCGTGACCGCCTCGATGAAGATCGAGCGGCATGAGCTATCGTCTCCGCCTCCGGATCTGGGGCAGGCATAATTCGCAGAACACCCAGTATGGAACCGTTCTGTCGTCCTTCCTGGGGATTACTGGGTCCTCGTTCGCCAGAATTGGATTTCACTCTCCCGCGTGGCGCTGTCTTGGGATGTTGAAGCGTGCCAGACGAGGCAGGAAACTCACCGCGCGAGGCTATCCTTGTTCATCCTCAGCGTGATGACCACGCCTTCCTCAGACCAGTCGCAGTCGATCGCGCCGCCGAGCTGAGCGGACATGCTCCGGTTGACCAGCTTGCTCCCGAAGCCTCCAGGTCCTGTGGGAGCCACAACGGGCGGGCCGCCCCGTTCGGTCCAAACAACGACCGCTTCGCTACTATCGGCTGTGCACGAGATATCGAGCGTGCCGCTGGCCACCGAGAGCGCGCCATACTTGAGTGAGTTGGTCGCCAACTCGTGGGTGACCAGGGCCAGCGTCGTCGCCGCTGCCTCTCCGACACCCATCCTCGGCACCGAGACGCGAATGCGTCCGCTGAAGGCTCCCATGTCATCGTAGGGTGCGAGCAGGACAGCAAACAGGTCGCCGAGAAGCGCCGCCGTTCCCTCCTGGCCCGGAAGCGGACGGACGAGGTCGTGGGCGCGCCCCAGAGCCGTGAGCCGGTGCGTGAGGTCCCGTGCCATGTCGGCCGTCGTCGCCGCCGAGCGGGAGGTCATCGCGGTGAGGCCCGCTGCAATGGCCAACAGGTTCTTGACCCGGTGGCTCATTTCACCTGCCAGCAACTCGTGGCCTTCCTCGGCCTGCTTGCGACCGGTCACGTCGATGAAGATGCCGAACATGATCCGGTCGACCATGCCGACATCGTCTCCTTGACCCCGAGCGGAGACCCACCGGACTTCGTCCCCGACCATGATCCGAAAGTCGATCTCATACGCGCCCAAAACCCCGCGCGTCGCCGCGAAAGCGGCCCTCACCCTGTCACGATCGGCTGGATGGATATGCGATGACAGGTCCTCAAAGGTCACACCTTCTTCGCTTCTGAGCACACCCCACAGGTCATACGCGCGCTGGTCCATGGTGAGCCTGTCGGTATCGACGTTCCACGACCACAGGGCGACCCCGGCCGCGTCAATGGCGCGGCGTAAGTTTTTTGGCTCCCACACTGGAGGAGTCGATTGTTCAGACGACACTGTGCTTTGTCCTCCTGCTCGGCCAAGGCCAGCACGACCACTAGCATGCTTCCCCTGAGGCCTTGAAGCCCGCACCACGAGGCTAGGTTCGGAAGGCAATATTCCTGTTCGGCGCTGCTCGACGATGTGCCTTCGACTGTGGTTCTTCCCAAGAAGCTCCAGCAGCGGTTCTTGGCGTAGGTCTGGCACGGCACCGATCGTACGCGGGCTCACGTACACGAGCCACAAATTCCGCCGAAGTGTCCTTATGGAATCGGATAGGGTTGATGAGGGGACCTGGCTGACCATGTATGCAGGCCATCGGGCAGGAGCAGCATGAAAATTCTGGTAGTCGAAGACGATCCCTTTGTTCGTGAGATGGCTGTGGCAGGATTGGAAGATGCCGGGTTCGAGGTCACCGAGGCGGCCAGCGGCGGGCAGGCTCTGGAACTCCTGCAAGCTGGGATTACGGTCGATGCGCTGCTGACCGACATTCGCCTGCCGGGAGCCAATGGCTGGGCGGTGGCTCGGGCCTTTCGCGAGCGCTTCCCCGATCTACCCGTCCTGTATGTGACAGGGTATGCGGAGCAGATGCAGCCTGTCCCCGGAGGGATCATTATCTCGAAAGCCTACAGGATGGCTCAGGTGATCAGCGCTCTGGGAACATGGGCGGCCTGAGAGACAGTCCCTTTTGGAACAGGCAGCGAGCCCAACGGCGTTAACGGCCATTGTTCTCAAGCGCCGGAGCGCCCATGCCTCGCTTTTTCTTCGACATTCATGACGGCGAGGACTTTGCCCCCGACCGTCAAGGCGTGGACCTGGACGATCTTGACGCGGCCAAGGACGAGGCCAGGAAAGCTCTCCGCGACGTCATATGGGACAAATTGCCGGTCGGGGACCGGCGCGACTTTACCGTCGATGTCAAGAACACGGCTGGAGAGATCGTCTGGCGGGCTACGCTGTCGCTGGTCGTGGAAACCCCATCCCAAGGCTCAACAGCAAGCACCTGACACAGAGCTACGAATTGCGCGTAAAATCCCTTTGACGGAGTGGGACGCTATCTGAGGGCAGACTGAACAGAATGATCCCCAAGCGGTTGCCTCCTTTACTGGCAGGGCTGATCGAAGCATCGGTGACTGACGGATCTGTGTGCTTCCGCCGATGAGAGACGAGCAGGAGGTCGAGCCCATGCCGAACCAGTACAACGAGCGCTGGGAAGGTCCCATCAGAGGCCTTCGTCTGCCACTTGTCGCTTGGAACAGTCTGCACAATGAAGGCATCATGACCATCGTTCAGCTCACCGCTGCTGCGGATCGGCTCGAACGACTTCCCGGGATCGGGTTGAACATGGCTCGGGTGATCCGGGAAGAACTTGCCCGTGTGTCGGCAGCCGAATAACCCGATGACAATGCCGATCTTCGAAATACAAAGAAAAAGCGCCTCTCCGAAGAGCGCACTTTAAGTTTTCGGATCCGAATGGGCAAACAAACAAATCCCGTGAGAGCGACTTGCTCATACATCGCAGGCCCCGTCATTGTTCTATATTAGACTTAAGTGCGATATTCTGAAGCCACACAGCGCAGAATTAGGTGTTTAGCTTATTGCGCACCCAGTTGAATATAAGTATAGGACTGTTACCCGTAGGGGCAACTACGGTTCAAGGGTCGCGAACATCTTCACAAGGCTGGGCGCGGCCCTTTTTCATGCGCACTCTCGGTCGGTCACAGGCACACACGGGAAAGCCGCTGCGCAATTCCGAAAGGTTTGACCACCTTGGCCATAGTCGCGCGGGCGTGAATTGACGCCGGCTAAAGACAGGCGCATGGTGACGGCCTGCGTGGAGAGAGGGATCTGACCCGGTGCAAGTCGGGTGTAAGGTACCGCCCACAGCCTAAGCCCTGGAGAGATCCGGGGCTTTCGGCGTTTTAGGGCCGAGAATTTCGCGGAAGGCTGTTTACGGAACTACGAACAACCAGCCTCCTGATGAGTTTGTAGACACCCATCAGGAGGGAACAGTGCCACGCTTCTATTTTGACATGCGGGAAGGCGACAGCTTCACCCGCGATGACGATGGCCTTGAGTTCGTCAACCTGGACGAAGCCGCCGCTGAGGCTGCTAACAGCGCGGCTGAGCTCGGACGGGACCGGTTGCCGAAGGGTCATGCCCCCGAGATCATGGTTGAGGTTAGAGATGAGCATGGCGAGCGGGTGCTGACCGTGACAGCAAGACTCCGCAGCTCGCTGGCGCCAACGTCGATACGCTGTTCATCGTCACCTCATGCAATGCTGATTTCAACCCCGCCCGGCTGGAACGCTATCTGGCGCTGGCGAACGAGGCTGGGACCACCCCGGTGATCCTGCTGACCAAGGCTGACACCGTGGCGGATGCGCGGGCGTATGAACAGCAGGCCATGGCGCTGCAACGCGGGCTGGCCGTCGTGATCTTAAACCCCCGATCCAGGGATGCCGCAGCTGCTTTGGCCCCGTGGTGCCGTGTGGGGCAGACAGTGGCGCTGGTCGGTTCCTCCGGTGTCGGCAAATCGACGCTGGTGAACACACTGGCAGGCCCGACGCAGGAGCTGGCCCAGCAAACCGGGGGCATTCGCGAACACGATGCCAAAGGACGCCACACCACGACCTCGCGCTCGCTTCACGCCATAGCCGGCGGCGGATGGGTGATCGACACGCCCGGAATGCGCACGCTCCGCGTCAGCGATGCGGCTTTTGGTATTGAGACCCTGTTCGCTGAAATCACCGAGCTTGCCCCTCTCTGCCGGTTCAGCGACTGCACCCACGCCCATGAACCCGGTTGCGCCGTTCAAGGAGCCGCAGCCGCAGGCGCGCTGGACCCGGAGCGTCTGACCCGTTGGCGCAAGCTGGTAGAGGAAAGCAACAACAACACGTCGTGCCGCAGCGGGCCGCGTGGCGGCAGTGTTACTGCGGGTCGAAGCAAGAGGCGCTGAACGACTGGAAAGGCTGCTCACCTACGCGCGATATTGATTACTATCAAAGACGTCAGGCCGCATTGGACCCAACGCAGAGGCTGTAATGCGAAAGTCGCAATCGTTCTGAGGCTGAGGATCTGCTCTTTGGATATCTTGCTGCGTAAGCCCAGGCGGGCAGCGGTATTTGTCAACACACGGCTGAGGGAGACACCGGATCTTCAGCGGTTTTATTGCGGGTGGTGTCGTAAAGGTCAGCACCGAAGCGCTGTGGGCGGCGCACGCCATAGCCCCGCGGCGGGAAGAAAGAATGCAACAGATCCGACGATGCTCTTTGTTCGGCTCCTAGAGCATCGGCTGTTCAGACGAATCCATAACCTGCGGCAGTGAAGTAGTTGCGGCATTCCTCAGCTTCGACCCCATCACAGATGTCCCCGATGGCCCGCCAGAGCGCGTCAAAGGTGCGGGCTTCGGCTTTGCGCAGATGTGCTTTGATCTTGGCGAAGAGTTGCTCAATTGGGTTCAAATCGGGCGAATAAGCAGGCAGGAACAGGAACCAGGCGCCGCGTTGCTTCAGACACTGCGCCGCCGTCTCGCTCTTGTGCGCCGGCAGGTTGTCGAGGATCACCACGTCGCCCTTGGACAAGGTCGGAGCAAGCTGGGTCTCCACATAAGTCTCAAAGATCTGACGGGTCATCGGCCCATCGATCACCCAAGGCGCCGTCAGACCACAGTAGCGCAGCCCGGCGACAAAGGTCTGGGTCAGCCAGTGGCCGAATGGTGCCCTTGCATACAGACGCTGCCCTTTGAGGCAGCGGCCGCGCAGGCGCGTCATCTTGGTGGATGTGCCGGTCTCATCGAGAAACACGAGCCGGTGCGGCTCCTGGCGCATGCGCGGCTGGCGTTTTGTGTGCCAATGCTCGCGGGCCTGGCGCACGTCGGAGCGTTCTTGTTCGCTGGCCCGCAAAGTTTTTTTTGACGCTATAGCCGTGGCGGATGTACCAGCGCGCGATGGACGCCGGCGTGATCTTGGTGCCCAAGGCCAGCAGTTCGGCCGCGAGCTGGGGCATGGTGATGTCGTTCCTCTCGGCGACGCGACGGATCAGAAACTCGCGATGCGGGTCGAGCTTGGAGTAGCGCCAGCCGCCCTCTGGTTTGGGCGCCAGGCTGCCGGTGGCCCGATACGCCGCCATGAGCCGCACCACAAACGCGACCGACACCTCAAAATGGCGCGCGGCCTCATGGCAGGAATGCCCCGCCTCAACAAAGCGCACCACCCGTTGCCGCAGATCCAGCGAGTAGGACTTGGTCATCGCTCATCTCCTCTAAAGAGGGCCGAGATAAGGGAATCACAAAGCCGTCACGCCGCATAGCCTCCGATTCAATCAGAACAGCCGATGCTCTAGCAATCATCATTCTCTTTTCTTAGCGAGCTCCAATCCGCTGCGGGCCCTACCTGCCTTGTTAGCGGCCAGATCCGTGATAAATGCCGCCGCCCACCGTGAGACATCGGAGCTCCAAAGAACTTTGGACATTGCCTCCCAGCGCGCGACCCGCTCCTCCCCGCTCATGTGCAACGCGTGCTGAATAGCCTCTGCTACTTCGACCTTGTCGTTCGGGTTGACAATGAGTGCATCCGTGAGTGGTATCAGCCCCGCTATACGCAGCTCATTGAACACTCGGTGAAGGGCCAATGTCATCCCCACGCTGGTTTTGATGTTTGATCGGAGACAGACCACGGAAGGCGAAGATGGTGAAGTGGGCAATCACGTTGGCAACATCATAGCTTCGGAGCCTTATCGCAGCTCCGACCGCGCCACTCGCCCATAGACTTGCGGCTGTGGCAGTCCCTTGCACAGCACCTGATTGCCTAATGATGGCACCCCTACCCATGAAGCCGATGCCCGCGACGAGACCTGATCCCAACAAGTTCCGCGTGTTGAATAGGGTTCCTTCAGCAGGTGATGCGTGAAGACGCTATCGCTTGCCGCCGGTTGGTTTCGCAGGTGTGCTGCCCTTGCCCTGATTCGCGAAGGGTGATGTCAGGATTGCGTCCTTCGGCTTGTCCTTCTTAGGCTTCTTTGCCTCGCGGTTGCCGCGTTGTTCGCCTTTGGCCATGGGTAGCCTCCGTTGTCGCTGAGGTCGTGCGAAAGATCATCTCAGTCGTGGGTCGTGTTGTCGAGCAGATGATCGAAGTCGGCCATTACGCGGTCGATCAGCTTGCGGCGGCGTAGATCGCTTGCATCCAGACTCTGCGCCAAGAGGCCGAGCAGATAGCGTGCCTTCTCGACCACTTCCGGCCAATCGGCGGCAGGTGCGGCTGCCAGCAGGCCTTCGAGTTCCGCCTGTCTCGTGCGCAGCGCTTCCTGATCTGCTTCGACCTCGGACCGCGAAGGTCGGTTGCCTTCTGGGCTGCCATGCCGCGATGGGTATCGAGATTGGTCGGTTGATCAACCATGACGGGCTTTCCTCTGCTTTGTCGCTTACGCTCTCTCGGCCAGAAGTCGTGCCAGCGTCTTGGCCGGCTGGGCATCCTGGCCGACAGGCTCGGGCGGCACGAGGTGCCACGCATGTGCCCGAAGCGCCCATCCCACGTCCGAGAGGCTGCCGAGCGGCTCGTGCGGCCAAGCGGGCTCGCCCGTGGGCGTGAGGATCATGAGCTGCCGTGACGCCTTTCTGCCAACGCGAGCGACATACAAGATCTCGTCATCCTGCCTGAGTAGCGCGACCGGATCGTAGATCTGCGATCCCTGAAAGAATGCGTCGCCGCTGGTCAAATGACGGAAGCCTTGGCCGCGATCTCGCTTTCGCGCACGGCATGCTCGCCGAAGCCGGACGATTTGATGCGGTACGATACTTCACCCGTCTGGTCCGCCGGCATGAGGCGCGTCACCTCGTAGATGCCGCTGGCACTTGCGCGCTTGTCCGAGATACGCGGATGGGTGATGCGGACCAACTGATGAACCTGATACTTATGGGACATTCATTCCTCCTGGGCTTAATCGTTATCGAGCAGAGCAGGTAGCCGCTGCTGGTCGTTAGCCGGTACAAACGAAAAAGCCGCCCCACGTGGGAGCGGCTTCGAGGCTTAGCGGCCCAGATTCTGGTCTGAGCCAGTGATTACGATCACGCGTTCTCGATGTTATTGACGGCGATCTTGCCGGAGCGGCGGTCTTCGGCCGTATCGAAGGAGACCTTTTGGCCTTCAACAAGGTTCCGCATTCCGGCGCGCTCAAGCGCGGTCGCATGGACAAAGACGTCCTTGCTGCCATCGTTCGGCTGAATGAAGCCGAAGCCCTTCATGTCGTTGTAGAATTTTACAGTGCCCATAACCATTGGGGTAGCCTTTCGCGATTGTTGCAGATGCACATGAGCAAAGGCTCGCAAATGCGCGGCCTGAACTCGGTTCGTCGATGTAATGGTGAGAAATTCCGAACGTGCGCCTGGCAGAACCAAAAGCGAAACGACCCGATTGTCCGGCCAAAATCCGATAAACATTCTATAGACAATTGCATGAACAATAGCAAGTACTAGCTGAAACTACCCATCACCTGCAGAAAAATTATCATTCCCAGCCATACTTCGTGGCTGCAACTCTGTAGTGCGGTGAAAGAAATCACTTCACTACTTATCGGCTCTATCTTGGGCGCAGCCACCAGCTGACATTGCTCAAACACTCAGGCGCCGAGCTGCACCGGATAAGTTGCGTCGGCCTGCCCAATTTTGAGGGAGCTGAATGGGTTTGGAGGGCGGAAGCCGTCGACGTCACGACAACTCGGCTATCGCGGATGCTGCGATGGAGCCACAATGACCAGCCAATGCGGAGCATACCATGAGTGCCCTCTTTGAGGAGCTTGATTACCGTCCCACTCCCATGGGAGCACTCAGCCTTCGGCGCCGGCGTGATCTCTTGAGTGGAGGTGACATCTACGAGATCAAGCTCGGTGACGAGTTCCTGATGTCAAGCCTGTTCACCGCATCCGAGATCGCCCTTGCACAACTCGGGCTCGCAGCCCTGCCCGGAACGTCCCTCGATGTGATCGTCGGTGGCCTTGGCCTCGGTTACACCGCACGAGCCGTGCTGGAGCATGCACAGGTGGGCTCGCTCCTGGTGGTCGACGCCATTGCGGAAGTGATCGAATGGCACCAGCAGGGCCTGTTGCCGCTCGGAGCCGAGCTAACCTCCGATCCACGGTGCCGGCTGGTTCTTGGCGACTTTTTTACCGGGGCCACTTCAGAGGCGGGCTTCGATGCTGAGCATCCAGGACGCCGCTACCACGCGATCCTGGTCGATATCGACCACTCACCGAAGAACGTCCTGCATCCGAGCCATGCAGCACTCTACACAGTCGGTGGCCTGACACGTCTTGGGGCGCACCTTCATCCCGATGGCGTCTTTGCCCTGTGGTCGAACGATCCTCCTGATGATGAGTTTCAACAGGCCCTTCGTGAGGTGTTTGCCACCAGCGCGGCCCACATCATCGCCTTCGACAACCTGCGGAACGATGGCGAGGTGACGAACACCGTATACGTCGCAACGCGCAGTCGCTAACAGCCTTGGTGGAGCTCTCGTCCTTGGGCCAGCGCCACCCACTGTCCATCCGCTCGCTCAGAGTGGATCATTCGCGGGTGCACGGGTGTTCTCGCTATGCTACGGAGATACGCATGGCCCAATTTCCTATCATGAAGACCCTTGCCCGCATTGCCGTCACACATGTTGATGGAGAGTATCGCATCCGGATCGAGGATCAGTCCGGCGACACTGCGGTTTATCGCGCCTCGTCCGATCAGGTGGTGGATCTTGCTGACATGCTCGACGATCTCCTTTCTGACGAAGACGAGGAGCAGACCGCTGGATAAGGCGCTCTGAAGCGATCTGTGATCAAGAGGGCCGTGAGCCGTCTGGGAGCTTGTTAGGAAAGGGCTTCTGCCTTGCATTAGTGCGCTGCAGCAACCGACTGGACTCTTGGGCGTTCTCCACGATCAGCCCACATGGAGAGCATGCAGGTCCCGCACGGAGACAAAAGCCGAGACGAGCCCGCCCGACCCAGACGGTGCGGCCCTTCATTCTGCCGAGCCACAGCGGGCCAATACCCATCGTCACCGTCGTACGACTGCGAAGTCGGGCGGGACGTCCCGTACCAGGCAGGCCTCTCACCCAAGTCGCTGGCGTTGGCTTGCGCCGGTTCTGGCAGGCTCGGCCGCAGCACTGGGCGCCGCTGTTCTGTACAACTGGCAGAGAGCTGAAGCTGCCGAACGCAAGACGCCGCCAACAGGCCGGTTCCTCAATGTTGATGGCGTGCGTGTGCACTATATCGAGCGCGGCGAGGGCGAACCTGTCGTGCTGATCCACGGCAACGGCACCATGATCCAGGACTTTACCGTCAGCGGCCTCGTGGATCGTCTGGCGTCCCGCTACAGGGTGATCGTGTTCGACCGACCTGGGTACGGCTATAGCAGCAGGCCCCGCCAGCTCTGGACACCACGAGCCCATGCGAAGCTCTTCCAGCGTGCATTGGGGCAACTCGGCGTCGGGCATGCAGTCGTCTTGGGCCACTCCTGGGGCACCCTGGCCGCGGTAGCCCTTGCCCTTGAATCCCCCTCGCTTGTTCGCAGCCTTGTGCTTGCCTCGGGCTACTACTGCCTAACCCTGCGGGCCGACATGTTCCTGTTCTCGCCACCGGCTGTTCCAGTGATCGGCGATGCGATGCGCCACACCATCTCTCCTCTGGTCGCCCGGGCCATCTTGCCGGGCCTGATCAAACAAATGTTTGCACAAGCGGTGGTGCCAGAGCGGTTTGAGAGGCAGTTCCCCAAGGAAATGATGCTGCGTCCGTCGCAGCTACGCGCCGCGGCTGAGGACGCAGCCCTCATGACACCCTCAGTGATGGAGCTGCAGCACCACTACCGGGAGCTGCGGATGCCGATCACGATCATCACAGGTGCCGACGATCAGATTGCGGATGTGGGCCGTCAATCGGAGCGCCTGCATCGGGAGCTGCCGCAGAGCGAGTTCATCGCCCTTCCAGGACTTGGTCACATGGTCCATCACCTGGCTCCCGACGCAGTCGCCAGTGCGGTAGAACGAGCCGCACAGAAACTTGGAGAAGAGGTTCGCGATCAGCCGCGCGTTGTTCTTTAGCAGGTCAAGCTGAGCGCTGTTCAATCCGGTAGCCCGGCGAGATACTGATCCGTCAGATAGAACACATCCTGGATCGGCATCGTCGGCGTGACGATGCCCTCGATAAAGCCGTGCCGCAGAGCATCCTCGGCAAAATAGATGGTCGTGCGGGTCGCGGCAGTCTCCACGTCTTCAACCGAGAGAGGCGCCTCAGCCTTCGAGGCTGTCTCAGAGGCGATAACACGGTGGGTCTTCTGGTCCACCGCAAGCAGCTCCAATTCGGACTTCTTCAGATCGGAGTAGCTGTACCATTCGGGCAGGGGAGCCTTCGAGAACTTGGTCTGGTGCACCATGAAGCTGGAAGCGGGAACGCCGTACCGCGTCTGGAAACCAAGGAAGAACAGCACACCCGCCGAGTCGACGCTCGACATATTGTAGATGGTCGTTCGCTCGGGCCTTGCTTTGAAGAAATTGTAGAGCTCCATTCCGGAGCTCGGGTTACCGCCACCAGTCACCAGATAGACTACGAACTCGTCCACGCCGCCTTTAGCGGCACTGATCGAGAAGACGTAGCTTGTGAGCGCGTCACACATCTTCTTGCTGATGATGGCGCTGCAGTAGATGTGCTGAACGGTGGGCATTGCAGTCTCCCCATCAGATCTCACGCCAGGCCCGGCTCCCGCTCAGGAGCCTGACGAGTGATATAGACGCGAGGAAGCGGATCGGGTTCAGCGAAAGATTATCGGCAGGTCTTGAACTCGCCTGCCGCACCGTCTATTTACCATCCATACAGATGGTTGAGGGATGGCCACATGGCGAGCAATTTGCACGAACTTCGGCCTAAGGCATCGGATAGCGAGAAGATCACGATCAACCTTGGCTATGTCGACTTGGGCCATATCGATCTGCTCGTGCAGGAGGGCTTCTACTCCAATCGGACCGATTTCATCCGGACAGCCATTCGAAACCAGCTTGATCGGCACAACGATGCCGTCAAGAAATCGGTCGAACGACACCGGCTCGACCTCGGCCTGCGTCACTACAGCCGACAAGATCTCGAAGCCGCCCAAGCGGCCGAAGAAGTGCTGCACATCCAGGTTCTCGGTCTCGCCAGCATTGCCAACGATGTCACGCCTGAGCTGGCGCAGCAGACGATCGCGTCCCTTCACGTCCTTGGCGCCTTGCACGCCAGTCCCGCTGTCAAAGAGGCGCTGAAGGACCGCATTCGCTGACCATCCGCTAGCACCCGCCGCACAGTAGAACCTGCCCAACCCTTCCCGCGAGGAAGGGATAGCCCCGCTTTGTCCAACAACAGGACTGAAACCATGAACGCAAATCCAAACATCAACATGCTCGAGGCAACCCGCCTGACCCGTGAAGGTCGGCTCGCAGAAGCCATGGCACTCCTTCAGGGAATGCCTTCATCTGCCCATCCGTCACCCGCTGCGGACGATAACGATAAAGACGCAGGCAAGCGCCTAGGGAGGCCTGCCGCGCGGATCATCGATATGATGCCGCCATCGGTCCGGAGGAGTGGCATGGACCCCGCCGAAGTTCACCTTCCCAAACCCCACGCCCAACGCTTTCAACGGTCCCACCGGAGGCTTGGACCAGGCAGAGGTACCGGAGGCACTGCGCGTCTTCCTCGACCGAATGAGCCAACCTGGCCTGATGCCTGGTCTCGACGGGCTGGTCGGACGCGTGCCAATACGTGCACCGGCCCCGCTGCCAGAGGGAGCGCGCTTCGAAGAACAAACCTTTGCCAACGAGGCGGGAAGCAGAGCTTACAAGCTTTACATCCCAAGCGGCTACACAGGTCAGCCTGTGCCGCTCGTGGTGATGCTGCACGGCTGTACACAATCGCCAGACGATTTTGCAGCCGGCACCCAGATGAACGAGTTGGCCGAGGAGCAGACGTTTCTTGTGGCCTACCCGGCGCAGGTCCAGTCCGCCAATGTCTCGAAGTGCTGGAACTGGTTCAACGCAGCCGATCAGCAACGGGATCGGGGTGAGCCCTCGCTGATCGCTGGCATCACCCGTCAGATCATGCGTGACTTCTCCGTCGAGCCAGGACGCGTCTATGTGGCTGGGCTCTCAGCCGGTGGGGCAGCCGCGGCGATCATGGGCTCGGCATATCCGGACCTGTATGCGGCCGTGGGCGTCCACTCAGGGTTGGCGTGCGGGGCCGCGCGTGACATGCCCTCGGCGTTCGCCGCCATGCGGCAGGGCGGGGCACCCCATCATGGTGGGGCGAAGCAGCTCGTGCCGACCATCGTGTTTCATGGCGATCGCGACACGACGGTAAACCCTGTCAATGGGGACCAGGTCATTGCTCAGTCGAAGGCGGGCTCGGATTTCCAGACAAAGGTCAGCCGCGGTCAGGCTACAGGCGGGATAAGCTATACCTGCACGGTCGCGTGCGATGACAGTGGACACCCGATGCTTGAGCATTGGGTTCTCCACGGGGCGGGTCATGCCTGGTCCGGCGGAAGTCCGGCTGGCTCGTACACTGAACCGAAGGGGCCTAATGCCAGCCGTGAGATGATGCGCTTCTTCCTTGAACACCCAAAGCCGACAGCCGCACGCCCCATTTAAGCACAAGAGCCCGCTGGACCTCGTTGTGGTCTGGCGGGCTTTGACTTGAGATCTTCCACACAACTCGGCCCGGATTATACCTATCGCCGTTTAGTTCGCCCCGGTTCAAACGAACCCTGAATTAACATCACACCCGGGTAGCCCAGCAGGGGCAGGCCAATCCCCTCACCCATCCGCTATCCAGGTCGTAAACTACTAGGCATGTTGAGCCGGAGCTTAGGTTGGCTCAGCGTGGAGGGGGACGATTGCCTCGGCTCGTACCGCCACATGGACGGCTTGCCCGACCGGGATCTCCTGTCCCGATGTCGTCGACGCCGTAATAACCTGGCCGTCAGCCAGTCTCAGCTGATAATCCGTATAGACACCCCGGTAGGTCATCCGTTCCAGAGTAGCATTGAACGTAATGTCGTCGGGATTGGGTTGACTGTTGATGCGGATATCCTCTCCTCGGATTGCAACTGCAGGCGGATTGGCGGGCTGTGCTAATAGGTTCGGAAGCACAGCCCGGAATGAGGAGCATTCAAAAACGTCAGTCCCACTGCGGCCAGCAAAACGTCCCTCAACAACATTGCTGCCCCGAAAGAAGCCGGCAACGAACTTCGTTTTTGGCCGGCGGAAGAGTGCATGTGGTTCGTCTATCTGAACAAGGTGGCCCCAGTTGAGCACTGCCACCCTGTCACTCATCGTCAAGGCTTCTTCCTGATCGTGGGTCACATAGACAAAGGTTGTCCCGGTTGCCCTCTGAATGTCCTTCAATTGAGCTTGCATCTCACGGCGGATCTTCTCATCAAGAGCTGAGAGCGGCTCATCGAGCAGGAGCAGTCGAGGCCGAGGTGCAAGGGCACGCGCTATAGCGACACGCTGCTGCTCACCTCCTGAGAGGCGCGTTACCGGACGCCCCTCGAAACCGGGCAAGCTCACGAGCTCAAGCAACTCGGCGACCCGTTTGCGTACCGCATCGCGGTCGAGGTTCCTGCGCCTAAGGCCGTAGCCGATATTCTGGGCTACCGTCATATGGGGGAAGTTGGCGTATTGCTGGAACACCATTCCAAGCTCTCGCCGCCAAGGCGGTAGGTCCGTGACATCCTGCCCGCTGATCAGGATGCGACCACTGTCAGGCTGCTCCAGACCTGCAATCATTCGGAGGACGGTGGACTTGCCGGATCCACTTGGTCCAAGCATCGTGAAGAACTCACCATTCCCGATTTGAAGATCGACTCCTGCAGCTGTGATCCGCTCGCCGAACTTTTTCCAAACGGCACGAACATGGAGAAGAGAAGAAGATGCCATTGCGTCCTGCTTGGGTAGTCAGTCCGGGTCGAGTGAGAGGGCGAGGGTAGTGCTAACCGCATCAAGCATCATGTCGAAGCACATTGACGCCAAATCAGCTCGTTGATGAAGCTCAAGGCGCCCCTCACTGCTGAGATCATCGAGAAGTGCGGCGACCTGTTGCGGGAGATAAGGCAGGTGGACGAACCCGCAGCGCGCGCCAGTTCCGATCCGCTCGCAGGCGCCGAGAGCCCGGTATAAGGTCGTGTTGCAGAGGAATGTGCCGGCGGTATCCGATGTTCTGGCCGGGATCCCTTTCTCACGAAGCGCAGGAATAATCGTTCCGACGGGAAGCGTTACGGCTCGGGCGACAGGTCCCTCCGAATCGACATTCTCGTCGAGCGGGCGCTGCCCATCGTTGTCAGGCATCTCAAAGCTGGCGCGATTGACCGCAACCCGTTCGAGCCGGATGACCGGCTCGCCTGGCCAGAGCCCCGTGGAGACCACTACGGCCGGATGATGTTCCGCAATCGCATCATCCAGCGGCTGTTTGGCAGCCTGGAAAGAAACCGGAAGCAGCATGCCCCGGACCAAGCAGCCGCCGATCTTGGTTCCGTCGAGAGCCCGGACGATTTCAGCGGAGGGATTGAGCTGGCGCCCGCCATAAGGCTGAAAACCGGTCAGTAGAATCTCTGGCATGGTCTGCTTCCCATTGGACTAGATTGCGGGTTGCCGTTTGCGTCCCAGTGCCACGAGCACCACGATAAGCAATAGCGTGACGGCGATGATGATGCTCATGAGAGCGTACATGTTCGGGGTGAGACCGACCTGCTGATACCGTGACCAGATGAAAGTCTGAACCGTGTTATTGCCCCCCTGCACGACTGCGGTGCGAACCGTTTCGTTGAACGATAGAATGATCGAGAAGGTTGCCGCTCCACTTATTCCCGAGGCAATCTGAGGAAGCTCAATCTCCCAAAATGCCTGCGCGCGATTCGCCCCGCACGTATAGGCGGCCTCTAGGTACAGCGTATCGAAGCCTGACATCACGGTCAGAATAATTAGGAAGGCAAATGGAAGCGCCCAAAGGGTCTGGACCGTAGCCATTGTCAGAAGGGAGGGATCAATCCCAGTGAGATTGAAGAAGAGGCTGGTGGAGACCCCCATGCTGACGCCAGGAATGAAGAGCGGCAGCAGGATTACTGTGACAATAAAGCGTGGTACTCCGAAGCTTCGAACGGCTTGGGCTGCGGCTAGCCCCAACAGCGGGGCAGCCACCCCGACAATTGCAGCGAGAACGATGGAGTTTATCAACGCTCCGACAAGCGTGGGATCAGAATGGATTGTCGCGAAGTTCTGAAAGGTCGCCTTTCCAGTGGCTGGATCCTGGATCGCTAAGAGCAGTGGTGGCAGAAGCGGAGCATACAGAAAGGCCAGAATAGCTGCGAGGCAAAGCCAGACGAGAATGTTGGTCTGGGGCTTCATCGTTACCGCCCCAGCATTTTGCCAAGGAAGAGCCGCAGATCGAACAACCGCAGCCAGAGTAGAAGCAGGACCAACATGCAGCCGACCACAACGGTCGACATGGCGGCTGCCATTGGATAGTTCAAAACGTCCAGTGAACTCGTGATTGCGTTGCCCATGAGTTGGTAGCCGACGCCGCCAAGGATTTGCGAGACAGCAACCTCGCCAAACGCTCCCACAAAACCAAAAATAGCGGCGGCAAAGACACCAGGTAAAGAGAGAGGCAAGATTACCCTCAGGAAGGTGCCAAGGGGAGGCTCACCCAACATCCAGCTCGCCTCGATGAGTCGCCGGTCAATTGCACTCAGCGACAGCCAGATGGGATAGACCATAAAGGGCATGTACGCTGCGATCAGCCCTAGATAAACAGCGAAGTCACTGAACAGCAGCCAATCAACCGGTTGGCTTTTGAGTCCCGTCCATTGCAGGAGCTGATTGACAGGTCCGGTTCGCCCAAGAAGATAGGCCCAGGCGAAGGTCCTAATGACATAGTTCACGAGAAACGGAACCGAGAGAAGAAAGAGAAAGATCCGGGTCCGGTTCGGAGGGAGCTTGAATGTGATCAAGTAAGCGACAAGGTAGGCGATCGACAGCATGAGAACGGTCGAGCTTGCCGCGACCCAGAAGCTTCGCTTTAAGACAGAGAACCGCGCCCCTTCGAAGAAGAGAGCGTATGAGGCCAGACTGAAGCCCGGTCTCATCCCGATCATCTGGCGCTCCCAGAAGCTGATGATCAGCGTCAGTACTAGTGGGACCACAATCGCGAGGGCACACAGGAGGACAGGCCCTCCGAGCAGAGCCATTGTCCCCAGATCCCGACGCTTAACAACAATGCTCATTTTGGATCAGGAGGATTGTTACGCAGCCTTAAAGCGCTGCCACTCCTCCTCGTAGGTCTCAATGTTCGTTGGCCAGCGGGCTTGCCACGTACCACCGGATTGGAATTTCGTTTTCACACCAGCGTCAATGTCAGCAATCTTCTTTGCAGTCGCCGGATCGAACTTTCCAGATTTTGAGGCGAACTCGGGGGCCTCGGGGTGCGTCATGTAGCCCCGCAGGTTTGTGATCATCGCGCCGTACTCAGGACTCAGCATGTAATCGAGGAGCTGATAGGAAGCCTCAAGCCTCTCGGGGGAGCGGTTGCCGGCAACGAGATAGGCGGCCATCGCCCAGAGCAGATAGCCTTCTTTTGGTGTGGCATAGACAGCGTTAACACCCTTGGCCTTGGCAGCGAATACCATCGGCTCCCAGCAGTCCATTACGTAAACTTCCTGGTTCACGAGGAGGTTGACCGCCTGTTCAAAGCTGGACCAGACAACGCGGAACTGCCCTTCCTTCTTCTTTTGGGTCAGGAAGTCGACCACCTTCTTGATCTCCTCCTTGGTCATGTCCGAAGGATCTTTGATATCGGTCAAGCCAGCGGATTTTAGATAGAGAGCCGCCTTTTGGCCCGCGGTCGTGTAGTTATCTTCAATCGCGACATACCCACGGAACTTCGGGTCAAAAAGGGCCCCATAGGAATTCAAATCGCCGCCCGTCTTCTCTGGAAGATATGCGAAGGAATCTCCCTGAAGAACCGTCGGAACACCGTACACCTTACCCTCGTACCCGATGAAGTCGAACCCTTTGGAGCCTGACTTGAAGTATGAGGCGATGTACTCGTTGTTTTGCCAATTCTTCAGCCGGCTGACATCAAGCGGCAGGATCAACTTGTTTTCAACGAGCGGCTTCTGCATGCCGCCAACGATGTTGATGATGTCGTACGTCTGACGGCCACCCCCGGCGATCAGCTGGTTCAGGACGGCGGACGGGCCGTTGCCAATCGAGACAACATTGACCTTGTTCCCTGTCGGATTCGTGTAGCCAGACCAATCCCCATTAAGATCGCCGACGCCGATATCAGCGAGGGTCACAGCTTGCCCGGCTGCGAATGCAGCTCCCGGCCGGAGGGCTAGGACTCCGATGCCCAGCGCGGCGCTCTTTAGGAGAATTCGGCGGTCAATTTCCTTAAGATCTGTCGTCACTTACTCCTCCTCAAATCGCCCTCGCAGGTGATGATGGTGCGGGATGATGTCGATAACTTGTCGAAACGCTCGCTGAAGCCTTTTCGTCCCATCATGGGTGCCGTGTCCGGTGGTAGCCGCCATATGAGTTCGCCTCCTCACCAGCGAGAGAGGCCTCTCTCGCCTTGGGCATCCCTCCGCAATCGAGGCATTCTCAAGCCAGCTTGCGTCTCCGCAGGGTAAGTAGGGCGGTCTCAAGGTCGAGTTGGCCGCCCTTGATCAGCCGAACAATGGACCGGAAGTAACCACCCGCATTTCGGATGCTATTTCTGCCGCTCGAGGCATCGTCGTCATAGAGTTGCAGGACATAGATCACTGCGACGGCGGCATGGATGGCTCCGATCTCCGCGACGGCCTCGGTCCAGGCGCTCGGGTGTGCCCCCAACGAGGCTCGTAGAAAGCGCCCCGCCGCGACGATGTCGACAGCGTCTCTGATCGGTTGGGCCCAATCGGCGATCACAGGACAGGCTTCAACGATCAAGGCTGGGAGCAGCAGCCGCGAGGATAGTCCGTGTGAGGTGGCCGGTTCAGAGTCAGTCCGGTGGCTCTTGTCACAAGTCTCCTTGGGAGATTCGTTTTCTGCTTCTATCTGTCGGCATGCCGTGCCGTCACAGCCCGCCTGGTAGAAGGTATCTTCTGCGAGGTGTCTGATTTCGGTCCACGCCTGGAGAAGATCAGCGGGGAGGTCGGTTCCGGATCGTTTTGGCGTTCGGGCTCGCAACAGGCTGAAGCGGCTTTCCAGGGCGGCGCGGTCAATGGCTGGATAGTGCTGCGCAAGCGCGTTTAAAGCCTCTTCGGTGGCGCGGCGGCAGATCGTGATCTCATCGAAAGCGCGTTTCAGGAGTTCCTTGCGCTGCTTCTGCACAGCGAGCGCCGCCGTCCATTCGCCGCGACGCACGTAGAGCGGGCTCAGATCGAAGCCAAAGGCATCGACGACAGCCCCCTCCGCATCGCGAATCGCATAACGCTTTCCGTTTGGCGAATCCTTGGGGATCACTAGTTGCCGCTCGATCAGCATCCGGATCGCATTGCGAATGGCTCGCTCTGATAATCCGGTGGTCGCCATCAGACGCTGATTGGACGGCCAGACGAGAAGTCGTCCTATCGCGTGTTCGCCCCAGCATGCGACGAGCTGACCGAGGACAAGACGTTGCGGGGCGCTCAGTTGGAGCGCTCTTTCGGCATCCCGTGCAACCCCCGAGAGTTCTTTGCGTGTGACGGTGCGCCCGGTTTCGAGCACAAAAATTCTCGCAGCCAGAGCGGAATGTCTCAGCCGCCGGCCTCCAGACGATGCGAGTTGCATCGTACCCTCCATGTTGAGGGCAAAGCAGGAGTGTTCACCGAAACCGATGTTCTTGACACGCAGCTTGTCGGGATGGCATAAGGATTGTCGCCAAACTAATCCGGTCGCCGTCCCTCGGTGACTCCAAAGGCCCTCGAAGTTTCCAGCTTCGTGGGCCTTTTGCTTTGCCTAGAGCATCGGCTGTTCAGACGAATCCATAACCTGCGGCAGTGAAGTAGTTGCGGCATTCCTCAGCTTCGACCCCATCACAGATGTCCCCGATGGCCCGCCAGAGCGCGTCAAAGGTGCGGGCTTCGGCTTTGCGCAGATGTGCTTTGATCTTGGCGAAGAGTTGCTCAATTGGGTTCAAATCGGGCGAATAAGCAGGCAGGAACAGGAACCAGGCGCCGCGTTGCTTCAGACACTGCGCCGCCGTCTCGCTCTTGTGCGCCGGCAGGTTGTCGAGGATCACCACGTCGCCCTTGGACAGCGTCGGAGCAAGCTGGGTCTCCACATAAGTCTCAAAGATCTGACGGGTCATCGGCCCATCGATCACCCAAGGCGCCGTCAGACCACAGTAGCGCAGCCCGGCGACAAAGGTCTGGGTCAGCCAGTGGCCGAATGGTGCCCTTGCATACAGACGCTGCCCTTTGAGGCAGCGGCCGCGCAGGCGCGTCATCTTGGTGGATGTGCCGGTCTCATCGAGAAACACAAGCCGGTGCGGCTCCTGGCGCATGCGCGGCTGGCGTTTTGTGTGCCAATGCTCGCGGGCCTGGCGCACGTCGGAGCGTTCTTGTTCGCTGGCCCGCAAAGTTTTTTTTGACGCTATAGCCGTGGCGGATGTACCAGCGCGCGATGGACGCCGGCGTGATCTTGGTGCCCAAGGCCAGCAGTTCGGCCGCGAGCTGGGGCATGGTGATGTCGTTCCTCTCGGCGACGCGACGGATCAGAAACTCGCGATGCGGGTCGAGCTTGGAGTAGCGCCAGCCGCCCTCTGGTTTGGGCGCCAGGCTGCCGGTGGCCCGATACGCCGCCATGAGCCGCACCACAAACGCGACCGACACCTCAAAATGGCGCGCGGCCTCATGGCAGGAATGCCCCGCCTCAACAAAGCGCACCACCCGTTGCCGCAGATCCAGCGAGTAGGACTTGGTCATCGCTCATCTCCTCTAAAGAGGGCCGAGATAAGGGAATCACAAAGCCGTCACGCCGCATAGCCTCCGATTCAATCAGAACAGCCGATGCTCTAGCCTTAGTTCACGGTTGTCTTCCCCTGTTCGAAGAGTGTTGCGAGGTCGGGATGATCGCGGCCCAATAAGACCGAATGCGCTCTCTTGTGCCGGCACTGATCTCGTTGATCACCAACACAACGATCTCCCGGAAGTCCGTCTGGCAAGGGACCTCTCGGAAGCACTGTTGATTTTGGTGACTCAAGCTTTCGGACGTTGTGAACTCCACTCTCTCGCAACACCTGAGAGATGAACCGATTCGGTGTTACCGTGGAGTCGATCTGCAAGAATCGATTAATCTTGATTGCGATTTCCACTGGGAATCTGAGTCGGAACCGGCGGATCACTCAGGAACCGTAAGTCAAGTCGCAGTCAAGTTGCCGCGTCCCCGGCACTCAAGACTCAATCTAGATTCTGTTCTTGCCGAGGACAGTCTCGAATAGACTCTGTACTTTCGGACTATGTTGCTTCGACATACCTCAACAGCAACAGATTACTTTTAGATTTTATTGCACAACTCGACAGCTCTGTGGTTCAAGAGTCGTGCTCTGGATACATGAACTGAGTGCACGTAATTTTGGAACCTTCTGACCCAGGATGCGGGGGCAGTTCCGCATCCTAGAGCCTCGGACCGGAAATGAGACTCCTGGCTTCTGTGCGAGGCCGAGCTGTGATTCACTGCCTGGACCGGGAGGTGGATTATGGGTCATTGCTATTCCCTGGATCTGCGGGTGCGCGTCGCCGACTTTGTCGATGCAGGTCATTCCTGCCGGGCGGCAGCCCAGCACTTTGACGTCAGCGAGAGTTTCGCCATCAAGCTGGTGCAGCGGAAGCGGCGGTTCGGCTCGCCGGCACCGGCCCGGCAAGGCCGTCCGCCCGGACGCGGCAAGCTGGTGCCCTATGAGAGCTTCTTGATCCAGACGGTCGAGGCCGAGCCGGCCATCACCATGCCCGAGCTGGCCGCAAGGCTGCTGACTGAGCATGGGATCGTTGCGGCTCCCGCGATGCTCTCGCGCTTCCTGTGCCGGCACGGCTTCTCATATAAAAAAATGCCTGATGGCGGCGGAGTGCGCACGCGCCGATGTGCGGGATGAGCGCCGGGTCTGGCATGCCCAGCGCCAGCCGCGCATGCGCCAGGAGACGCACCGGCTGGTGTTCCTGGACGAGACGTACGTCAACACCAAGATGACCCGCCTGCGCGGACGCTCTCGCCGGGGCCAGCGGCTGCGCATGAGCGCTCCCTTTGGACACTGGAAAACCCATACCTTTCTGGCTGGGCTACGGTGCAACGAGTTGTGCGCGCCGTGGATCATCGATGGCCCGATCACCCGGTTGGCGTTCGAGGCTTACATTGAGACGCAGCTCGCGCCGACGCTGCGCAAAGGCGATGTGGTGATCCTCGACAACCTGGCTGTCCACAAGAGCGAAAAGGCTGCGCAGTGTCTGAAGCAACGCGGAGCCTGGTTCCTGTTTTTACCTGCTTATTCGCCTGATCTTAATCCAATTGAACAGGCCTTCGCCAAGATCAAGGCGCACTTGCGCAAGGCCGAGGCCCGAACGTTCGACGCGCTCTGGCGAGCGCTCGGTGAGATCTGCAACCTGTTCGAACCACATGAGTGCTGGAAATACCTTAAGGCTGCCGGATATGCGTCCGTTTAACCGTCCGATGCTCTAGTCTCTTCTCCATGCCTCTCGGAGGCGTCGTACAGTCAGTTCGTAGGCTCTGTCTTCTTGGCCGACCCGAACAAGCTCTTGATCATGGCGAACATGGGATGGTCGGCTACTGAGGTATGTGTCACTGCATTCTGCTGAACGACAGCCATACGTGTCCTCACCTCCTCTGGTGCCAGAAGGTCAGCCTGGCGTCCAATGGCGAGCGCACTCTTGAGGATGTTAAGTCGCTCCCGGAACGGGAGATGATATCTCAGGCGGGACGCGATATAGACTTCCCGCTCGCGCTCCGCCTCTGCGGTGTCGGCGCAGCCCAGGCAGGTCACAAAGGGCAGCAGATGCTGCCGCTCCTCGTCAGTCGCCTCATCGTTCAACTGCATTGCCAATGCGCAGATCGGGCGCGAGAAGCAGTCTGGCATGTCCTGCACGGACCGAACGGGCCGGTATGGAAAACCTGCCGCGACGATGGCCGCTTCGTTGATGCAGGTTCCGCCGTCCTAGCCGGGGAAGGCCAGCTATGACGGAATTTAGGTGATGGGGCCGGTCAGGCGGCGCTGTGTGTTGGCACCGTTGTGATCTCGGTGCCGTCTTGGAATCTGACACCGGCGATTACCTTCGGCAACTGGTTTTCACCCATCAATCTCCGCCAGGTTTTCGAAGCCGCCATGATGAGCTTGAACACCATCAGCCGAGCGGTGGTTGGCGACAGCGAGCCCTTGGTGCGCACGGTCCTGTGCCGGACTGTCGCGAACACACTCTCGATCGGGTTTGTGGTCCGCAGATGGATCCAGTGCTCAGCCGGCCAGTCAAAGAAGGCCAGCAATGCTCGCTGATCCTTGCGCAGGCACTCCACCGCCTTGGGATAGCGCGCCTGGTAGGCGTCGGCGAACAGATCGACGGCCACCTCAGCCTGGGCTCGGGTGGGCGCGAGGTAGATCTCGCGCAGGGCCGCCTTCATGCCGGTCTGCACGGACTTGGGCACCTTGTTGAGCACGTTGGTGGTCTTGTGCAGCCAGCAGCGCTGATGATGCGTGCCCGGGAAGAGCTCGTCGAGTGCCTTCCAGAAGCCGAGCGCCCCGTCTCCCACCGCAATGCGAGGCGAGATGGACAGGCCCCGCCGCTTGATCTCGACGAGCAGCTCGCGCCAGCTCTGGGCGCTCTCGCGCACGCCGGCCTGGAAGCCGACCAGCTCCTTCTTGCCTTCCGGCGTGGCGCCGATCAGCACCAGCATGCATTCAGCCTGGTCCTCCATCCGGGCCTGCAGGTAGACCCCGTCGGCCCAAACGTAGACGTAGTGACGCGCTGAGAGATCGCGCGCCTGCCAGCGCTCGTATTCGCCCTGCCATTCGCTGGTGAGCCGGGTGACCACCGTGGGCGAGAGGTTGGGCGCATCCCTGCCGAGCAGGGCTGAGAGCGCCTCCTGGAAGTCGCCGGTCGAGAGCCCGCGCAGGTACAGGATCGGCAGCAGCGCATCCAAACTCTTCGTCCGCCGAGCCCATTTCGGCAGGATCGCCGAGGTAAAGCGGATCCGATCCTCGCCGGTGGCGCCGCGGTCGCGGATCTTGACCCGGCTGACTTCGACGGGACCGATGCCGGTCTGGATCAGGCGCTCGCGCCCGTCCGGTAGCTTGAGATCGCGCATGCTGGCCAGATAGGCCTCGGCCTCGCTCTCGATGGCCTGGGCCAGGAGCTTGCGGGCGCCGGTGCGCAGGATATCGGTCAGTGGATCGTCAATCGCGTCGGGCTGACGAAGGCGCAAAACATTGGTAGTACCGTTCATGGCGTATCGCTCTCTCGAAGAGGTTCTGGCAGGCTCGTCACCCGCCTCGATACGCCGCCCTTCTCACACCGTCATCACCCAGTTTCCGCCATAGCTGCGGGGAAGGTGTGCGAGCCCTGTTTCAGCTTCCAGTTCAGGACGTGGTCGAATTTGTCCATGGCAGCCATCCTTGTGGCGTGCCCCCCCCCCTCGAATGGTGATCCTCCGCCGTCCCGGCTGACAATTGTCGGGAACGACACGGCCAGTGGGTCTCAGGAAGGCCAAACATTCAATCCGTAGTTTTCCCAGGAAGAACACAGGAGAGGGCATTAAGTATCGAAGTTGCACAGGCACTTAGGTAAACCTGGGAGTGCGATACGGCCCGTATTTCGCCGTAGGCTCCCGTACCCTCTCCCCCAGCTTTTGTCGCCGCTCCCGTCACTTCTGACCGGTATATCCGGCCTGGGTCTGCATGCTCTGCCTACATGGAACCACTACACTGTCGTTCTCATTTCGTTCACATATAGCTATGGGACGGCGATGGTTGAACGGCTGTGCGATTTTCCATGGATAATCGTCCGGATCGATTGCCCCCTTTGTCCTCACCGTAGGGGTCAGTATCGGCTGGCACGACTTGCGGCGGAATATGGGGCCGACATCCAGCTATGTGACCTCCTCGATAGGATCTCACTCGATTGCCCGAGGAAGTCCCTCCCGTGGGAGCGCCCTGCTGGTCAATACGATCCAAAGTGCAAAGCCCGCTTCACGGACTTGGAGGCAACCAGTCGCCCTCCTCCGGATCTACCACCGATGCTGCGAAAGCTCATGCTGATCCAGGGTGGAAAACGGTGAACGCCGAAAGGTCCAGTGAACTGAACTATCTCTGCCCAGATGGGTCCTGGCAGCTACCCTCCCCGCTCACACTTTGCATCGCCACAAGGGCGCAAGGACAACTATACCAGCGCGGCTGTAGGATTGCGTATTGGAATCCGTACATCCAAACCACCGCAGTCGAGCCTCAGGGTACGTTGAACGATAAGCTGGTCGAGGAGTTGGAAAGCCACACCCAAAGAAGTCAGGTCGTCATCTCAACAGGAGAGTGATCATGGACGAGAAACAGGGAACAGGAACCGGGCAAGCTGCAAACGTGCAGTCCAATGCTGCAACCCAAGCGGGCGGTAATGGCCCTAACCCTCAAGGGAATGCTCAAGGGAGCGGGGGCTCGACCGAAAGCTTGGTTGACCAAGCGAGGAACACTGTTGCTGACGTTGCAGACCGTGCCTCCGATGTGGCCCGTGAGGCTTACGATCAAGGTCAGCGGTATGTCCGCGAAGCAAGTGACCGGTATCCTCAGGCCCAGCGCTACTATCAACGAGCCACACAGTCCATCGAGCACCAATTCACTAACGCCCCGCTCGTATCGCTGCTGGCGGTCGGAGCGGTCGGCCTTGGTATGGCCTGGGTCATTGGTGGTCTGACCAGAAGCCAGGACCGTGCGCCATCTGGTGCCAGGAGCCGAAGGGACTCCCCTGGTCAGCGCTCCGGCAAGCCTTTGATCGAAAGCGACCGGGTGGAAGGAACTGCCGTCTACGACCAGAGCGGCAAGCGCATCGGCACCGTCGAGCGGGTCATGATCGATAAGCTCAGTGGACGTGTTGCCTATGCCGTGATGTCGTTTGGCGGCTTTTTTGGGGTTGGTGCGGACGAGTACGCCGTCCCCTGGCGCATGCTCGATTATGCCCCCCGCCTGGGAGGTTATCAGATCCAGACTACCGCAGAGCAGCTTCGGAGTGCGCCGCGTCTCTCCCGTGATCGCGGTCAGGACTGGCCGGATCGGCAGAGTGAGCAGGATCTGCACGACCATTATCAGGTGTCCTACTACTGGGTCCTGACCTGACGATCTGGACAGGCAAGCGGCAGAGGTATTCCGCTCCCGGTCCCCTCATAGGACCGGGACTTATCAACGAGACCCTGCCTGCGGCGCAGGTGTCGGTCCAAACCTCGCTTCTTCAGACCTAAGCTCCGGTCATCACGCCGCCTGCCCGGCTGACCTGAAGTTCTTGGCGAGATCCCCTGCGGCGCGGAAGGCTTGCATGGCCTCAGCCCCGGTCATTGCAAGGGTGGTCTTCATGTCTGTCACGCCGCCGCCTGCCGCCGCCGTGATCACCGCCGCCGCAACCGTGCGTGCATCCGGCGCTTCGACCACGAGGAGCCAGTCGTACTCGCCGAAGGTCACATAGTAGGACAGAAGCTTACCGCCCGCAGCTTCAATGAGCTTGGATACCGGCTCAGTCCGGTCTTCCGGCGTGGTCGCCATATTGCGCATCGCATCTTGCGAATACCGACCCTGAGAAATGAAGATAGGCATAGCGCTCTCCTGAGGTTGCCATGGGAAGGAAGTGTCCATCACCTGCTCGCTCATGTTGTCAGCAGGTCGATGATTCTCATGATGGCGATTGCATTGCTCTTGTTCTGGGTGCCTTCCGTGGTGTTGCCCTTGGCGCAAGTCCACACGTCTCCCTTCTTGACCGTGAACTGTTTGTCGTTCTGCACCACCGCGAGTTCGCCCTCGGACATGTGGCAGAGCATGTCGTTCATCATTGTGTTGTCCGGGGTCTTGGCACCGGGTTGTAGAACGATGTCACGCAAATGCACCTTCTTGTAGGCAGGGATCAATGACTCCCGCTCCCCTAAGTCAATCTGCCTGACGCCCTGGATCAGTTCCTTACCCTCGTTGGGGCCATAGGTTTGGGCGGCAGCCTGTTCTGGAAGAACAAGCCCTGATAGCCCGGCAAAACCGATGGCAAGGGCTGATCTACGGTCGATGTCCAGCATAGCGTCCTCCTGTTGTTGAGGTCGCCTGCTCCGGGCCGGGGCCGACTTTCTTGCTCGACCCGAGCAAGAGCGACGTGGCCGGTGAAGGTGGGCCGAGGCGCTGCCCGACCTTTGCGCTTGATGACAGAGGCATCCAACTCAGGGCAGCCAGAACACTTGTTATTGGGCCAAAACTATACTCCTCCGAGACTGCGACCGCAAAGGCTAGGAATGTTCGTCAGTAACGTTGCATAGCATCCTTGGGATCGGCGCGGACGAGCATCCCGTCTCGTGGAGCGTGCTTACTAACAGCATCAGCCTGGACCGACATCGCACCGATACAATGCTGAGCAGCGGCAAGGTTCAGGCTTGGGCGGTCAGTGTTGGCAATGCTGCTCACCAGCCCCAGTAGGGCGGCACTTTCCAGTGATCGTGATGGTCCTGCTCACGCCTGCGGTCCCCCCAATCTTTCTCATCGCCAGAGACGACCGGAGCATCAGTT
Source organism: Microvirga ossetica (assembly GCF_002741015.1). Classification (NCBI taxonomy): domain Bacteria; kingdom Pseudomonadati; phylum Pseudomonadota; class Alphaproteobacteria; order Hyphomicrobiales; family Methylobacteriaceae; genus Microvirga; species Microvirga ossetica. Next base: position 137,993 of record NZ_CP016620.1, on the reverse strand, counting down.
AGCTGCTCCTGCGTGATATCGGTTCTGTAGCCGCCAAGCTGGGTATCGTACTTCAGTTTCTCCCATGGGATTGTGTGCCCATGGCTGCCGATCCCAAGAAAACCCCCAAAGGTCATCACGGCGTAAACCACTCGCCCGCTCACCTTCTCATTGATCAGGTGGTGGATCGTGCCGATGCGGTGACCTCGTGGGTCGTAGAGGGATCAGCACCCTCCTAATCCCTGGGCGGATCAGAAGAGGCGCTTACCCATAAGTGCTACTTCCATAGGATCATTGCGTGGAACTCAACGACAGCCCACGTGGGCCAGTAACAGGCTACGTCAGCAACCAATAACAAGCCGAGGGAACACATGGCCGCTAACCCGGAACGTCGATCTTCTAACGCTGGAATGGATGCTTCTCGGATGTATCCTCCTGAGCTTCTGCCGTTGGTGCAATCGCTTCTGGCGACCGTAGCCGACATTGACTTCGAGCATGAGAGTGACGTTGAGACTGTCAGGAATAGCTCAGCGGATGAGTGGCTGAAGCAGACGACGATTAGAAAGCTGCAAGAATGCCATCGAGAGCGGCGTATGCCCTACGTTCAGCAGCTTGAAAGCTTGCAGAGGCGGCTTCGGGCTCTGGCTGCCTGATTGCGAACTGGAGCCATTGAACTCCATTGAGGTCGTTCAGGGCACATCAGGCCACACCTGCCAGGGCATCGTCAGGTTAACGCGGTAGTGACTACTGAGAGCCATACGTGAGGGATGGTATCAACTCGTCATCCTTTCTATGCCCGCCACCGCTTCCCGGCTGAGGTGATCAGCCATGCCGTCTGGCTCTACTTCCGGTTTCCGCTCAGTCTGCGCATGGTCGAGGAGATGCTCGCGGCACGGGGCATCGAGGTCAGCCACGAGACTGTGCGGCAGTGGGCGCTGAAGTTCGGGCAAGGCTATGCCAACCAAATCCGGCGGCGTCTGCCCGCGCCCGGGGACAAATGGCACCTCGATGAGGTGGTGGTCAGCATTGCGGGCCGGAAGCATTGGCTCTGGCGCGCGGTCGACCAGCACGGCGTCGTGCTCGACATCCTGGTTCAGAGCCGCCGCAACGCCAAGGCCGCAAAGCGCCTGCTGCGCAAGCTGCTCAAGAAGCAGGGTATCGTCCCTCGAGTGATGATCACGGACAAGCTGGCCAGCTACGGTGCGGCAAAGCGCGAGATCACGCCGAGCGTGGAGCATCGGCAGCATAAGGGCTTAAACAATCGCGCGGAAAACAGCCATCAGCCGACGCGACGACGCGAACGCGTTATGAAGTGCTTCAAATCAGCCGGGCAGGCCCAGCGATTCCTCTCAGTCCACGATCAAGTTGGAAACCTCTTCCGCCGACCCGCCAACTCCACCGCCGCTGATCATCGCAAAGCGCGGGCCCAGGCCCTTACGACCTGGGCCGAGGTGGCTGGCCTCGCTGCTGGCGTCTGACCGGCTGATCCCGTGAGGCTTTGCGACGTCAGCTCGTTAACCTGACGGTACCGTTTTGGGAGCAGATCTTGTTCCGGACCCGGTCTGGCCAGTCTGGTTCAGCCGCTGCGACGTTCAGGGACAGTCCAATAGCGGCGACTGTTCCGACGAGCGACTGCGCAAGTGGCCTGGAAGTCATGAGCATTCCTCCCGTTTCTGGTGATGTAGGCTTGGTGCGCTCGACGCTTCAGTACCCGGCCCTCATCCGCTCACGTCACGGCGGATGCAGGCCTTGAAGTGGCCGGGTGACACCTCTTCGAGCGGCGGCACGACTGCCGCACATTGCTCGGCTGCGAACGGGCAACGGGTGCGGAAAACACACCCGGAAGGAGGGTTGGCCGGACTTGGAATGTCCCCTGTTAGGATCTGCCGGGTGCGAGCTCTGGCTGGATCGGGAGACGGAATCGCCGAGAGCAACGCTCGCGTATAGGGGTGGCGCGGATCGGCATAGAGCTTTTCGCTCGGCGCGATTTCCATGATGCGCCCGAGGTAGAGCACGATGACGGTATCACAGATGTACTCAACAACGGCGAGATCGTGCGAGATGAACAGCATGGTCAGTCCAAGGCGGATCTGCAGATCGCGCAGCAGATTGACGATCTGAGCCTGGATCGAGACATCAAGTGCGGAGACAGGCTCGTCGGCCACGATCAGCTGCGGCTCTAGCGCCAAGGCGCGCGCGATCCCGATGCGTTGGCGCTGCCCACCCGAAAACTCATGCGCATAGCGGTCGAAGGCATCGGCTGGCAGGTCGACGGTGGCAAGTGCTGCCTTGGCGCGCTGTGTCCGCTCCTGACGCGTTCCCACTCGTTGGATCTCAAGGCCCTCTGTCAGGATCTGGCCGATCGTCATTCGCGGCGACAGGCTCGCGTAGGGGTCCTGGAAGATGTACTGCATGCCCTTGCGCTGTCGGCGCATCTCGGCGGATGAGAGCTTGGTGAGGTCGGTACCATTGAAGTGCACCTCGCCGGACGTCGGCTCAATCAGGCGCAGCACCGAGCGCCCGATTGTGGTCTTGCCGCTGCCTGACTCTCCGACGAGGCCGACGACCTTACCGCGTGGTACATCAAAGGAGACATCCTCGAGCGCACGTACGACGGAGCCACGGGAAAAGCCCGCCGGCTTGAAATGCTTGGTCAACCCCCTGACTGAAAGCAGTGGTTTCTCCATCCCTAAACCTCCTGCCATCTGATACAGCGGCTCTTCTGGCTATTGCCGGTGTCAAACAAGGGTGGCACATCGGCCCGGCATGCGTCGATCGCATAGGAACAGCGGGGCGCAAACGAACAACCTTTCGGGAGTTGCATGAGGCTTGGCACAGAGCCCGCAATGGTCGGCAGGGAAAGACCCTTCCGTTTCAACTCGGTTGCCTCGCCCAGCTTAGGGACGGATCGCATCAGGCCGACCGTATAGGGATGGCGCGGATGCGCGAACACGTCGGAAACGGTGCCGGTCTCAACGATCCGGCCCGCATACATCACGGCCACCCGGCCGGCGATCTCCGCCACCACGCCTAAGTTATGCGTGACGAACAGGATGCCCATGCCGCGTTCTGCCTGCAGCGTCTGCAGCAAATCGAGGATCTGGGCTTGGATCGTCACGTCGAGCGCGGTGGTGGGCTCGTCGGCGATCAGCAGGACCGGATCGCAGGCAAGTGCCATTGCGATGGTGGCACGCTGGCGCATGCCTCCTGAGAGCTCGTGCGGGTATTGCCTGGCACGCCGCTCGGGATCGGGGATGCCGACGTCGGCCAAGAGTTTGACCGCGGTGCTCGCGGCATCCTTGTGGCCGCGCCCGAGATGGATGCGCATGGGCTCGGCGATCTGCTCGCCGATGGTATAGACCGGGTTGAGGCTCGTCATAGGCTCCTGGAAGACCATGGCGATGTCATTGCCGCGGATCTGCCGCATGCTCTCAGCATCGAGTTTGGCAAGGTCGAGTGTCTGGCCCGACTTTCCTCGAAACCGAATGCTGCCGTCGGCCACCCGCCCGATCCGCTTTGGAAGAAGGCCCATGATCGAGAGGCTGGTGACGGATTTGCCTGAGCCGGATTCGCCGACCAGCGCCAGGGTTTCGCCTGGCGCAATGGTCAGATCCAGGTCCTGCACGGCCGCAACGTCGCGCTCGCCAATCCGGAAGACCGTCTTGAGACCTGAGATATCCAGGATCTGGTCGGCGTGCATGGCTTCAGCCCGTAAGCCCGGCGGCTCGGACGATCTCTTCAACCTTCGCGGTCTCCTCACCGTTGAGCGAGCGCTGAGGCCGGGCCATCGTGTTGGTGGCAATGACACCGAGGGCGCGCATCGCGGTTTTGAAGGCGCCGACGCCCGCCGAGCCGGCGCTCGTGCGGGGCAACGAAACCCAGACCATTTCAAACAGCCGGCACAATCTCTCCTGCTCCTTGCGCGCGGCCTCCCAGTCTCCAGCCTGAGCGTGGTCCCACAGCCGCACGTAACCCTGCGGATCCACGTTCGCGAGACCCGGGACGACACCATGTGCTCCCATCTGGAGGGCGTTGTCGACAATGATCTCCGAGCCTGTCATCAGGAACATGTCAGGCTTGTCGGCGAGATCGAGCAGACAGAACCGGAAGTTGCCGTCGTCGCCGCTCGAATCCTTGAGCCCTGCGATGGTGCCTTCGCGGGCCAGTGTCACCGTCGTCTTGCGCTCGAGCTTAGTATGAACGCAAACCGGAATATCATAGGCGATCACGGGGATGTCGATCGCCTCGCGCACATACCGGAAGTGGTCGACGACCTCCGGCTGGCTCGTCCGGGTATAGAACGGAGCCGTGACGACGATGGCATCGACACCGATCGATTGCGCCGCTTTCGCATGACCGATTACCCGGTCGGTGGTCGGATCGATGACGCCGGCGAGGATCGGCAGGCGTCCGTTCACCACCTTTACCGTGTGCTCGAGGATGTGGCGCCGTGTGGCTTCGTCATGGAATATGACCTCGCCCGTCGAGCCGAGCACGAAGAGGCCATGCACGCCGCCTGCAATCAGATGCTCCAAGACCCTGGTGTAGGAGGGATAATCGACCTCGAAGTTCTTGGTCAGGGGAGTAACGACGGGGGGCACGACGCCGCGAAAGTTGATCATAGGACACCTTTGTTGCTTGGTTATTGAAGATCGGAACGAGGGTCGAAGGCGTCACGCAGGCCATCGCCGACGAAATTGATCGCGAGCACGGTGATGACGAGCGCTGCGCCGGGGAACATCCACTGCCAGACATATTGTTCAAGGACGCTGGTCGAGCGAGCGGCGTTCAGCATGTTGCCCCAGCTGGCCTCAGGCGGAGCGATGCCGAGTCCGAGGAAGGACAGGCCCGCCTCGAGCAGGATGGCGTTGGCAATCTGCAAGGTCGTGTAGACCACGAGGATGTCGATGCAGTTCGGGAGGCCATGCCGGAACAGCAGGTGACCCATTCCGGCTCCCATCCCGCGCGCAGCGACCACGAAGTCGCGTTCGCGCAGTTCGAGAAGACGGGCCCGGACCATGCGTGACAGCACAGGCCAGGACAGCAACGAGATCACGGCGATTGTGGGCACAATGCCGGTCCCGACGATCGACGCGAGGACAAGCAGCAGGATCACCGGTGGCAGCGTCATGGCAAGATCGACGAGGCGCATGATGGCGCCGTCGACCACACGGCCACTGAAGGACGACACCGCGCCCACGAGGAAGCCGATGACCAGGGAAACTGCAACCGATGTGATCGCGACGAGCAGCGAGATCCGGCCGCCCTGCATCAGACGAGCAAGGACGTCGCGGCCAACGCCGTCGGTTCCGAACCAGTGGCTGGCGCTCGGCCCCTTGTTGAGAGCGCGCAGGTCGATCTGATTGGGCGAATAGGCCCACCAGAGCGGATAAGTCAGGATCGCTGCGAGAATGAGGGCGAGGGCCACAAGCCCCAACAAGGCGACCCGGTTGGTGACGAACCGCCCGAGGGCCCGGGCAGTCGGTCCTTTGCGAGATCCAGCGACAGCAACTGCAGCACTCATCGTCAGGCCACCTGGATGCGGGGATCGACAGCCGCATATGCCATGTCGGTCAGGAGGTTGACCACGATGACGCAGGCTCCGATGATCAGCGTCGCGCCCATGATGACCGGGTAGTCACGGGTATCAACGGCATTGATCAGCAGCAACCCCATGCCTGGCCAGTTGAAGACGCTCTCGATGAAGATCGCGCCGCCCACGGCAATGCCGATGGTCGATCCAATGAGGGTGACGACCGGCAGGAGCGCGTTACGCAACGCGTGTTTCATGATCACCCAGAACTCCTTGACGCCCTTCGCCCGAGCGGTGCGGACATAATCCTGGTTCAGCACCTCGAGAAGCGACGCGCGCATGTAGCGCATGATTAGAGCAGCGTGGCCGATCGACAGGAGGCACGCGGGTAGAATGAGATGAGCCAGGAGGTCCCCGATTGAGAACGGGGCGCCGGGTGTCAGCATGCCGCCGGACGGTGCCCAGCGGAGAACCACCGAAAACAGGTACAATCCGAGGATCGCTGTCAGGAAGGCCGGGCTCGAGATGCCAAAGAAGGCGACGACGGAAAAGCCGATGTCAGTTGGGGAGTTGCGCCTGACCGCGCTGAGGATCCCCGCCGCGATGCCGAGCACAATGGCAATCGCAAGACCGGCGGCCATCAGCAGGACGGTGGGCCCAATGCGCTCGAGCACGAGGGGCAGGACCCTCACGCCATTGCGCTGGATTGAGAAGCCAAGGTCGCCGGTGGCGGCAGCCCGCAACCATGCCAGGTATTGAACAGGCAGAGGCTGGTCGAATCCGAGACGCGCGCGTAGCGCAGCCATTTCCGCCTGGGACATGGCGACGTTAGGATTGACATAGGCGTCGATGGGGTCGCCAGGTGCCAGGCGAAGAAGCACGAACACAAGAATGCTCAAGGCGACGAGCATCAGCAGACCGGTGGCGAGGCGTCGCAAGATATATGGCAGCATGAGTATGCCCTTGTGGCTTTAGGAAGGCGGCCCAAGCGAGAGCGAGCCGCCTTCCGTGATGCTTCGGCAGTTGCGCCTACTTCTCGATCGACCATTTCTCCGGATGCGCGTTGTAAGGTCCGCCAGCCGGAGCAGGCACCCAGATGAAGTCCTTGAGCTTCGCCGAGGCGACGCCATACCGGTTGGCGACCCACATGGTGGCCCAGGGGAGTTTGGCGTTCATCGCCTTGCACACGTCCTGATAGCGGGCGTTGAGCTGCTGTGGATTGGTTTCGGCCAGCGCGGCATCGAATGCCTTGGTCAGGTCCTGCATGTCGATGCGGAGGAAGTTCGCTCCGGCTGGTGGCTTTTGCGCTGCATTGAGGCCGATGTTAAGACCCGATGGATCGGGTCCGTTCTGAAGCCCGGCGTAGACAAGCGGAAACTGACTGAAGTCGGGGTTGCCGGCGTAAATGATACCGTTATACGTCGGGGTGTCGACCACCCGCGGCACAACGTTGATGCCGACCTGCGCGAGCATCGCCTGCACGGCCGCCATGACGTTGGCGGCTTGTGGTGTGTTGTAATAGGTCAGCCAGGTGATCGGCTTGCTGCCGTTGATCTTGTCCCAGCCGGCCTCTGTCAACAGCGCCTTGGCTTTTGCCGGATCGTACTTATAGGGGTTTAGCCCTTCAGGGACGAGCTGCTTGGCGACATAGCCGCAGTTGGCCTCGGTCGCAGCGCCGCCGTAGAGGCTGTCGATGATGGCCTGGCGGTCGATGGCGTGCATGACCGCCTGGCGCACGCGAACGTCCTTCCAGAGCGGGACCTGCTGGTTGAAGCCGAGATAGTTGGCGACAAAGGACTGCCCCTCGATGACCTTGAACCCTTTGTTGTCCTTGAAGGCCGCGACGTCGTCAGACTCGACGTAGGTGAACTGGATCTCGCCCGCGCGCAGGGCCGCTACGGCCGCGGCCGTGTTCTTGAAGTAGCGGTTGATCACCCGGTCGGCCTTCGGACGCCCGAGGCGGTAGTCATCATCGGCCACCAACTCGACGTATTGGTCGCTCACGTACTGCTTGAACTTGAACGGACCGGTTCCAATCGGCTTGGTCGCCCACCAGGTGCCGGTCGCCAACTCCTTTGGCGTCATGCCGGACAACGCATGCTCAGGCAGGATCATGAGCTTCGTCAGTGTCGCGAGGAGACCCGCATCAGGGCGCGAGAGCTTGATAACTGCCGTCCGCTCGTCAGGCAACTCGACAGATGACACCGCGTTGAGGCGAGCGGCGAAGACGGTTCCGGTCTCGCCATTCTTGGCAAGGTCAACCGTGAACTTTACGTCCTTGGAAGTGAAGGGCTTGCCATCGTGCCAGGTCTCGTTGGCGAGCTTGAAGGTGTACTCGGTCTTGTCGGCGTTGACGGCATACTCGTTGGCGAGTGCGCTTTCGATCGCTGTCAGATCGGCATTGTAATTGACCAGCGGCTCGAAGTAGACGTTGAGCCAGGTGAACCCGCCTGTGGCTGCGAGCGGGTTGAAGTTGCCCTGGAAGCCGCCGGGCCCTACGTCAAAACCACCGGTGATCGTCTTCGGCTCCTGGGCTGCGGCCGATGTGGTCAGGGCTGTCGCCCCGAGTAACGCCGCGACGGAGATGGCTCGTGTCAAAGTCTTCAACTGCATCGGTTCCTCCTGTTAGCTGTTGGCCGCTCGTCTGTTGCTCGCGATAACGTCGAGAATGCCCTCATAATGTTTGTCGAGCCTCTCCCGAGCTCGTTCGACATCGCGCGCGGCGACGGCTTCAACGATCTCGTGGTGATCCCGCCATGTCGAAAGCGGGTCCGAGTTGGCGAGGTTGGCGAAGTTGGACACTTTGTAGAAGGCCCGCCAGAACACCTCGATCAGGCCGGTGAGCATCCTGTTGTTCTGGCAACGGAACAGCAGTCGGTGAAACTGCTCGTCTTCCTCGACGAAGCTCTCGTTGCGCTCGGCGCGTTGGCGCATGCGTTCCGTCACCTGACGCAAAGCGGCGAGATCCTCTTCGCCAATCATCTCGACCGTCTTGTGGATGAGCCCGGTTTCGAGGACGCGTCGCAGCTCGCGGAGTTCCTCGATATCGCGTAGGCCGTCGCCGAGGCCATAGGCGAGATTGTCCAGGAGCGGCTGGAATGAAAACGCCTTCACGAACACGCCGATGCCGCGGCGGGTTTCTAAAACCCCCACGGATTCGAGGGCCTTGATCGCCTCGCGGACAGAGTTGCGGCTGACGCCGAGCTGCTGAGCGAGGAATGACTCCGGTGGCAGGGCGTCCCCAGCCTTGAGCTGGTTGTCCTCGATAAAGCTGCGCAGGCTCTCCTGCACGCTCACATGGAGCGATAGCGGGCGCCTCAGTGGCTTGAGCTGTCTGACACTTGGCATCATCGGCCTCCGCGGCCTAGGGATCAGTGAAATAAGGTTTAGATCTGCGATAGCACTTGTTTAATATCAGCTTGTAGGATATCCAGCAAGAGGATTTGTGCATGGGTCTGATTTCAGGATCGAAACGATGAGAGTTGCCTTACTGGGCGTAAGCCATTGGCACGCGCCGATGCACTTGGATGCCGTTATATCGTCAGGCGGTGAAGCCGCCTTGGTCTGGGATCCAGATGCGACAGCGACAAGGCGCTTTGCTGCCGAGCATGGGTTGGCGACCGCGCAGAGCCTGGATCAGGTCATCGAGGCCCGCCCTGATCTGATCCTGCTTATGGGACATCCATTGGCAGTTCCGGATGTTGCTATTCAGGTCATCGCGGCAGGTGTTTCGCTGGTCCTTGAGAAGCCGGCAGCCAACGCCACTGGGGGCTTGATGCGCGTCGTTGAGGCTAGCCGGAGATACGGCAGCTTTGTTGGCGTCCCGCTTCCCAACCGCTTCGGGCCTGTCTTTCGAGCAATGGCGGAGCTTGAGGCAGAAGGCCGCCTCGGCAAGCTCGCCTACGGCCATTTCCGGATCGTCAATGGTCCGCCGCAGCGCTATCGCGACGACGGCGTCGGCTGGATGCTCGATCCAGCGATCGGCGGTGGCGGGGCGCTGCGCAATCTCGGCATCCATGGCATCGATGCCGCCCTCTCCCTCGCGCAGGGAGCCTTGCGCGTCGTCTCGGCCTTGATCGGCAACCGCATCCATGACGAGCCGGTCGAGGACCATGCTCATGTGACCCTCTGCGACGAGGCCGGAACACTCTTCACGGTCGAGGCCGGCTACACCTATGCCTCGATGGCCCCGGGCGGAGACTTCGAGTGGCGGATTGCCACCGGCAACGCCTACCTGAGCGATCGCGGCGAGACGGCGCAATGCACAACGCTGGACGATGGCAGCACCCGAATGCTTGCGCCCGAGCATCCTGGCATGCGCTACCGCCTGTTCATGGCTGACACGTTCAACAGACTCCGCTCAGGGAAGCCCCCGGGGGTGAGCATCGAAGATTATCTGGCAGCGATGCAGATCATCGATGCCGCATACGAGAAGGCAAACTCATGATCGGCGTAGGAATTATCGGAGCCGGCCACTTCGGAGCGGTTCATGCCCGGGCGATGGTGGAGGTCGATGAGGTCAGGCTCGTCGCGTCGTGCCGGGAGAACGCGGATGCCGCAGCTGCCTTCGCGGCCGAGCATGGTGGCACGAGCTACCGCGACTGGCGTGCTCTGCTCGATGATCCGGCCGTCGATGCCGTTCTGATTGCCACGCCGCACGACCTGCATGAGGAGATCGCCATCGGAGCCGCGCAGGCAGGCAAGCATATCCTGCTGGAAAAGCCCATGGCACCCAACGTTGCTGCGTGCGATGCCGTGCTCGCGGCTGCTGACGCGAGCAGGGTCAAACTCATGATCGGGCACGTGATGCATTTCGCCCTGCCCTGCCTTAAAGCCAAGGAGATCGTCGACTCGGGAGTGCTGGGCGCCCCTGTCCTCGGGTCGAGTTGGATGATCAAGCTCTGGATGGAGAGCAACCGGCGCCCTTGGCATCTCGATGACGCCTCAGGCGGCGGCATGTTGATGACGGCCGGCATCCACGCGCTCGACCGGTTGATCTGGCTCATGGGAGAGCCGGTGGTTGGGGTCAGCGCGATGACCGGCACCTTCTTCCACGAACAGGAGGCCGATGATGCTGCCCTGATTGGCTTACGCTTCGCCAACGGCCGGATCGGCCAGGTCGCCAGCGTTGGCTACCGCAATGGAGCGGTGACGTACGCCATGGATCTTGTGTGTGAGAACGGCACGATCCGGATCGATTTCGATCACGGGGTCAGCACGGGCCGAGATGGAGTCTGGGCGCCGGTGCCCGGTTCCATCGAGCCGAACTGGATGGGCGCGGCAGTGGCACGCGAATGGCGGGCCCTCGCCGCCAGCATCCTGAACGATACGCCTTCGCCGGTCAGCGGAGCGTATGGACGCCATGTCGTCGCCTGCATCGAGGCGGTCCACCGGGCCAGCGCCGGCCGGTGTGAGGTCCCGGTCACCGGCGCCACCCTGATGCAACCCACCATTCGACAAACCCACACAAGTCCGGAATCGTCATGACATCGCAGCTTGCGACCGAAGCACTCACCGAAAGATTGAAAGGCGGCTTGGTCGTCTCGTGCCAGCCCGTTCCCGGCGGTTCGTTCGACGATCCCGCGTCGGTCGTTCGCTTCGCACTGGCCGCCCAGAGCGCCGGCGCCCGGGCTCTCAGGATCGAAGGCGTCGCCAATGTTGCCGCGGTCGCTGCCGCCTGTTCGCTGCCGATCATTGGTCTGGTGAAACGCGACCTTACGGATACGTCCGTCCGGATCACACCCTGGATCGACGATGTCCGCGTTCTGGCTGAGGCTGGTGCAGCAATCATCGCCTTCGATGCGACTGACCGGGTCAGGCCTGTCCCAGTAAGGACCCTCGTTGAGGCGGTGCACACCCGGGGCTGCATCGCAATGGCGGACATCGCGACGATTGCCGAGGCACGGAATGCAAGCGCACTGGGCGCAGACATCATCGGCACTACGATGTCGGGCTACACGGATGCGGGGCCGCCGCCGCGTTCGCCGGACATCAGCCTGGTGGTGGAGGCCTGTAGGTTGGATAGGCCGGTCTTCGCCGAAGGCCGCTACAACGAGCCCCGTCTAGCCGCCGCGGCCTTACGCGCGGGCGCTGCGGCGGTGGTCGTCGGCTCCGCCATCACCCGCCCCGAGTACATCACGCAATGGTTCGCTGACGCAATTGCACGTGAATCAGCCCCGGCGAGACCAGTTCTCGCGATCGATATCGGCGGCAGCAAGACAGCCGTGGCGTTGGTCCTGGAAAACCGCGTCCTCGAGCGACGTCAGGTTCCGACACGGCCCGCCGACGGAGCGGAGGTGTGGCTGCGAGCCGCCGCCGATGTCGCACGGGACTGGCGTGGGCAGTATGACGGTGTCGCGGCCGCTGTGACTGGCCTGATCCGGGACGGACGCTGGACGGCCGTCAATCCGACGACCTTGCCCGTTCCGGCGGAGTTCCCGCTCGTATCACAACTGGCCGATCACTTCGTCGGCCCCGTTTTGGCTCTGAACGATGCTCAGGCCGCGGCTTGGGGTGAGTATCGCTTTGGGGCCGGCCGAGGCCGCGATCTTCTTTTCCTGACCGTGTCGAGCGGAATCGGTGGCGGAGCTGTCGTTGGCGGTCGGCTCTTGAGTGGATCGGGCGGTCTGGCCGGGCATGTCGGCCAGATCCCGGTGCCGGCGCCGGGGAACCGGTATCACCGCCTGGAGGATTTGGCGTCCGGATTCGCCATTGCGGCCGCAGCCCGAAAAACTGGTCATGAGGTGGATGCCAAAGCGGTGTTCGCCGCCATGGCAGCGGGTGAGAGTTGGGCCGAACGCATCGTCGCCGCGGCCGTGGATCATCTCGCCTTGGCACTCCCGGGGTTGCAGGCTCTCCTCGATCCGCAGGTCATGGTGATCGGCGGCGGCGTCGGCCTCGCGGCAGGGTTCCTGCCTCGTCTCGAGGCGGCCCTGTCCCGCTTCCCTTCCGCCCTCAGGCCTACCTTGGCACCAGCCCTCCTTGGAGTCGATGCCGGTCTCCTCGGCGTAGCAGATCTGCTGAACAGGCAGATGTCCTTCGAGATCCAAGAAGTTGGCACGGCCCCGGTCATTGGTGCTAACGCACCCAATGCCTAGCCGCCGTGTGTCCGTGACGAGCCAGTATCCGGGTGTGATATGTCAGAGCGATTGAACAGGGGAACAAATATGCTGCGCGAGGCTCGGGAAGCGCCTCAGGTCGTCGCGCGCCTCATCGAGAGCAACGCGCCCCTGTGCCGTGACCTCGGCAAGCGCCTGCGCGCGTCTCCGCCGCCCTTTGCCGTCACCTGCGCGCGCGGCAGCTCGGACAACGCGGCGACCTTCGTCAAATATCTGCTCGAGATCCATTCCGGCCTCGTCACCGCCTCCGTCGGTCCTTCCGTGACCTCCGTCTACGAGGCGCGCCCGCGCATGCGCGATGCGCTCTTCCTCGCCGTGTCGCAATCGGGCCGCAGCCCGGACATTCTCAACCTCGCCCAGGCCGGGCGTGACGACGGCGCGCTGACGGTGGCGCTCGTGAACGACACCTCCTCTCCCCTCGCCTCTACCTGCGAGGTCGTGCTGCCGCTGCATGCGGGACAGGAGAAGAGCGTCGCCGCCACGAAGTCCTTCATCGCGGCGCTCGCCGCCGGGTTCCAGCTCGTCGCCCATTGGTCGCAGGACCAGGAGCTGCTCGATGCGCTCGACACCCTGCCCGATGTGCTCGCCAGGGCCTCAGCAACCGATTGGTCGGCAGCGGTTCCCATCCTGACGGAAGCCGACAACCTCTTCGTCGTCGGCCGCGGCGTTGGCTTCGCGGTGGCGCAGGAGGCGGCGCTCAAGCTCAAGGAAACCTCGGGCATCCATGCGGAGGCGATGAGCGCCGCCGAACTGATGCACGGCCCCTGGACGCTGGCGGGCGACCACTTTCCGATCCTGGTGCTCAGCCAGCAGGACGAGACCTTGAGCGGCGTCAACGATCTCGTGACGAAGCTGAAGGAGCAGGGCGTTCCCGTCATCGTCGCCGGAGCGGCGGAAGGCCCGGCCAGCGTGATGCTGCCCTCGGTCGAGGACGTGCATCCCTATCTTGCGCCGATCGCCCTGATCCAGAGCTTCTATCCTCTCGTGAACGCCACTGCCTTGGGCCGCGGACGCAATCCGGACAATCCTCCGCGCCTGCGCAAGGTGACGGAGACCCTCTGATGACCATTGCCCTGACCGGCGCCCGGATCTTCGACGGGTCGCACATGCTCGACGGCCGCGCCGTCGTCATCGAGAACGGCCGCATTCGCGCCTTGCCCGAGGAGAAGGATCTCGGCGCAGGTATCGAACGCCGGGCGGCGCAGGGCCTCCTCGCTCCCGGCTTCATCGACGTGCAGGTCAATGGCGGCGGCGGCGTTCTCTACAACGACGTGCGCAGCGTCGAGGGCGTCAGGACCATCGCGCAGGCCCACCGCGCCTATGGCACCACCGGGCTGCTGCCGACCCTCATCACCGATACCCGTGAGACCGTGGCGGAAGCGGTCGAAGCCATGCGCGCGGCGCTCGATGCCGGCATTCCAGGCGTTCTCGGCATCCATCTCGAAGGCCCCTTCATCAGCCCCGAGCGCAAGGGCGTGCACAATCCCGCCTTCATGCGTCCGATGGAGGATGAGGACATCGCCATCATGACCTCCCTGAAGAAGGGCCGCACCCTGGTGACCCTGGCGCCGGAGCGCAACGGCATGGACGCCATCGCGCGCCTTTCGTCCGCCGGCGTGCTGGTATGCGCCGGTCACACCGCGAGCGACTACGAAACGGTGATGGAGGCGATCCGTCACGGGCTGCGCGGCTTCACGCATCTGTTCAACGCGATGCCGCCCATGGCCGGACGCGATCCGGGCCCCGTGGGCGCTGCGCTCGACAGCCGGGATACGTGGTGCGGCCTCATCGTCGATGGGCATCACGTGAGCGATGCGGCCCTGCGCGTCGCCATTGCCGCCAAAGGCACCGAGCGGATGATGCTGGTGACCGACGCCATGGCGGTGACGGGGACCGACCTCGCCAGCTTCGAGCTGCATGGCCGGACGATCTACCGCAAGGACGGTAGGCTCACCACGGCGGACGGAACGCTCGCCGGCTCCGATCTCGACATGGCAGGCGCCGTGCGCAACGGCGTGGAGCGCCTGGGCCTCGCCCTGCCGGACGTGCTGCGCATGGCATCGCTGATCCCGGCGCAGTTCCTGCGGCTCGATCACGAGTTAGGACGCATCGCGCCGGGCTATCGCGCCGACCTCGTGCTCCTCGACGACAGCCTGAAGGTAGAAAGCACCTGGATCAACGGAAAGAGTTAGCACCGCCTCAAGCATGTGCATCCGCCCCGCTAGGCCCAACCGTCATCATCACATTGCCAAACGGTCGCCATCCAGACATGACGGTGCCGCTTGAAGAGCTTCGTGACTGCCTCGCGGAAGACCCTCAAGTTACGACGGCCCTGCAAATGCCGGATAAAGCTGCGACCGAGGGTTCGGCGGATGTCGTCCCGCCAATTCTGCGAGCACTTTCGCGCTGACGTTCGGCCATCGGCTCGTGATATGCATGTGGTGGAACGACCGGGACGCGGAGGCAGATGCTCTGCGCCGGCATGATTTCACACCAATCCTTTATCATCTGCTCACAGGACTGTCCCACCGCTTTGATGTTACGGAACCGTGTTGCATGGATCGGCTTGTGAACATACCGAGCCCATCCCACGCCTTTTCAGGCGATGCGGATGGACTTCGGGCGTCCAAGCTCAAGCATGCGGTTCACGGCATAAATTGCAACGGCGACTTCATTCGCGCGACGCCGGTCCACCCGCGAGCGCAGCGAATCGCCGATTACTCGTTTGAATCGGCTGATGGATGCCTCTACCAGGGCCCGACAAGTGTACCCAGTGCTCTTCTGCCAGCCCATGCGTCCATGCTCCTCGATGCTTTGGAGTTGCAGGTCGCGTTGGGTCGGGGCCCGACCTGTAGGGTTGATTGGAGCGCTTGGACGTTGGCGAGGCTCTAACGGCGGCCGGATGAAACTTCAGTGGCAGGTCACGCGAGGGGCTGCGGGAGATCGTCATTGCAGCGGAGGCTGAACTGCTTGAGCAATCGGTGGAGGTGCCCAGCATCAGGGTCGCGACACGGGATTTCCGGTGATGGGCCTGAAAATGCCATGTCGCCTATTTGGCCGGGTGCACGCCGCGAAGGCGGATCATACCGTCGGGATAGGATTTGAAGTCCGCGACACGGTTCGACACCGCGTAAATAAGAGGCGAATAATAGGTATAGATGATCGGCAGTTCGCTCTGCAGGATTCCCAGCGCTTGGTTGTAGAGGCTCTTACGAACCTCCACGTCCGGCGTGAGCCGCGCCTCGTTCAGCAGGCGGTCCACGTCAGGGTTGCAGTACTTGGAATCGTTCTGGGTTCCTTTGCAGGTCACAAACTGATGGATATTGCCATCGGGATCGATCCGGCCCGACCAGCCACTCAAGGAGGCCTGGAAGTTTCCTTTCTGCATGTCCGCTAGCATGGCTGAAAACTCCATCGGACGCAGGCTGATTTTAAATCCGGCCTCACCTGCCATTGCCTGAATCATCTCAGCCAAGGAAGCCGTTATTGTCGTATTGCCATAGGATAGTTCGAAGGCGACTTCAGGCTGCTTGGCTTGAGCCAGCAGAGCCTTGGCCTTCGCAACATCGCGAGTCGTAACCGGATATTGCTTGTCGTAATAGGGACTGGCTGGCGGGAATGGGTGCTGTGCAGGATCATAGAGTCCATGGCCAATAACTTCATTGATGACGTCACGACCGATGGCCGCCTGGAACGCCTGCCGCACAAGCTTATGTTTGCCAAGAGGGCCATCAGCCTGAGGGCCGGCTCCCACGTTGATCACGATGTTTTGGAATCCCAGCCCTGACAGGACGAGGAACTTTAGGTTCCTGTCGGCCTTCACGGCATCCGCATCAGATGGGTTCAGACGCTCCACAAGTTCGAGATCACCGGCTTGAAGATTGGCGAGGCGCACGGTCGTATCTGGAATCGGACGGAAGACTACCCGATCATAATGATAATCCTTGGCGTCCCGGTAATCTGCGAACTTCTCCAGCACGATCCTGTCGTTCTGGACGCGCTCCACGAAGCGGTACGGCCCGGAGCAAACCGGCTTACGACCGACATCCTGACTGTTGAAGGTTGCCGGAGAAAGCATCATGCCCGCGCGGTCGCTCAATTGTGCTAACAGAGTCGCGTCCGGCTGCTTCAGGTGCAGCACTGCGGTTGATGAATCGATGACCTCCACTCGGTCGACTGACCCCAGCTCTCCCTTGCGCTGGCTGTCCGGCAGCGTCAACGCCCGGTCCAGATTGGCTTTGACAGCCGCTGCGTCGAACTTCGTGCCATCGTGAAATTGTACGTCGGTGCGCAACTTGAATGTAAGTGTCTTGTTGTCGGCGCTCCATGACCATGCGCTTGCAAGTTGGGGGGCGATCTCCAGCTTGTCAGTGACGTCAACAAGTTTGTCGCAAAGCGAGGTGAAGACCATTCGCCCCACTGTGGTCCGGGCGCGATGAGGATCAAGGACATCTGCATCTTCCTGCACACCGATCCTGAAATCGGCTGCCAGGGTCACCTGGCTCGTGAAAATACCGACTGCCAGGATGGCCAAAAATCCATTGCGCATCATCACCACTCCACCGTCCTTTATTCCATGGAACTTGATAGTCCCGCCGGGCCTCAACCTTGTTTACGACGAGATGAGGCGACGACGCTGCGGGAAACCGGCGTCGGCAAGCGTGACTACCCGCAACGAACCTCTACTCTCCGTACAGAATAGTATCGCCTGAAACTCATGCCAACCGGACTTAGCGGGCTCAACTTCGATGCAGTTCTGGATCAGAGTCAATGCAAACTAAAACCTCCGCACTCAGATTCGTGTGACGGATTTGATCGGGATCGGGTGGGACAACTGATCGGTCGCATCCCCCGCCTGAGCAAAGATCGTCCGGACGACATCCATTCCGTCCACAATCTGGCCGAAAGCCGCGAAGCCTTGTCCATCCGGATTGCGGCGCCCGCCAAAATCCAGTTCAGGCTGATCCCCGATGCAAATGAAGAATGCAGATCCGGCGGTTCCTGGCGCGAGGCGCGCCATTGACAAGGTTCCGTCCAAGTGACGCAGCCCTGTTGCGGCGGTCGTCTCATGAGCGATTGGTGGAAGGGCATCTGTTTCTCGTGCGCTGGATGTGGGGATGCCGAATTGGACCACCTCTATCTTTGCCGGGGTCGTGTCAGGCTGATTGGCAAGGGTGACAATACGGTAGATCGACGAATTGGCGAGAAGGCCCTTCTCGACACGGTTGAGTAGATTGGCTGTGGAGATCGGCGCTTCCCTTTCGAACAACTGAGCCACAAAACGGCCGTACCTTGTCTCGAAAGCGACCTTGGGGTTACTCGCCGGCGGTGTCGTATGAGCCATGTTTGAGCTTATTCCTTAGGACGTTGTCTTCACTGCTAGCGAGTGAGCATAGCAGTTGCTCCCAGGCGGATCTACTCTGGAACCCTAGGTCACCGGGTAGAGGGCTTCAAGATAGGAATAGGCGGCCGCTGCCCTCTGTGCACGCTCGACCCTCTGCAAGGCGATGGTGATCCGAGTTGGATATTGAGCAGAATTGGTTGCGGCGTTGGCTTGGACTCCGTTAGATCAAGTTAGTCGAGGCGGTCTCGCGTTTTGGTCGACTGCTGAGCAGGGATCGTGCGGTCTCGGCTTCTTGTCTGCACCTCACGCCATCCAAGGATGCAAGCTTGGACTGTCTCCCCCGTTATCCCGTTCCGCCACTCGCCGTTTATGCGCTCACACAAAAATGGAACGATGTAGGTTCCAATATGATCCTCAGCCAGAATCTGCACCTGTAGGCCAGCGTCTGGATATCCGTCAGTTATGAAGTCCTTCAAACGGGCAATTCGTGTCACCATGCACTCGCTCCAACTTACGCTGACATGCCGGTCGATCAGTTTGGCGATGCTGGCGAGAGTCTTAGTGATACTTAGAACACCCGGAGTTAAGATGGACAAGCAGTAATACTCAACTTCGGCTCGCCTCTCATTCGAGGAGAATGGCTGTGGTTGGGCCTGACCACCCGACGTTACCAGTCGGGCGAGGTCGACTACGATGGTCATATCTCGCGCCGAGGCGATCGTCAGGTGCGGGGGCTGCTCTTCGAGGCCGCAACGGTCATCCTGACCCGCAGCTCGGCCGAGAGTGGCCTGCGGATCTGGGGCCTCAAGCTCCGGGAGCGGGTCGGCTTCAAGCGAGCCGCCGTTGCCGTGGCGGCGTTGTCATGTCTGGATGGCGCCCGTTTGGCAATGTGATTGTTGTTGACGTTTAGGCCTAGCGGGGCGGGTGCAGTCATGTCTCCGGCCTTTGAACGCGGTTCTTCATGACCACAGGCCCTGATGTTTTACGCTGGAAGCTGGTCCCTCTCACATTATCGCGCTCGACTGACGCAAGACAACGCCACGGGTTCTCCAGGTCCGGCGGTCCATACCGCTTTGGCTTCACATCATTCCATCGTCACCGTGCCAACTGGAATACCCTACGAGCAGATCGTCTGAACTGGTCGTCTATGCCGCCGGCGCGGCAACTCCGTTGCTCCCGGGGGCACCGTTGCATTAACCTTGGCAGTGTAGTGGCGGGCGGCTACCGTAGGAGCTGTCCTGTTGTCTCTGTTCAAGCGCCGCCGCTTTCCGGTTGAGATCATCCTTCTATGCGTGCGCTGGTATTGCAAGTATGGGGTCAGCTATCGCGATCTCGCCGAGATGATGCAGGAACGCGGTGTCGCAATTGATCCATCCACGATCTTCCGTTGGGTTCAGCGCTATGCTCCGGAGATCGAGAAGCGGGTGCGACCATACCAGGGACATCGTTCAGGCTCATGGCGAGTGGATGAGACCTATGTGCGAGTGGGCGGACGCTGGCGGTACTTGTTTCGAGCGGTCGATAAACACGGCCGGCTAATCGCCTCCATGCTGTCCCATCGGCGTGATACTGGAGCGGCGTATCGCTTCCTGCGCAAGGCTCTCAAGACCGTAAGCGACTATCCGCCATCCTCGATCACGACCGACAAGTTGGCGTTGTATCCGAAGGCAATCCGGCGCTTGCAGAACGAAGGGCTGCTGTCGAAAGATGTCGAGCATCGGACGTCAAAGTACTTGAACAACATCCTTGAAGCGGATCATGGCGCGCTCAAGCGCGTGATCCGACCGACGCGCGGCTTTCGCACAATGAAAACCGCCGCCGCGACCCTGAAGGGTTTTGAGATCATGCGTATGATCCGCCGCGGTCATTGCATCCAGCGGGAACGTCAGGCGACAGGCGAAGTCCGTCTCGTCAACAAGCTCTTCGGTCTTGCTGCCTGAGCGGCCCGTTCGACGAGATTTCTTTGCCCGTTTCAAGTTACTGCAACAGTGCCCAGAAGGCCGCCATGGAGTTCCGACGCGACCTTGTCAGCTGCGCCCTGAGCCGTCATGGGGTCGGGCAGATCCACTCCCTCCCTGTCCCGCATCAACGGGGCCTTGGAGCGCAGATGGACGTCGTAGCGGGGCATCAGCGTCCCCATCGTTCATGAGGCGGAGCCGCGGGCGGCTGGATACTAAACGTCAAGCCTCGGCCACTTGTTCGATCATAGAGCCGGTGAGATCCCGCACGGGTGAGGAACATCCATTTCACCAGGGATCTGCCTACAGCCCCGAATGCCTGTCAGCCATCGCGGAGGTGCTCGCCAGGGATGCCGCTGCGGGTGTCGAGACCTGGTTCATCTTCGACAACACGGCCGCCTTCGCGGCAACCGGTGATGCGCTCACGGCCAGAAGACTGGTGGAGGCCTGGGCTGAACCTTGACCGCGCATAGGCGTTGTCCCCTCTCAGACACAAGCAGGGGAACAGCCTTTGACCACTGATATCGTCGAGATCTACTGGAATGCACGCCCACATCTTCAACGTCTTGGCGTCAACCTTCGCCGCAGCGGGATCGACGACAGAGGACAGCATGTTCTGGCGGAGGTCCGCAAAAGCCTTGTCGAGGTGTTTCCCGGGACCCCCGTCCTGGTGCGATTTGCGGTGCATGCCAAGGCGCCGGCAAATGATCTCCGGATACTGCGCCGGGGCATCGAGCAGCTTGGTTGCGTAGATGAGGTCCGTGCCGCCATCGAGCACGCTCTCCAGCAGGCTGAATGCGAGGCCGCCTGACCACCTCGCTCCGGTATTAAGAACCCCTCTATGATCCTCGCTGCATCTGCATCAGTCCTGAGATGCTGTGCACCAGGGTGACGCCGTAATACGGCTTTGGCAGAAACCGGCCGTGATCCGGGATCTCGTCGGGATCCGGCTGCGCACGGCCAGAGGAGATCAGCAACAGGATGTGCGGCCAACGCCGGTGAACTTGCTCGGCCAGCGCCATTCCGTCCATCGAGCCCGGCATGTGCACGTCGGTGAACTGCACCTGCACCTCGTCGGAACGCGCCTCCAGCACCCTCAGTGCTTCGTCTGCGTTCACGGCTTCCAGCACCGGGAAACCGGCCTCCTCCAGTTCGTCCACTGCGGTCATGCGCACCAACGGCTCGTCCTCGACCACGAGAACCAGGGGTGCGACGGGAGCTTCGGAGAGTCCCATCAGGACACCGGCAGTTGCGGCTGGTGCACGGCCTTCTCGGCCTCGATCAGCACATCGAGGCCGCGCCAGGGCTTCGGCATGAAAGTGACGTAATCAGGCAGATCATCCAGTGCGTCGACAGCGGCGCCCGAGGTGAGCACGATCCGGATCGTCGGCCAGAGCGTGCAGGCCGCCTTGGCGAGCTGAACCCCATCCATCGAGCCGGCCAAGCGGATATCGGCGAAGATCATTGCGACGTCGCTGCCATGCTCCTGCAGATAATCCAAGGCAGCCTCCGCGCTCTCGACCACCAGTACATGCGGCAAGGTTTTATCCATCGCGGGGTGAGCTGACAGCCTTCCGGGATCGGGGCGATCCTCCTGCCGTCGAGGCATTCAGGCACATGGCCAGTGCAGCGAAGCCTACAAGACCAAGGCAGCTTGGATGAAGAGGCCGCGTTCTGGTCAGAGCTCTTTGCGCCCCAGCTCACGTTCGGCGCGCCGTAACGCAAGCAACAAGTCGATCTGGTCGTTGGGAATCGGCTGACCCTCGATTTCAGCGTAGACGGCTTGAAGTTGGGCTCCGATATGCTCCCGTGCGTCCGGTCCAAGCCGCGGACGCGTGATCTTCTGATCCGGATTTCCCTCGGTACTCATTGGGCTCCTGTTGGTACTGCGCCCCAAGCAACATCGGCTGCGAACCAGCCTTGTGATTTGCCCAAAATCATCCCGGAACATGGTTAACAGACCGTAAGCGGTTCTCCGCTCAGGGACTGAACAGGCGCACCGCAGATCGGCGCTCCCCACCCTTTGTATCATTCGACGCAGAACCCGCGAATAATTCAACCGCCGGAAATACGGCTCAACGGCAGCTCGTCAATGGCTCGCTCGCAAAGAGCATACCTGATGCGTACATAGCGAAACGGTCCTCATTTTCATCTGGATCGAGGCCTCGACGCTCGGTATACACCTCCGCTTTTGCAAGCTCGGGAGATCGTATCCTTGCCAGCGCCCACATCCGGAACCCCAGAGATCTTTGTCGGCAATGGCGAGATGGCGGCCCTGATGCGGGCCAAGGATTGGACCCAGACTCCACTTGGCCCTCCGGAGCGTTGGCCGGAGGCGTTAAAAGTCGCAACCCGGATCCTCCTCACCTCACGCTTCGAGATGTGGCTCGGCTGGGGCCCGGAGATCGCTTTTCTCTACAATGACGCCTATCGCCCCACTCTTGGCATCAAGCACCCGGATGGTCTGGCCCAGCCCACACGCGAGCTGTGGGCCGAGATCTGGCCCGATATCGAGCCTCGGCTGCGCAAGGTCTACGAGCAGGGCGAGGCCACCTTTGACCGTGCCCTGCTGCTGCTCCTGGAACGCCATGGTTACCCCGAGGAGACCTATCACACGTTCTCCTACAGCCCGGTGCTGGACGACGATGGCCAGGTCGGGGGCGTGCTCTGTGCCGTCACGGAGGACACGGATCGCATCATCAGCGAGCGCCGGCTCAGCTCGCTGCGCGTGCTGGCCGGCGGCCTGGCCGGTGCCGACAGCCGAACGGCCGTATTGGCCGCTGCACATGCCGGCTTGGCAACCAATCCGCAGGATCTCCCCTTCAGCCTCACATACCTCTTCGAGGACGATGGCTCCGCCCGCCTTGCCTTTGCCACTGGGCTCCCGTCGGGTCATCCCGCCGCGCCCGAGCGTCTGGATCGCTCCACTTCCAGCCTATGGCCGCTCTACAGGGCCGACGCCGTGGTCGATCTCTCCGGCCTCGCAGACCTGCCCACCGGCGCCTGGAACCGCCCTCCGACCCAGGCGGTGGTTGTTCCGCTCATCGGGCAAGGTGGCGAGGCCCCGGTCGGCGCCATGGTGGTCGGCCTCAACCCGCACCGGCTGTTCGACGCCGACTATCTCGGCTTCCTGAAGCTGCTCGCCGGTCAGATCTCGTCCGGTCTGGCGAGCGCCGATGCCTTTGAGGCGGAACATCGGCGCGCGGCGGCCCTGGCCGAGGCGCTCGGGATGCGCCAGCAAGCGGCTAAAGCGCTGGAAGAGGTCAATGCGCACCTTGCCTCCGAAGTCGAGCTCACGACCGCCGAACGTGACCGGCTGCGGGCCCTATTCCAGCGGGCGCCCGGCTTCATGTGCGTCCTTCAGGGACCGGAACACATTTTCGAGTTCATGAACGAGGCCTACCAGCAGCTGGTCGGGCATCGTGACCTGACCGGCCTTCCAGTCCGACAGGCCCTGCCTGAGATTGAGGGACAGGGGTTCTTCGAGATCCTGGATGAGGTCTATCGGACGGGCGAGCCCTTCATTGGCCGCAGCATGCCGGTCGATCTGCAACGGGAGCCGGGCACTCCACCCGAAAAGCGCTTCGTCAACCTCATCTACCAGCCGATTGTCGAAGCCGATGGTTCCATCTCGGGGATCTTCGCCGAAGGCCATGATGTCACGCATCAGGTGCGGGCTGAAAACGCCCTACGGCAACTGAACGAGACGCTGGAACAGAAGATCCGGGAATGCACGCTTGAGCGCGACCTCGTCTGGCGCATGAGCCAGGACCTTTTCCTGCTCTGCGGCCTCGATGGGCTCTACCGCAGCGCCAATCCAGCCTGGTCTGCGGCGCTCAGCTATGAGCCTGCGGAACTCTTGGGCATGCGGTTCGATGCCCTCGCCCATCCAAGCGACCTTGTTGCGGCACAGATGCAGTTCGAGCGGCTGGCCGCAGGCCAGATTGTCCGCGACTTCGACATGCGCATGCGGGCCCGGGACGGCTCGTACCGCTGGTACAGCTGGTACTGCGTTCCTGAAGGCGATCAGTTCTACGCCGCCGGCCGCGACATTACCGAGCGCAAGCGGTTCGAGGAGCATCTGCGCAGCTCGCAGAAAATGGAGGCTCTGGGTCAGCTGACCGGCGGGGTGGCGCACGACTTCAACAACCTGCTTCAGGTGATCAGCGGCAACCTTCAGCTTCTTTCCAAGGATGTCGCCGGCAACGAGCGGGCCGAGACGCGGGTGCAGAATGCGCTTGCCGGCGTCTCGCGCGGCTCTAAGCTGGCCTCCCAGCTCCTGGCCTTTGGCCGGCGCCAGCCGCTGGAGCCAAAGGTCGTGAATGTCGGCCGCTTCATCAAGGGCATGGACGACATGTTGCGCCGGGCCCTCGGCGAGGAGATCGAGGTCGAGACCGTGGTCTCTGGTGGTCTCTGGAACGTCCAGGTCGATCCGGGGCAGATCGAGAATGCCATTCTGAACCTGGCGATCAACGCCCGCGACGCCATGAACGGCCAAGGACGCCTGACGATTGAGGCAGGCAACGCCCTGCTGGATGACCGCTATGCCCTCCAGAACGATGCGCCGGCAGGCCAATATGTCATGCTCGCGGTCACCGACACCGGCAGCGGCATTCCGCCCGAGATCCTGGAGCGCGTGTTCGAGCCCTTCTTCAGCACCAAGCCGGAGGGCAAAGGGACCGGCCTCGGCCTGTCGATGGTGTACGGCCTCGTCAAGCAGTCCGGTGGCCACATCAAGATCTACAGCGAGGTTGGCCAGGGCACGACGGTGAAGATCTATCTTCCCCGCGTGCACGAGCAGGAGGACATGCTGACCGATCTTCGCACCGCACCAGTCCGAGGCGGGAGCGAGACGATCTTGGTGGTGGAGGATGACGACGACGTGCGCGAGACTGCGGTCGCGCTCCTGTCGGACCTTGGCTATCGCGTGCTCAAGGCCCGTGACGCGGCGAGCGCCCTGACCGTCATTGAGAGCGGGATCGAGATCGACCTCCTGTTCACCGATGTGGTCATGCCCGGTCCCCTGCGCAGTCCCGAGCTGGCACGTAAGGCAAAGGCCCGCCTGCCGAACATCGCGGTGCTGTTCACCTCCGGCTACACGGAGAACGCGATTGTGCATGGCGGGCGCCTCGACCCGGGCGTGGAACTCCTACCAAAGCCGTATACGCGTGAGGACCTGGCGCGGAAGATCCGACATGTGCTCGCGAACCAGCAGCAGCGCAACCAGGCCGCCAGCCGACCCTCCCAGCCCTCAGTGCCTGCCGAGGCGCCAGTCCCGACGCCGGAGACGGCTGTGACTTGGACTGTCCTGCTGGTTGAGGATGACGATCTGATCCGGAGCAGCACAGCCGAGATGCTGGCAGATCTCGGCCACACGGTCATTCAGGCTGCCGACGCGGCAGCAGCTCTGCGCGCGTTAGAAGCCAATTCCATTGATATCCTGGTTACTGATGTCGGACTTCCTGACCTGTCCGGGGCAGAACTGGCTCGGCGCGTCCTCCAGACCCGGCCTGATCTGAGCGTGGTCTTTGCAACCGGCGATGAGGCCATGTCCGCCGGGCATGAGCTTGAGACCGCAGTTCTGTTGATCAAACCCTACAGCGAGCCCGACCTGGCACAGGCTTTGGCTGCAGCGGTCTCTAAACTGCGCTTGGAGGCAGCGCAGTGAGTAGCCCCTGGCGACGGCACCGATGATCGAGAGCGCGGGGGCGGCTTGGCGCGGACTGAACGGACCGCGCTCTCAAAGATGTCCGGGTAAAGCGACCATCGTGCTCTGCCAGTGAACGACCACTTACGATCTGCGGAATGGCACCACGTTGACAGGCTCACAAGCCGGCGTGACGAGCGCCGCAATCGCACTCTCCAGTTCGTTCTGCCGGAACGGCTTGGTCAGCCGCGGAACGGCAAGCCCGCTCCGCTCCGGCAGCTCGGCATGACCGCTGGCCAGTAGGATCGGCATATCAGGCCACTCCGCCCGGATTTGCTCCGCCAACTCCAACCCGGTTATCCCCGGCATGGCATGGTCGGTCACCACCAGGTCAATCGAGGCATTCTCCCGCAGGAGCCGGAGAGCCTCTTTGCCTGAGGAGGCTTCTACCACCCTGTGGTCGAGGTCCTCCAGCATGGCGGCGGTGCCAGTCATCACGAGGGGATCATCCTCGACCAGCAGCACCGTGCAGGTGCGATGCTCTGGGCGGGTTTTCTCGTCGCTGGCCGTTGCTGCTGCAATCGCCGCGCTCCGGGGCAGCCAGATCTCGGCGGTCGTGCCCTTCCCTACCTCGCTTTTCAGCTTCAAGGTGCCGCCTGACTGGACTGCCAGGCCATGGATCATCGACAGGCCCAAGCCGGTGCCCTTCCCGACGCCCTTGGTTGTGAAGAACGGCTCAATGGCACGCGCCAATGTGGCGGCATCCATGCCCATGCCGGTATCGCTCACCGACACGCAGACGTAAGAGCCGGGGCTCACACTGTGCTCGTTCCCGACCGTCACCTCTTCTGTATGCGCCGAGATGGTGATCGTGCCACTGGTCGGCATGGCGTCACGGGCATTCACCGCCAGGTTCAGCAGGGCCATCTCAAGCTGGTTCGGATCGACCTTGACCGGCGGCAGGCCCGTAGGAAACCGGGTCACGATCTGGACGCTCGGCCCCAGCGAGCGGATCAGCAGGTCCGTCATGCTGGACACGAGCTGCGGCACGTCGACGGCTCGTGGGGTAAGATCCTGACGGCGGGAGAAGGCCAGCAGCCGCTGGGTCAGGGCAGCCCCGCGCTGGGCTCCCTGGAACGCTCCCTCCAGCAGCCGCTTGGCGCGGTCATCATCCCCGATGCGCTTGCGCAGCAGTTCAAGGTTGCCGAGGATCACCGCCAGCAGGTTGTTGAAGTCATGCGCAATGCCGCCGGTGAGCTGACCGATGCTCTCCATCTTCTGCGCCTGCAGCAGGCGCTGCTCGGCCGCCAGGCGCTGCTCACTTTCGTGCCGCAACCGGACTAGAGCCTCCTGCTCCGCCTTAGCCCGCTGCAGCGCCAGCCACGAGACAAGCAGAAGCGTCAGGGCTGACAGGAGCGCTACGGCTCCATAAAGCTGGAGGTTGCGGTACCAGCGCCCAAGGACAACATCCGCGTCGATGCCAAAGGCAACATAAATTGGGTAGGCTCCCACGCGCCGATAGGCATAATGCCGCTCGCGCTGGTCCGTGGAGGATACCCCGAACACGACGCCTCCATCGGGTTGGGTTGCGATGCTGCGCATGAGGATGTTGTCCGGTCCCAACCGGGTATAGGTCACCTGGGCGGGCGAACGGGCAAGGATGGCGCCATCCTCGCGGATCAGAGCGGCGGCACTTGGCCCTGGCGGCACTGCCTCCTGGAAGAAGCGGCTGAAGTACTCGGGGCTGAGCGCTACATGGATGATCCCGTCGAAGTGCCGGTCCGGGCTTGAGCGGCGACGGCTGACCGCGAAGGAGGCTGCACGGGTGGCCCTGCCCTGGAACTGAGCGCTGATGTAGGTGCCGACATCCCGCTCGCGCTGCGCCTGGAACCACTCGCGCTCATCGATGGTGACGGCAGGATTCCAAGGCTGGCTGCCGGCCCGCACATGCCCGGTCGCATCCGTGATCCAGATCGAGACGACCTGCTCCAGTGGAGCCTTGATCCTCTGGAGAAAGGCGCTGGTCTCAGGGGCTGCGATCTCGTCCCAGGACAGTCCATGGGTGCGGTCCTCGACCCGCCCGATCACCAGATCGACCGTATCGAACACCTTATGAGCGTGCTCATGCAGGATCGCCGCCGTGCGGGAGATCGTCTCGTCGTTCTCGCGCAGGACCTCAAAGCGGTTCCAGGCTGCCGCGGCAACGAAGACGATAGCTGGGACGAGCAGCGAAGCCACCAGCAGCAGGCGGTGCAGACGGACAGAGGAGATCGACACCAGGGGTTCCGGAAAGGTTTTGCGGTGGAGAAGTCAGGGGGCAGGCTCTGGCACAACAGCGAAAGCCCTTCATTCGACTACATGAGCACCCGACAGCCGCATAGCAAGCTCTTGTTGCCGCCCGTGTTTGCCGGCACCTCACCCAGAAGGTTAGCGGTCGCACTTGCACAGGCTTTACATCAAAGCATCCCCTTAGGTTCGAACTCGGTAGTAACTTGGATCCGAACGTTCGCTCGTTCCGGCGATGCGGAAGAATGGCTAAGGTCGGCGCCATCGGTTGCCAGAGATCGATGGCTGGGTAGTGGTGAAGGCCTACCGCGAGCGCTTCCCTGATCTGCCCGTCCTGTATGTGACAGGCTATGTGGAGCAAATGCGGCCTGTGCCTGGAGGCACTATCATCCCGAAGCCCTATAGGATTGCTCAGGTGAAGTAGTTTGGACTTAATCTGACAGACGGTGTCGTTAAGCTGAGGCATGAGCCGAGGCCGGGCGCGGAGTGGTCGGGGTGCGTAGCGCCCGGCCTCGGCGTTCACAAGGAGCACCGTCATGACCAACGAGCAGAAGATCATCCGCGCCAAGGTCGGCCTGCTGGAGCTGGCCAAGCAACTCGGCAACGTCAGCCAGGCCTGCAAGATGATGGGCTACTCCCGCGATAGCTTCTACCGCTTCAAGGAGCTCTATGAGACCGGCGGCGAACTGGCCCTGCAGGAGCTGACGCGCCGTAAGCCGCTGCTGGCCAACCGCACCCCGCCGGAAGTCGAGGCGGTGATTGTCGATCTCTCGCTGGAGCAGCCGGCCTTCGGTCAGATCCGCCTCGCCAACGAGATGCGCAAGCACGGCCATTCGATCTCGCCGGCTGGCGTGCGTGGGGTGTGGCAGCGGCACGATCTCGAGACGATGAAGAAACGCCTGAAGGCGCTCGAGGCGAAGGTGGCGCAGGAGGGCCTGATCCTCACCGAGAGCCAGCTGGCGGCCTTGGAGAAGGCCAAGGCCGAGAAGGATGCGCATGGTGAGTTCGAGAGCGAGTGCCCCGGCTACTGCGGAGCCCAAGACACCTTCTACGTCGGCACCATGAAAGGGGTTGGGCGCATCTACCAGCAGACCTTCATCGACACCTACACCAAGGTGGCGTTCGCCAAATTGTACGACCGCAAGACGCCGATTACCGCGGCCGATCTGCTCAACGATCGTGTCCTGCCCTTCTTCGATGCCCACGAGGTGAAGTTGTGTCGGGTGCTCACCGACCGCGGCACCGAGTACTGCGGCAATCCGGCTTTGTTGCATTAACTTGAGAAGGGTAAATTGAATCCAGTCGCATGGGTCACTCAGGCCGCGAGACCGAAGAGCTGGTTGACGAGACGGATTTCGCCTGTCACGCCACGCTGTGCCAGGCCGCAATGGCCGCGGCGGATCATCCGCATCACCTCGAAGCCCTTCAGGGTCGCAGCGGCGGTTCTCATCCTCTGGAAGTCGCGGGTCGGCCGGATCACACGCTTGAGCGCACCATGATCCGCTTCGATGATATTATTGAGATACTTCGAGGTGCGATGCTCGACATGTTTCGACAGCAGCCCTTCGCTTTGTAAGCGTCGGATGGCCTTGGGATACGACGCCAGTTTGTCAGTCGTGATCGAGGATGGTGGATAGTCGCTCACCGTCCTCAAGGCTTTGCGCAGGAAGCGATAAGCCGCTCCGGTATCGCGCCGTTCGGACAGCATGAAGTCGATCAACTGCCCATGCTTGTCGACCGCACGAAACAGATACTTCCATTTACCGCCGACCCGCACATAGGTCTCATCGACGCGCCAAGATCCAGACCGATGTCCCCGGTAGCGGCGAACCCGTTTCTCAAGCTCCGGTGCATACCTCTGGACCCATCGGAAAATCGTGGATGGATCGACCGCGACGCCGCGCTCGGACATCATCTCGGCGAGGTCGCGATAGCTGATCCCGTATTTGCAGTACCAGCGCACGCATAGAAGGATGATCTCAACCGGAAAGCGGCGGCGCTTGAACAGGGACAACAGGACGACTCCTCACATAGCCGCCCTATCTATAGCGCCAAGGTTAATGCAACGATGCCTTCTCAGCAACGTGACAAACCCTAAGAGAGCATCTGAAGATCTGCATCGACGGCAATCGCCTGACCGGAGATGGTTCGACCACGAGGTGAGCACAGGAAGACGATCTGGTCGGCAAGTTGCTGGGCCGTCACGTATTCCTTCAGCGATGCATTCGCGAGCGCCGCTTGCTCCATTTCCCCAAAGGAAACGCCTTGCAGCTGCGCCTTGGCTTCCAGCACGCGGCGTTGCCGATCACCTGCCACGATTCCAGGCAGGATCGCGTTCACCCGAATACCGTCCTGTCCGAGTTCGCGGGAGAGAGATTTCGTAAAGCCGATCACCGCCCACTTGGCCGCCGCATAGGGGGAGCGCAGCGGAAAGCCGAACCGTCCCGCGGCGGACGAAACGTTGATAATTGATGCATTCTGGCTCTTTCTTAAGTGAGGAACCGCCAAGCGAGTGCAGTTGAACTGCCCGGTGATGCATACGTCCAGGCAGCGATCCCATTCCTCGGGACTGATCTCCTCCACCCGCCCGGTCGGTCCCGCGATGCCGGCGTTGTTGACGAGAACGTCGAGCCCGCCCAGGGTCCCCAGAGCATCCTCGAAGACCCGGGTCATACCAGCCCGGTCGGCCACGTCCCCATAGGACGTCGTCAGCTTGGGATCGGATGAGGGAATGGCCTTGAGGGCGTCGCGGTCCACGTCACAGGCATGCACCCGCGCACCTTCGCGGATAAAGGTGCGAGCAATCTCAAGCCCGATGCCAGCCGCACCGGCCGTTACCAAAACACGCAGCCCGGCAATGTCGAGATCCATTGTAATCGTCTCCGTCGTTATGACACTCTATTGAAGCCGGAAGACTTGGCGGCCGATGGCGTGAGATAGCATTCCGGAGTCTGGCATTGGCTAATCCATCAGTCGCCCAGTGCTCTCGATGAAGCTGGCGGCTCCCTCGATATCGTCCGCCAGCGCCTTGCGCGCGGTCGCCCCGTGCCTGGCCTCCACGGCCGCCACGAGGCGTCGATGCTGCTCCGCCGCGCCGCCTGTACGAAGTCGGTCCGGTGAGATTTTGAGGTCGAAATTGAGCACCGGCCCGATTTTCAGCCATAGACCCTCGATTATGCCAACCAGAGTAGGCAGACCTGTGGCCCTGTAGACGGCGAAGTGGAATTCCTTGTTGGCCCGGACAGCTTGGTCGGCCTGCGGGTCCGGGCTGCGAGCCTGGTCCAGAAAGGCCTGTTCGAAACGCCGCATGGCGAAGATGTCAGCGTCCGAACGGTTGCGCGCTGCCTCCTCAGCGGCAAAGCCCTCGATGGCCAGCCTGACGGCCGTTAGTTCGCGAAAGCGCACGCGGCTCATCAAGGGCACGCGGACCGCGCGATTGGGCAATACCTCAAGGGACCGGTCCGACACCAGACGGGCGACCGCTTCACGCACCGGCATGATCGATACGCCGAGCGTTTCCGCGACGCTGCGAAGAGACATCTTTTGCCCGGGAGCGAGTTCGCCGCTCATCAGGAGCTCACGCAATTCGGCGTGAACGCGCTCACCTAGAGTGACCCGTTCAAGTCGGCCGATCTGCATGATCGCTGTTGGCGTCTTGGTAATTCGGGGGCTCGACAAGTTGCTCATCTTAAGACAATCTAACTGTGATCACAGATCGCGGCAAGTAACTGCGACAGCTTAATCTGGAGAAGGAAACGCCAATGGTACAATCTTTCGATTTGACCCGCCGTAGGCTCCTCAAGGGAGCTGCCAGCGCCACTGCGCTCGTAGGCATCGGAATGCCCGCAATCGTCAGGGCGCAGGCTGATGTTATCCGGATTGGCCATCTAACGCCGGTCACCGGGTTCCTGGGTCCGCTCGGAGAATTCGCCCAGATGGGCGTGAGGCTCGCGGCCGAGGAGATCAACGCAGCTGGCGGCGTCCTCGGCCGTCCGGTCGAGCTCGTGATTGAGGATTCAGTCAATCCGCAAACCGCCTCGGCCAAGGCCGAACGCCTGATCGAGCGCGACAAGGTCGCGATGATCATCGGCGAAATTTCGTCCGCCTCGGCGCTTGCTATCGGTCAGGTCGCCAACCGAACCAAGACTGTGTTCATCAACACGGGCGCTAACTCGGACGCGTTGCGCGGCGCGAGCTGCAACCCGTTCATGTTCCACATTGAGGCCGCGAACTCGATGATGGTGCTCGCGGTAGGCAACTACCTGAAAAGCGAGAACATGATCAAAGGCAAGAAGTGGTATTCCCTGACGGCCGACTATGCCTTTGGTCACGATCTCTTCCGCGTGGCCAAGAAGTTCGTGACGGAGAACGGCGGCGAGTTCGTTGGCGAGGAGCTTATCCCTACCGACGCCACCGACTTCAGCCCCTATCTCCTGAAGATCAGGCAGGCGAGGCCGGATGTGGTCGCGTCGAACCTGGCCGGCAACCAGATCACCAACTTCATCAAGCAATATGCAGAGTACGGCCTGCAGTTCCCGATCACCGGCTTTGGCTTCGACACGGCGGTCGCCTGGGGCGCGGGCAAGGGCAATTTCTCCGGCATCTGGCCGCTGGTCTGGCATCATCTGGTTGACTCGCCCTCCTCCAAGAAATACGTCGAGGCCTTTACCAAGAAGTACGGCAAGCCGCCCGAGAACCAATCTTGGGGCGATTACAACTCGCTCAAGATCGTCGCTCAATCTTTCTCCGAGCTGAAATCCACCGACCCGCAGAAGCTCGCGGAGCATTTGCGCAAGGGCGCGAAGTTCGACATCCTGAAGAGCCGCGAAGGCTACTTCCGCGCATACGACAACCAGATGGTTCAGGAGATGTACGCGGTCCGGGCGAAGGATGCCGACAAAATGAAGGACCAGTGGGACATTTATGATCCGCTCGGCTCGGTTCCCGGTCCCGGCGAAGACTTGGAGGCCCTTGCTCCGCCGAAGGACGGCGCATGCAAAATGCCGGCCTGAACGGTCGATCACGATGAAGCCGGGCGGCCAAGTGCCGCTCCGGCCTTCCGGAGGCACGACATTCCGTTTTCCTCTCGTGCCGGCTCCTCGTTGCAGGATGCCATATAGTCGGAAAAGGAGTCTCGCTTGGCGGTTATCTTTCTCCTGGAGCAGGTCCTGAACGGCCTTCTGGTCGGCGCATACTACCTGCTGATTGCACTTGGTCTTTCACTTATCTTTTCGCTTGGCGGAATCGTGAATCTCGCCCACGGGGCGTTCTACGCAATCGGGGCCTATCTGGCCGTGTCGCTGGCGCCCTGGATCGGATTCGGCGGGGCTTTCCTTGTATCCCCCGCGCTTGTCGCTCTGCTGGGCGTCATCATTGAGCGCGTCTTTTTCCGAAAGTTCTATAGGGCGGACCCGATCCTGAGCCTGCTTCTAACCTTCGGTCTTGCGATGATCATCGAGCAGAGCCTGCGGATGATCTTTGGGGCCGCTCCCCTGCCGTTCTCGATCCCACCCGTTCTCCGGGGGCAGGTCTTCGTCGGCGATTTCATCTATCCGCGCTATCGCTTGATCATCTTCGGCGTGGCGCTTGCGGCGGTCACCGCCACCTGGTTCCTAGTCTACCGCACTGCGTTCGGCCGCGTCGTGCGGGCAGGCGTGCAGAATCCCGATATGGTGGGGGCACTCGGCATCTCCCTCCAGCCCTATATGACAGTCGTGGTGGCACTCGGACTTGGCCTTGCGGGTCTCGCAGGCGTCCTGCTTGCGCCGATCTCGGGCGTGCATCCTGCCATGGGAGCCGAGATCCTCACCGCAGCGTTCGTGGTGGTTGTAATCGGCGGTCTGGGATCCTTCTGGGGCGTGATCGCGGCGGCCGCCCTCGTGGGCGTGGTCCGCGGCCTCACCATTTATTTCTTTCCGCCCGCCGGCGAGGCGTCCATGTACCTGCTGATGGCGCTCGTGCTGCTTCTGCGCCCGCGCGGGCTGCTCG
Source organism: Microvirga ossetica (assembly GCF_002741015.1). Taxonomy (NCBI): domain Bacteria; kingdom Pseudomonadati; phylum Pseudomonadota; class Alphaproteobacteria; order Hyphomicrobiales; family Methylobacteriaceae; genus Microvirga; species Microvirga ossetica. The sequence goes on along the minus strand of NZ_CP016620.1, from coordinate 104,140 downwards.
GCGAACGCATCCAGAAATTCGAGTAGGCTCCATGCGCAAGGATTACTGGCCTCTCCTCATCGCGGCACTAGCACTTGCCGCGCTGCCCTTTATCCTCGATCCGCTAGGCCTGCCTCTCCGCTCGTCCATCGACGTGGTGCTGTTTGCCATCGCATGCCTGGGCCTCAATGTTCTGGTCGGCTATACCGGACTCGTCTCCTTCGGCCATGGCGCATGGTTCGGGCTCGGAGCTTACGCGGCGGCGTTGAGCCAACTCAACTGGTTCCCCGGGGGCGTCATTCTGCCGACGCTTTTCGCGATCGTGTTCATCGCCGCCGCTTCGTTCCTCCTGGGCGCCCTCATCCTGCGCCGGCGCGGCGTCTACTTCTCCCTGCTGACGCTTGCCTTGACGGCCATGCTCTTCGCCGTCGCGTATCGCTGGACGTCTCTCACAGGAGGCGAAAGCGGCCTTGGCGGCGTGGTGCGCGCCAACATGCTTGGCCTCGACCTGAACTCGGACTGGACATACTACTGGGTCGTCGCCGGCGTCGGGCTGCTAATCTGCTTCATGCTGGTGCGCTTTCACAGCTCGCCCATCGGCACGGTCCTCGTGGCGATCCGCGAAAACGAGCAACGCGCACGGTTTCTGGGTTACCCGACCAATCGCTATAAGCTCGTTGGGTTCGTGGTCTCGGCAACCGTGGTCGGACTTGCGGGCGTCCTGTCCGTCTTCAACCACCGTTTCGCCTCGGCCGAGCCTTTGTCGGTCGCCTTCTCGGGCGAATTGATCGCCATGGTGGTGATCGGCGGGATGCGCAGCTTTCTCGGGCCGGCGCTTGGCGCGCTCTTCTACATCCTGTTTCGCGAGTTCTTGTCCATCTGGACTCCGCATTGGCTGTTCTATTTCGGCATCCTCTTTGTGGGCTTCATCATGCTCTCGCCCACCGGCCTGGTCGGCGTGGCGCAGCGCGTCATCGCGCCGTTCCGCCGGAAGGTGACCGAAGAGGCCGCCATGGCCGGGCGCACGCTGACGGATGAGCCCCTGCCGTCGTTCCTGAGACCACGGGATCACATGGACGGCGTCATCCTCGAGGCGCGCGGCATCGCGAAAAGTTTTGGTGCGCTCAAGGCGGTGCAAGGTGTCAACATCGCCGTGCGCGACCGCTCACTTCATGCCCTGATCGGTCCCAACGGCGCGGGAAAAACCACGGCCTTCAATCTGATTTCGGGGTTCTACACGCCGGACGAAGGCGGCGTTTTTCTCAAGGGCAAGTCGATTGCCGGTCTTTCTCCGGAAGCAATCACCCATGCGGGCATCGGGCGCTCCTTCCAGATTACGAACCTCTTTCCGGCCCTGAGCGTGGAAGAAAATCTTCGGCTTGCCATCCAGGCCCGTCACGCGCGGCGCTTCGATCCTTGGACGAATGCCCGATCAATCGACGAGATCGAAGCGGAAACCTCGGCGGTGGTCCGGTATCTGGGTGTGGCCGGCATCGAGCGGGCCGAGGCCGGCGCGCTCTCATATGGCGGACAGCGCCTCCTCGACATGGGCCTCGCGCTTGCGACGAAGCCGAGGGTTCTGCTGCTGGACGAGCCTCTCGCGGGGCTCGCGGCGGCCGAGCGCCAACGCATCGGCGACATCATCAAGCGCATCTCTTCGGACGTGCCGATGCTGCTTGTGGAGCACGATATCGACCGCGTGTTCCAGATCGCGGACGCGGTCACGGTGATGAACGAGGGACAGGTTCTCGTGGACGGCACCGTCGAGGATGCGCGCTTGAGCCCGAAGGTCCAGGAGATCTATATCGGCTCGGGAGCCGCGACGGTCGCCGCCAAGCCCAGGGAAAGCGCGGTCGAGCCCGCGATGCTTTTAACCGCCGACCACATCAACACCTTGTACGGCAAAAGCCACGTGCTGGTCGACGTCTCGTTCGACGTTCACAAGCACGAGATCGTGGCGCTGCTGGGCCGCATCGGGGCCGGGAAGTCAACGCTCCTCAAGACCTTGACCGGCATCGCAAAACCCGCGTCCGGGTCGATCGCACTCGACGGCCAGGAGATTGCCGGTCGGCCGTCCCACGAGATCGCCCGGCTCGGCATTGGCTACGTGCCGCAGGGACGCGGGCTCTTCGCAGGGATGACGGTGGGCCAGAACCTCGAACTCGGCAGGCTCAAGCGGGAGACGGGCCACGGCATACGGTGGGACCTGGACAGGATCTTCGAGTACTTCCCCCGCATCCGCGAGAGGATCGATACGCCGGCGGACTTCCTGTCCGGAGGCGAGCAGCAGATGGTGGCGGTCGCCCGCGCGCTCTCAGGCGATGTGAAGGTGCTCCTCCTCGACGAGCCGTTCGAAGGTCTTGCGCCGACCATTGTCGAGCAGCTCTTCGAGAGCTTCGACAAGCTTCGGCACGAGGTCTCGATCATCATCGTGGACCACCACCTCGATCTTGCGCTCGCTCTGTCCGATCGGACGGTGGCTCTGGAACGAGGACGGGTCATTCATGAGGGCCCGTCGAAGGATCTGCGCGACGATCTCGCGCTGCGCCGCAAGGTGTTGTGGCTGTAGGCCAAGAAGGGGAGGCTTGAATGGCAAGTGTTGCGATCATTGGCGCTGGGCTGATTGGCCGATCCTGGGCGATCGTGTTCGCTCGGGCTGGCTGGCAGGTGCGCGTCACGGATCCGGAATCTCGGACGCTTGAGAATGCGTCGCGGCTCATCCGCGAAGGGCTCGAGGAACTGGCCGTCCACGGCCTCGTGACGGATCCGGCGCTCGCGGCAGAGCGCGTCGCAATCGTGCAGTCGCTTGCGGATGCGGTCAGCGGCGTGGACGTGGTTCAGGAGAACGGTCCCGAGCTCGTCGACACGAAGCGGGCAATCTTCGCCGAGCTCGACCGGCTATGCCCCGAGCATGCCATCCTGGCCTCGTCGACCTCCGCGATTGTCGCGTCGCGCTTCACGGAAGAGCTGCCGGGACGCGCTCGCTGCCTGGTCGCGCATCCGGTAAACCCTCCCCATTTGGTGCCGCTCGTCGAGCTCTGCGCCGCCCCCTGGACGGCGCCGCAGACCATCGAGCGGGCACGCCGGATCTACGAGAGCATCGAGCAGGTTCCGATCACGGTAAAGCGAGAGGTCGAGGGCTTCGTCCTCAATCGCCTTCAGGGGGCGCTTCTGGCCGAGGCTTTCCGGCTGGTCGGGGAAGGCGTGGTCAGTCCTCAGGATCTCGACAAGACCTTGAAGGACGGCCTTGGCCTGCGCTGGTCATTTATTGGCCCGTTCGAGACCATCGAACTCAACGCGCCCGGCGGCATCGCCGATTACTGCAAACGCTATACCGGATTCTACCGCAGTCTCAGCGCGGACCCGGCAAAGCCCGATGTCTGGGATGAGGAGAACGTGAGCCGCATCCTGCACGCCTGGGGCGCAATGCCCAGCGCCGATACACTCGCGCACCGCTCCGCCTGGCGAGACAGGCGCCTGGCTGCCCTGAAGGCGCACAAGCAATCCCAACCCGAAGCCTGATTTGACGAAAGAGAACGATTCCATGGCCCGCAAAGTCATTATCACCTGCGCCGTCACAGGGGCGATCCATACGCCGTCCATGTCCCCTCACCTGCCGATCACGCCTGAGGAAATTGCAGAGGCAGCCATCGGCGCGGCTGAAGCCGGCGCCGCGATTGTGCATCTGCATGCGCGGGACCCACAGAACGGCAAGCCCGATCAATCACCGGAAGCGTTCGCGCCTTTTCTGCAGGTCATCAAGCAGCGTTCGAACTGCGTCATCAACATCACGACCGGCGGCGCACCCACCATGCTGGTCGAGGAGCGGGTACGGCCCGCAGCCCATTACAAGCCGGAGGTCGCGTCGCTCAACATGGGATCGATGAATTTCGGTCTCTACCCGATGCTGAACCGATTCAAGGAGTTCAAGTACGACTGGGAACTCCCCTACCTCGAAGGTTCTCGTGACCGCATTTTTCGCAATACCTTCACGGATATCGAGTACATCCTGACCACCTGCTCGGAGAACGGCACCCGGTTCGAGATCGAATGCTACGATATCGGGCATCTTTATACGCTGGCCCATTTCGTCGAGCGCGGCCTTATCAAGCCGCCTCTCTTCGTCCAGAGCGTTTTCGGCCTGCTCGGCGGCATCGGACCGCATCCGGAGGATGTGGCGCACATGAAGCGCACGGCCGACCGGCTGTTCGGAAGCGATTATCAATGGTCGGTGCTCGGCGCAGGCAAAAACCAGCTCACTATCGCAGCTCAAGCGGCGGCCCTGGGAGGCAATGTCCGGGTCGGACTGGAGGACTCCCTCTGGATCGGGCCCGGCAAGCTAGCGGAATCCAATACTCAGCAGGTGAGACTGGCGCGTCAGATTCTCGAGGGGCTTGGACTCGAGATTGCCACTCCTGACGATGCGCGCAGCATGCTGGCGCTCAAAGGAGGTGACCGCGTCAACTTCTAGCGATCGGCCTTGATCGGCTTTCGGCACCCATCGTCAGCCTTTCGGGCAAAATGCTTCCCTTCGGACGCCTTGTTACGCACGCACGAAGACAGCGGGAGGCTCCGCCCGGATCACAGAGCTGCTGGCCAAGAAGCCGGCGCGGGTGGTCTCGGTGGCGTTGGCCAACAAAACGGCTACGATTGCTTGGGCTCTCCTGTCCAGAGGAGAAGTCTACCAATCTCCCGCACCGGCTGCCGTTTGGGCGGCGTCACGGGTTGAGCCTGCGTTGAAGAGCTGATCTTGACCTTGGTTTAGAGAGGCGAGCGCATATGTCTCAAGCCACGAGAGCTTCTACTGACCAGTGTCGCGGCAGCTGGCCTGTTAGCCGGTACGCGGCAGTCGGTGCAGGTCCAAGAACAGTCGCAGACTGGAGAGCATGAGGAAGAACGGGTAACGGCGTGAGCCGGTCTCGCGGTCAGGTGTTTCAACAAACAGGAAATGCTGACTCCACGCATCGATGCTGATGAAGGACGATCCTCGCACAGGAAGCACCCATCAAACCGTCATGCACATGCACCCGAGATGGCAAATGACCCGAGAGAGGCAAATTCACCATGCCAGAGACGCCGAGCCCTGCCGGCATTGTGATGGTGACCTGTCTTACCACGTTGAAGTCGGCCGGCCCCGATGGGAACCTGTGCTCTTGGTTGATCCATACGGGACCGAGCCGCTCCTCCTCGCCTTACGGCCAGACAGTGAGACGAGCCCCGGACGATCGCATCCACATGTAATCTGGGGCACGGGCGAGGCTCTGTGCATCCCATCCGATGACGGAAGGGAACCCTGTCGCCAGTGCGCCTGCTTCAATTTTCCGGCAGCTGAATTGGCCTCTATGCCCCCGGATCGGCGATGTGATGAGACCCTCTTTCAGGGCCTTTGAGTGGCCGTTGGCGCAGTCGGAGCTGGATTTTCGGAGCTCAGGGTCCTGTCACTCACGTTGTCCTGGAAGGCAGGGGCATTCTGGAGTTGCTCTTTGGTCATCTTCAGAATGAGACGGTCTGGAATTCCGTTATCATGTCGTGCAGCTGCACTGGTTCCCGAAGGAAGAGCGGCGGCCGGTGCTCCAGGTTCAACGTCAGCAGCGGGTGGAGATGGATTTGGCGACCCTTCGGCCAGTGGCGCTACCTCTGAGTTCGCTGCAACTGCTCCAGGTTGGAACAGTAGCATGGACATCGGAACAGCGACGTCCTTTTCCCCAATTCCCAAGAAGCCTCCCACGCCGATGATAACCGCCGCCACCTGCCCACTCTGACTGATCAGAACATCATTGATCGCGCCGATGTTCTCGTTGTTAGCTCCGTAGATGCGCGTACCACGCAGGTTGGTTGAGCGAAACTGATCCGGCTGGCGATGCTCTAGGAAGAGCTGACCTTTGGTTCCTGAACCTATCACAGAAGCGCCCACGCCTGCAGGGGGCTGTTGTGACAAGGGCGTCTGCGCGCCCGCATGTCCAGCCATTATCAGAACGGCCACAAGGCATGTCCCAAGATAAGGTTTGAACATGTGTCCTCCTTAACGCGACTTGGATTGATTTTGCACTGAACCGGTCGTGGGTACAACGTGCTAAGGTATCGTTTCGCTGGGAAGACGAGCGCTCACCAGATGTTCACACCGATATGAGGTCTGAACCCTGAGTGAGGGATATCTCCCCAACGAAGTTCCCACGAGGCATCGATTTCGATCGTTGTTCCGTTATCGTTATACTATCCATATCGAGAATGCCAACTCCAAAGAGGGGCTCGGCGTCTCAAAAAAGCTCATGTGGGCAGTAAGGTTCTGTCGTGCGTGGCCACAGACGAACTAAGTGCATTCGTCCGCGCCCGCAGGGCCCAGCCTGCCCCAGCAGGTTTTGGATAGAGGAGCGGGCAACAATCCGTGCCACGACAGATGCATGCATGAATCAAAGGGCCTGTCGGGCCGCCATAGCCCTCTTCCCGCCGCCGCTACCGGCGTTGAGCAAGAGGCCAATCTCAGTCCGCCGATTGAGACGGTCGAAGCTGTCGAGCAGGCGACCCAGCACGTCCTGAACGCGGAGGCTGACGGACCTCCACGCGGAGAAGGCGTTGCCGAGGATCTCTACCATATCTTCCGTGACATGTTGCAAGGTCGGACAGGCTGGCCGGTCGTCCGACTCGTCCTTGCCATTGTCGTGGTGCTCATCGGCAATATGTTCGGGCAGGTTCGGCTGAACGAGTGGAACGGCGCATTCTTCGACGCTGTTGAGAAGCGGAACTCTGTGGCGTTCCTCAACCAGCTCCTTGTCTTTCTCATCATCATCGCCGCCTTGCTGGCACTGGTTGTGGCCCAGACTTGGCTTCAGCAACGGCTCAAAATACGCCTAAGGGAGCGACTGACCCACACCCTCTTCGATAGCTGGCTCCAGCCAGCCCGAGCCTACCAGCTGGGCCACGTTGGTCCTTCCGGCTCCCAAGCCGATCAACGTCTACAGGAAGACTGCCGGCTGTTCTCGGAATTTACCACCGAGCTTGGCGTGGGTATGCTCCAGGCGCTTCTTCTGCTTGTCAGCTTTCTCGGCGTCTTGTGGACACTCTCCTCCTACGCCAGTTTTGAGTTTGAAGGGCGTGAGATCGTGATCCCGGGCTACATGGTGTGGGTCGCTGTCGCTTATGCCGGTATCGGGTCAGGGTTGACGTGGCTCGTGGGCCGGCCTCTCATCCGCCTGAACACCGAGCGCTATGCGCGAGAAGCGGATCTGCGCTTTGCTATCGTTCGAGTGAGTGAGAGTGCCGAGAGTATCTCCCTCTATTCCGGGGAACCGGACGAACGTCGCAATCTCAATAGTTTCCTTGACGCTGTCCTCCTGTCGACCCGCCGACTGTCTGGCGCTCTGGCCCGATTGACCTGGATCACGTCGGGTTACGGTTGGCTCGCCATCGTTGTACCGATCCTTGCTGCCGCCCCAGGCTACTTCAGCGGGCGGCTATCTTTCGGCGAGATGATGATGGTCGTCGGAGCCTTCAACCAAGTTCAGGCCGCCTTGCGATACTTTGTCGATAACTACCCCAAAATCGCAGACTGGCGATCGGCCGTGTTGCGACTGGCAGGATTTCGACAGGCTGCGCTTGATCTCGATCGTATCGCGATGGGCACTCGACGCATCGAGATTTGCAATCATCCCGACGGGTGGCTCAGCTTCGAACACCTTTCCATTGCACTGAATGATGGTAGCATCCTCATCGAGGAAGCGACGGCCGAGGTCCGTACCGGCGAGCGCGTTCTGATCATCGGAGTCTCTGGATCGGGCAAGAGCACGCTGTTTCGCGCGATCGCCGGGCTTTGGCCCTGGGGATCTGGCATTATCCGTACACCTTCTGGCAGTGACATGATGTTTCTGCCGCAACGGCCCTATCTGCCGCTTGGCAGTCTCCGCTCGGCGATATGCTATCCCGCAGGCCCTGATGCGTTCGACGATGCAACAGTCAAGGCGGCGCTGCACCGGGTCGGCTTGCATGAATTTGCTGGGCTGCTCGATCGCGCCGAGCGCTGGGACAGATCGCTTTCGCTTGGCCAACAGCAGCGTGTCGCCTTCGCGCGCGTCCTTCTCCACAAGCCGCAATGGATCTTCATGGATGAGGCCACATCGGCTCTTGACGACGATAATCAAGCCTCAATGCTGGCCATATTTGCGCAAGAGCTCGCGCGTGCATCGGTACTGTCCATCGGCCATAGGCCCGGCTTGGATCAGTTCCATACCCGCACACTGCATATCCGCAAGACCGATGAAGGCGCCATTCTCCTGGCGCTCCCGGTTCCTGCGAGAAGCCGATCTTGGCTTCGCTGGTACCGTCGGAACCATGCAAAATAAGTTGGCACTCCCTGTATGCGCATTGATTGAGCAGTACATTGCAACTGCGCGGGCTATGACGAAGGGCACCGTTGCAGTAACTTGAAAACGGCATAACGGACCCAGTTTAACGGGCCACTCAGGCAGCAAGACCGAAGAGCTGATTGACAAGACGGATTTCGCCTGTGGCTCGACGCTCCCGCCCGATGCAATGGCCGCGGCGGATCATGCGCATGATTTCAAAACCCTTCAGCGTTGCGGCGGCGGTTTTCATGCTCTGGAAGCCGCGCGTCGGACGGATCACCCGCTTAAGCGCGCCATGATCCGCTTCAAGGATGTTATTCAGATATTTCGAGGTGCGGTGTACCACATCTTTCGGCAGAAGCCCTTCGTTCTGCAAACGCCGAATCGCCTTCGGATATGAGGCCAATTTGTCGGTCGTGATGGACGAAGGAGGATAGTCGCTCACCGCCCGCAGGGCTTTGCGCAGGAAGCGATAAGCCGCTCCGGTATCACGCCGGCCGGACAGCATGGAGGCAATCAACCGACCGTGCTTGTCGACCGCGCGAAACAAGTACTTCCAGCGCCCTCCAACCCGCACATAGGTCTCGTCCACACGCCATGATCCGGAACGGGAACCCTGATACCGGCGAACCCGCTTCTCGATCTCGGGCGCATAGCGTTGTACCCAGCGGAAGATGGTGCTTGGTTCAACCTCGACACCGCGCTCGGACATCATTTCAGCCAGATCGCGATAGCTGATCCCGTACTTGCAGTACCAGCGCACGCACAGCAGGATGATCTCAACCGGGAGGCGACGGCGCTTGAACAGTGACACGGGGGCGGATCCTTGATGAACCGCTCCTCGCTATACGGCCGAGGTTAATGCAACGGTGCCGTGCTGATGGCCCATTGAGCTTACTATTCGGAAACGCCCATGCCCCATTCCATACTCGCTTGGCCGGGGCGGCACGCCCGTCATCCTTTGGATTGAGGATGAGGAGGTGTCACGGCGATATTGAGATTTGTGATGGCAACAACCGAGAGGAAACTGATGGCCGCGACACCTGTGACCTTCATCGATGTTTACCGCATTCACGCGCAGGACGCTCGTGAGCTTGCTGACATGAAGCTGAGGCTCATTGGGATAAAGCTGTACATCCATGAAGCTGCCCCCTTGATACGGTGGTCCATAGCCGACCTTGCGGAGACCATCACCAAGCAACCTCTGATCAGAACTCAAAACTACATCGTCGCTATTCATGGTCATGAGATGAGTCGCGAGGTGGCAAAGTTCGCACAGAGCGAGGACGGGGATCCAGGTGACCAGTGACGTGGCGAGGATTCGGGACCTGTCGGGGGCTTCGTTGCACGAATCGGATTGTGCACGCGTTGAACGCGGCCCGTAGGCCGAATTCAGGCGATGCGGACGCACTTCGGGCGTCCAAGCTCAAGCATCCGGTTCAAGGCATGAACGGCGATGGCGACCTCGGCCATACGGCGTTGATCCGTCCGCGAACGCAAAGCGTCTCCGATCACTCGTTTAAGCCGGCTGATGGATGCCTCCACCAGGGCTCGTCGAGTGTACCGGGACCGCTTCTGCCAGCCCATGCGTCCATGCTCGGCAATGCTTTGGAGATGGCCGGTCGCGCTGGGTCGGAGCGCTCTCTGCCATGCCACTCGGCACCGCCGTTGATCGTGGCAGGACGATCACGTCAGCATCAGGGTGGCGCTCGGCGACGGTAGCGTAGACCCCCTCCTGATCGTAGGCTTCATCACCGGTGAAGGAGGCGAGTGGATCAGTGACCTGGTCGAGCAACGCCTCGACCTGCGAGCCATCGTCGACATCATGGGGCGTCAGCTCTGAGGCGAGAATCTGCCCAGTGCTTGCATCGACCCCGATGTGCAGTTTGCGCCAGGATCGGCGTCTGCCGCGTTGCCTGAGATCGGCCCCGTGTTCAGGCCGAGCTTTAATAGGCCCAGCGCTGCGCCTTCGTGACGAGGAAGTCGCGAAACACCTGAACCCGCGCGACCGAGCGCATTTCTTCCGGATACACCAGGTAGCTGTCGAGCGCTGGCATGTCGACCTCCTCTAGAACCCGTCGCACCTTCGGGTTGTCGCCCATGGCATAATCCGGCGCCATGCCGATCCCGGCGCCCGACTCGATCGCATGTCGGAGAGCCAGGCTGTCATTGACCACAAACCGACTCGCGCGTGGCGACTTGGGGTCTCGCCCGAGGGTTGGCAGGCGGTGCAGGTCGAGGATGAAGGCAGGCTGGTGGCCGCCCAGGCAAACAATGCGGTGCTGGTCGAGATCCTCCAGGCACTTGGGCTCGCCGAAGTGATCGAGATACGCGTGCGCGGCATAGGCATGGTAGTGGATGGTGAACAGGCGCCGCTGGATCAAATCCGGCTGTACCGGACGCCGGAGCCGGATCGCAAGATCGGCCTCGCGCATGGCAAGGTCGAGATCGTCGTTGGTCAGGATCAGCTGCACGTTGACCTCCGGGTAGAGGTCGAGGAATTCCGCGATGCGGTTGGTGAGCCAGATGCCACCAATCCCGACGGTTGCCGTGACCTTGAGATCGCCGACGGGCCGTTCACTGGTTTCGGCGAACCGCTGTCGCGTCACCTCCACGGACCGGCGCATGTCGAGCGCTGCCCGGAACAGCGCATCACCATGCTCGGTCAGGATGAGACCACGGGCGTGACGATGGAAGAGCGGAACGTTCAGATCCCGCTCCAGGGCACTGATGCTGCGGCTGAGAGAGGACTGGTTCAGGTCGAGCTTTTCACCAGCCCGGGTAAAGCTCCCGGCTTCCGCCACCTCATAGAAGAGTTTGATCTTGTCCCAATCCAAGGCAGTCCCTCGCGATGACAGCGGAATACGGGGACGGGAGACGTGGCGTCCCCGTTGACGTCAGCCTGTGAGACGTTGGGCGTTCGCCTGCACGTGCCGGCGGTATCCCCGCACGACATCATGGGCCGACCCACCGGTGGCCAGCGTCGTCGCGGCCTCGCCCAGCGCAAAGACCTTCTCGGACACCATCCGCTCGGCCTCCACCATGGCGGCCGGTCCGCCGAGGGTCAGACGGGCCAGCCTGATCCCGATGATGGTTTGGCTTTCCAGTGCCAACAGTGCCATGTCCGCAGCAAGGTTTAGAAGAAGGATCATCGGACACCTGCTTGACAAAAGGGGCCGCTCCGAAGAGCGGCCAAGTTCAGGGAGGAAACGCCCCGAAGGGCTGCAACAGCAAAGACGCATGATGCTGCAATGCACAATATATGTTGCAATGCACAATAGACAAGGTCAGCATTGCCGCAGGGCGTGGTGTCCTGAACTCCACCAGTAGAAGGGGTCAGCGCAAGATCTGTGCCCAATGATACGCCGGCATTATCAACCAAAGACAGCTTTTCCTTTGCAGCTAAGCTTTTGCGTGCGTTTCTGAACCCCAGACTGATGATCGGATCAGGAGGTCGCAATGGATCTGTCTGTGCGCGAGGTACTGGCGAGGATCACCACAGTGCCGGACATGGTTAGAGCCTTCCAGGATGAGGATCATTGTCGGCACTTGCTCGAGGCCTTGGTCTGGCCGTCCGGACGAATTTGCCCAGCGTGCGGCTATCGCCGCTCTATTGCCCTAACCGGCCGGGAGAAAGGGAGGCGAGCACGCCCAGGACTCTACCAATGCTCGAGCGGCACCTGCCGGTTTCAGTTCACAGTCACCACCCGCACGCCGCTGCATGCGACGAAGCTGCCCCTACGGACCTGGCTATCGGGCCTCTGGCTGATGCTGCAGTCGGACAAGGGCATCTCGTCAATCCGTCTGGCGGAGGCGCTCGGCGTCAGTCAGCCGACGGCTTGGCGCATGGGGCATGCCCTGCGCCTGATGGTTGGGCGCGAGCAGGCGCTCGATGGCGAGGTTGAGATCGACAGCGTGTATCTGGGTGGCAAGCCGCGGCGGGAGATGAACTATTCTCCACCCGGGCGTGGACGCAAAGGCCAGCCGAAAACCTTGAAAACACCGGCGCTTGTGGCCGTGCAGCGGCCTCCGGATGTGAGCGTCGGTTCGCCGTCCGGTGAGGTTCGGGCAGCCGTGATTGAGGACCTGTCGGAGTCCGAGGCTGACCGGGTTCTCACGGATGCCGTTGATCCCGCGGCACATCTGATGAGCGATGAATGGAAGACATTTGTGTCCTTGGGGAGCGCCTTTGCGTCCCATGACACCGTCCATCATGAGGCTCGCGAGTATGCCCGCGGGCCGGTGCACATCAACTCAGCCGAGGGCTTCAACGATCGGATCCGCCGCACGGTCTCAGGCGTGTTTCACCACATCAGTCCGCATCACGCGGATCTGTACTTCAACGAGATCGGTTTCCGCTGGTCGCAGCGGGTGGTCACGGGCCAGGCGCCGCGACGAACGCGCAAGGGACGGTCGGTGACCAAGACCTTGTGGGCGCGAATACCGCCTGCTCTGCAGCTCCCAGCGGTGTTTCGCTTCGCTATCGGACGGGAGATGCGGCGGACGAAAGCCGGTGGGATCGACCTCGTCTCGAAAGTAGCTGTCTTTGGTTGATAATGCCGGCGTATCATTGGGCACAGATCTTGCGCTGACCCCTAATTCCTCGCTTTCGAAGCCTATCCCATCAAATGCTGCCAGGTTGCGCTGGGCGTTCCGCATCTGGCGAGACAGGTTCCGCGCCGCGGCCGGGTTCAGCTTCCTTAGGTAGGCGGTCTCTCGAATTAGATAGGCCCGGGCGTTCTCTGACAGCCCGACGCGCATCAAGCCGCCTTGCCATTGGCAATGGTCTCGATCTCGTTAAGGACGTCTTCCATATCGTGAGACTGGCCGCTGGCGATCTGCTGGCACCGTCAACTTACCTTAGTAAAGACCGCTTACCGCGGTTCTCAGCTATTCCGCGATGGGTCTAAGCAATTGAAAATGCGCGGCTCGCTCCGGACCTAAACACCGCCAAGAGCAAGTAAAAGCGTTAAGTTGACGGTGCCCCCTGCGGCGGCTCCGGCAGGTTCGGAGGCACACATTGAGCCGGGTCAGCCGCCGCGATGGAAGCGTCGAACAGCGATTGCAGGATTGCACGCGGCTGGAGCATCGGCGTCGCCTGTTCTTATGCGTTATCGCCTTGGATGGCCGCGATGACAGCATCCGTGACCTGACGGGTCGTGGCCTGGCCGCCGAGGTCCGGCGTGTGCAGCGACGGATCGGCCGTGACCCGTTCGATCGCCCGCATCAGGCGCTCGGCCGCAGGCTGCTCACCCAGATGTTCCAGCATCATGGTTGCCGTCCAGAACGTGCCGACGGGGTTGGCGATGCCCTTGCCGGTGATGTCGAAAGCCGAACCATGGATGGGCTCGAACATCGACGGGAACTTGCGCTCCGGATTGATGTTCGCCGTCGGCGCGATGCCGAGCGAACCCGCAAGAGCCGCAGCCAGATCGGACAGGATATCGGCATGCAGGTTGGTGGCCACGATCGTGTCGAGGGTCTGCGGCTTCAGGGTCATGCGCATCGTCATGGCATCGACCAGCATCTTGTCCCAGGTCACATCGGGATAGTCCTGCGCCACCTCGGCCGCGATCTCGTCCCACATGACCATACCGTGCCGCTGGGCATTTGACTTGGTCACGACGGTCAGCAGCTTACGCGGACGGGAGCGTGCGATCTCGAACGCAAACCGCATGATGCGGGTGACGCCGGCGCGGGTGAAGATCGAGACCTCCGTCGCCACTTCCTCGGGCAGGCCCCGGTGGGAGCGCCCGCCCTGCCCGGCATATTCACCTTCGGAGTTCTCGCGGACGATCACCCAGTCGAGATCCTTCGCCTCCACATTGCGCAGAGGACCCTGAATACCAGGCAGAATGCGGGTCGGGCGCACATTGGCGTATTGATCGAAGGGCTGGCAGATGGCGAGGCGCAGCCCCCAAAGCGTGATGTGGTCTGGCACGTCGGGCGCGCCGACAGCGCCGAAATAGATGGCATCGAACTTCTTCAGGGTCTCGCGACCATCCTCCGGCATCATGATGCCGTGTTTCTTGTAGTAGTCGGACCCCCAGTCAAAGCTCTCGAAGTTGAGGTTGAAGCCCCCGTCGCGGTCCGCGAGCGCCTGAAGAACCTCGACCCCGGCGGCAATGACTTCCTTGCCGATGCCATCACCAGGGACGGCTGCGATCCTGTAGCTATTCATCGTTGTATCCTTCTAGCTGCGGCCGCTGACATGCGGCGGCCAAGAGTTGACGTCGTTCTTGTGCTTGGTTCACCCGATCGCCTCGGCCACGGCCTTGCCCGCGGTCTCGGTTCCGGCATTGCCGCCGAGGTCGCGCGTGCGCAGGGTTCGCTCGCTGAGCACGTCCTCGATCGCCTGGACGATCGCCGCGGCCGCTTCGCCCTCGCCCAGGTGCTCCAGCATCATGGCGCCCGCCCAGATCTGGCCAATCGGGTTTGCGATCCCCTGCCCTGCAATGTCCGGAGCCGATCCATGCACCGGCTCGAAAAGCGACGGGAAATCACTGTTGGGATTGATGTTGCCCGAAGGCGCAATGCCGATCGTGCCCGTGCAGGCGGGACCGAGATCGGAGAGAATGTCGCCGAAGAGGTTCGAGGCCACGACCACATCGAACCAATCTGGATGGAGCACGAAGTGGGCGGTGAGGATGTCGATGTGGTACTTGTCCCACTTCACATCCGGGTAGCTCTTAGCCATCTCCTCCACGCGCTCGTCCCAATAGGGCATCGTGATCGAGATGCCGTTCGACTTCGTAGCCGAGGTCAGATGCTTCTTGGGCCGCCTCTGCGCGAGGTCGAAGGCGAATTGCAGCACGCGGTCAACGCCGATGCGCGTCATCACAGTTTCCTGGATGACCACCTCACGTTCCGTGCCAGGGAACATCTTGCCGCCGATAGAGGAATACTCACCTTCCGTGTTCTCGCGCACGACCCAGAAGTCGATGTCGCCGGGTTTGCGGTTGGCGAGCGGTGTCGGCACGCCGGGCATCAGGCGCACCGGACGCAAATTGATGTACTGGTCGAACTCGCGCCGGAACTGGAGCAGCGAGCCCCAGAGGGAGACGTGATCCGGGATCTTATCCGGCCAGCCCACCGCGCCGAAGAAGATGGCGTCGTGAGAGCTGACCTGCTCCTTCCAGTCCTCCGGCAGCATGCGGCCGTGCTTGGCATAGTAGTCGTAGGACGAGAAGTCGAAGTGGTCGAGTTGCAGGTCGAAGCCGAACTTCTTGGCAGCGGCCTCGAGGACACGTACGCCTTCGGGCGTCGTTTCCTTGCCGATGCCATCGCCGGCAATGACAGCCAGCCGATAGCGCTTTTTTTGATCCGGTGACATGTGAGGTCCTGTCCGTCAGTAAAAGTGTGCCCGAAAGGTCGATATGGGATTGCGCGGCCGCGACCTGATAAGGGCCTCCGACCACGCGGTTGTCAGCCACTGCTACTGCTGCCCCGTCACGCCTGCGCCCTTGATGATCGGGACCCATTTGTCGATTTCAGAGCTGACGAGTTGGGCGAGAGCCTCGGGGGTCTGGCCTGCCTCGTCCGGGAGCTCGGCACCGAGGTCGAGAAGGCGCTTGCGCGTGGTCTCATCCTTCAGGGCGGCCTTGGCCGCGGCATTCAGCTTCGTGACAATGTCCTTGGGCGTGCCCTTGGGTGCGAAGAGCGCGTTCCAGCCCGTCGCCTGGAATTGGGGCAGCCCCTGCTCGGCCGATGTTGGGACGTCCGGGACAACCGGAAGGCGGTTCTGGACTGCGACGACCAGTCCGTTGGCCTGCTTTCCCTGGACAGTCGGCACGATGGCAACCGTCTGGTCACAGACATAATCGACTTGGCCGCCAAGCAGTGCGTTCAGGGCCGGACCCGAGCCGCGGAACGGCACGTGCTGCGGCTTCACGCCCAGAAGGGATTCCATGAACAGGCACGTCAGGTGCGAGGTCGAGCCTACTCCACCCGAGCCGTAGTTCATCTTGGGAGCGTTAGCCTTCAGATAGGCGATGAATTCCTTGAAGTCCTTGACCGGCAAGTCCTTCTTCGCGACCACGAGCATCGGCGTCGACGCCGAGTTCATGATTGGCTCGAAATCGGTGCGTGGGTCATAGGCCAGCTTCGGATAAAGGCCGACGCTCGCCGCTTGCGTTCCCAGGTTGCCCATCAGGATCGTGTAGCCATCAGGCTCGGCCTTGGCGACCCGGGTGACGCCGACGGTACCACCGGCACCAGTGACGTTCTCGACCACGAGTTGCTGACCAAGGGTGCGGCCCATGTGATCGGCCATGAAGCGGGCAACCACATCGGTCGTCCCGCCGGCGGTGAACGGAACCACCAGCGTGATGGGTCGCGTCGGATAGGTTCCCTGTGCCTGTGCAGCGGTCGCAACGAAGCCGAGAGCCGCGGCGAGAGTGAAGACAGCTCGTTTCATGTGCATTTCCTTCCCTGGTTGATTGGCGTTGTCGGATTATCGGCGCCGCACACGCGCCACTCACTACACAACAAAGACCTCGTCCCGTCCCTTCCGGATCGTCGGAAGGAGTGCGAGAGCCAGGATGACAAGCGCCACCGCGAGCAGGCAGGCACTGACAGGCAGGCACTGATCGGATGATCGAGGAATGTCATCATGTCGCCGGGCGAGATGAGGAGCGCCCGTCGCAGGTTCTCCTCCATCAGCTTGCTGAGAACGAAGCCGAGCAGCAAGGCTTAAGCTTGAGCGGACTGAGTGACGTCTCTGAAGCCCGACCGCAGGCGTATTAACCTCAGATCCACGCGCGTTCCTCCTGAAAATGCCGCTGCTTCTTGTGAGCACCTGGTTGGCTGTGAGTAGAACTCTCAGCTTCCATGGAAGTTGGCATACATTGAGAAATGCCAGGAGAAGCCCGTTCTGTCAATCATCCATTCATACTTGCATGGAAGATCCTACATAGGGCAGTGTGAAGCAGGAGGGCACGCTGGTGGATAAGCTGCACGTGCGGGCGACGCGGGAGCCGGAAAAGAAACCGTCGCTGGTCGAGGACGCCTACAAGGCGCTCAAGGACGCGATCCGCAACAATGTCTTTCCGCCCGGCTACCAAGGCTCGGAGCAGGAGATTGCCTTGCGGCTCGGCATGAGCCGTACGCCGGTTCATGAAGCCATTATCCGGCTTCAAGAGGATGGCTTGGTCCGTGTGCTCTCCAAGCGAGGCGTCACGGTTTGCCCGCTCGCCCCGGAAGACATCCGCGAAATCTACGAGGTGATCATTGCAATCGAGGCCATGGCGGCCGAGCTGCTTGCCGCCTTGCCTGACGACGAGCGGCACCTCGTTGCCGACGAACTCGAGGAAGCGACCTCAGACATGGAACAGGCTCTTCGGGACAATGACCTCCTCGCGTGGGCTGCCGCGGATGACCTGTTCCACCGGACCTTGGTGGAGCGCTGTCGCAACAGCCGGATCCGCAGGATCGCCCAGACGGTGACCGACCAAGCCCACCGGGCGCGGATGCTCACGCTCAAGCTTCGATCCAAGCCTACCGGTTCGATCGCCGCCCACAGAGACATCATCGCTGCGATCTGGAAGGGGAAAGCCGCCGAGGCCCACCAACATGCCCGCCAACATCGCATCGGCGCCCGCGATGAACTCGTTCCACTGATCGTGAGCGTCGGCATCAAGCATCTGTGACGCATCCGCTCGAAAGGAAGACGGCTCCATGGATATCCATATTGCAGGGACGTTCCCGACGAAGCACGCTTCGGCCGATGCATTCACGGGAACCGTTTGGCATGACCCCATCATCGATGCCCCGCTGCCCGCCCGAATTCGGGCAAACCGTGTCACGTTTGAGCCCGGTGCCCGAACGGCATGGCACACCCACCCACTTGGACAGACCCTTCACGTGATCCTGGGCGTTGGGCGCGTGCAAACCTGGGGCGGGCCGGTCAGGGAGATCAGGGCTGGCGACACGGTGTGGATCCCGCCGGGCGAGAAGCACTGGCACGGGGCAGCACCCCGAACCGGCATGGTCCACATTGCCATGCAGGAGGCCCTGGATGGCTCCCATGTCACTTGGCTGGAGCACGTCACCGAAGAGCAGTACGACCTGCAATCTGATGCCTGAGTTGCCTAGGTTGGCAAGGAATGCAGTGAAGATCAAAACCTGTCACTAAGCATCGACCATACCGTCTTCTGGCCGTTGCAGTGAGTTGCTAAGGTCAGCCTCAACTGTGGTCTGACGTTGACGACCAAGGTCGCCTTCGGGTCAACTCGCGAATTCTGCTGCCCGCCAGGAACGTCCGGTGTTCCCTTCCAGAGCCGCCATTCGGTTTACCTCCGAGAAGCGCCATTGGGAGACCTTCCAGGCTTGCACTCTCCTTCAGGCTGAGCTCCAAGTTTAGCGAGGCAATTTCCGATAAGGCCCTATATTGGACTAGGTTAGGGCCAAGCTCGACACCGTCAATTTAATGAGCTGAAGGCCAAGCGCCACCCTGGGTCGCCAGATCAGAAGCTCATGGCAACGCCTGTCACTTCGGCCCAAGCAGTAAAGGCCTGGGAGCGGGCTTCGCGATGTTCAGCGGCGTTGCTGTTGGCGGAACTGCGGAAGAGGTTTGCCACCTGATCGTGGGCTGAAAGGAAGCGTTGCGCGTGCCCGGCTGATTTGAAGCGCTTCATGATCCGCTCGCGTCGTCGCGTCGGCTGATGACTGTTTTCCGCGCGATTGTTTAAGCCCTTGTGCTGCCGATGCTCCACACCGGGCATGACAGTTCGCTTTGCGGCGGCGTAGCTAGCGAGCTTGTCCGTGATCATCACTCGAGGAGCTCTGCCCTGCTTCTTGAGCAGCTTGCGCAGCAGGCGCTTGGCGGCCTTCGCGTTGCGGCGGCTCTGAACCAGGATATCGAGCACGATCCCGTGCTGGTCGACAGCACGCCATAGCCAATGCTTCCGACCGGCGATGCTGATCGCGACCTCATCGAGATGCCACTTGTCCCCGGGTGCCGGAAGACGGCGGCGGATCTTATTGGCAAAGTCTTGCCCGAACTTCAGCGCCCACTGCCGGACCGTCTCATGACTGACCAGGATCCCTCGGGCCGCCAGCATCTCCTCGACCATCCGTAGACTGAGCGGAAATCGGAAGTACAACCAGACGGCATGGCTGAGCACTTCAGCCGGAAAGCGATGACGGGCATAGCGGGGATGACGGGTCTTCTTCATCCCTCACATATATCTCATCCGGGTCACCCCGTGGTTAAACTGACGGTGCCCTACAACGTACGGCGTGCGTTGCCTCCGTTCATTATTCACAAACCCGTAGGTTATGCCGGGCAGGTTTGCCGCCACCCGTTGTCGAAGCTTATTAAGATCCATCCGATATTTATCAAACATTGATGCCGTCCTTGGTGGGCTGGGCGATCAACGGTTTGGTGCGAGCAGATCTGATAAATATCGGATGATCGACAAATGCTCCTCAGCGCACCGTTGCTCCCAGATCGACTGCCACCGCTGCGCAAGACGTTATGCCCGTCGTATTGCCCGTGATTTCCGAGGCCCAGACACTGGTCAGGTCCATGCAATCGCGTTTGCAGCCGGGATCGCCGACCTCGATGAGTTTAGGCAATGGCGGATCAGTGCCTGGAATATCCTTACCTATAGACGGCAAGTCTGCCGCTGGTGGCAAAGCGTGTCGCTGCGGCTCTGGTTTTGCCAAGGGACCGTTCGCGGAGTGGTAGCCCTTGGGTCGATCACAAAGACCGAATTTGAGACTGCCTTCGGGTCACGTTGGCACTATACCCTGCGCCGAATCGATCCGGAGGCCCTGTTCGACGAACTATACGCAGTCGTTCGGCCCGGTAGCATCATGCAAGACGACGCCGATCATGCTCGCTATCAGCCTCGCCAGATGACGGTACGTCCACGCCGCACCCGCACGGGCCAAAAGCGATCAGCACCTACCAGACACCCAGATCCAATCGATGAGCCTATGCCAATTCTCATAGGTTAATTTCATAGGCACGGAGAATACATTTCAGGTGGAAATGATCCCTTGTCGTAAGGACAATTGCGAAAGCATGCGCCGCGCGTGACTGCACTATCGAGTGAGATAAATTCAAATGGAAGTGCTCAGTGACTTCATGGGCATTGAGCCACTCCACTTGAGGTCTTGGCAGCAGTGGGTTTACCTTAAATAGGAACTCAGTCTGGAAATCCCTGCCTTTAGCCCTCATATGGGTCGGTTTACCACCGAAAGGACATCCTTTGTTCGAGAAGAAAGACAGCTATACCCCTACGGAAGCGAAGCGGGCCTACGATCACCTGGACCGGTTTGTTGCCGAGAAGACCATGAGCCCACGACAGGCAGGTGCTCATCGCAGGCACATCGCTAACCACACTCGGGTCGCGTTGAAGTCTTCCTATACTGCGCGAGCCGCACAACGTGCGAAGACCGAGATCGTGAAGCTGACGGAAGCTGGGACAATCACCATAAAGTCAGCAGCGGCATATCGGGCGCATATTACCAAGCGTACCCAAGCAGCTTGATCTCCATGCAGCAGGGCGGTCTCACAACCGCCCTTACCCCCATCTCTTGACGGCTTCCAGCCCCTCTGGCAACTTTGCAAAAGTTAGCATCAGATCAACGGCTTACACCAGATATGATCAAATCCGAACTGGTTCAGAAGCTCGCTGAGCAAAACCCGCACTTCTACCAGCGTGACATCGAGAAGGTTGTAAATGCGATCCTCGACACCATCGGTGATGCTCTTGCACAGGGTGGTCGGGTCGAGCTTCGTGGCTTCGGCACATTTGCGGTCAAAAAGCGCGGTGCTCACACTGGGCGCAATCCGGTTCTGTCGCGAAATTTCGATTCGGGACAGAAAGAGGGCTATTCCACCCGCAAGGCGCTACGCAGCCAGGATGTTGAACTGCTCGGCCAGTGAAGGCTGCGGATTGCGAGCATACTTCGCCTGCTGTTTGCGCATCATGTGAACCATCTCGATCCCACCCAAGACGGCGCGAGCACTCTCCAATGCCTTGAAGCCGAGCATTGGCCGAACCCGACGTTTCACGGCACGATGATCCTGCTCGATCCGGTTGTTCAGATAGCGGCTTTGGCGGATCCGGATCGGTTTTAGCTCATGGAACAGATTGAGCACATGTTAGAGTCGCTTCGAGTCTTGCCTCACGTGGCCGCCTTGGCCTTTGCCTATGTGCTGGCCTTGCCTATCGGATGGGATCGCGAGCGAAACGAACGCAGTGCCGGATTGCGTACCTTCCCGCTCGTGGCTGTTGCAAGTTGCGGGTTCGTTCAGGCGACAGAAGGCATTACCGGGAACTCGCTGGAGGCGCAGGCGCGGATCATCGAAGGCCTGATTACCGGCATCGGCTTCATTGGCGGCGGCGCCATCATCAAGCAATCCGGCGCCGTGCAGGGAACTGCCACAGCGGCAGGCCTGTGGGCAACGGGGGCGGTCGGAGCTGCGGTTGGCCTTGGCAGCTACGATGTCGCCATCGTGGTCACCCTGTTCACGATCTTCACCTTCCGCGTCCTGTCCCCAGTGAAACAGCAGAAGACGCCCGACGACGATCTTGGCTCGCCGTCGGGCTCCTCATGAAGTGGGCCCGGGGTGCGGTCAGGCTTGAAGGCCACTCTCCACGCACCCATGTGTTCTTTGCGGGCCGGGCCCCTCTGACAACCACGGTCGTGTGGCTGTGATGTCGGACCGCAGCAAGAATGCCTGGTGCTCATCAGTGTAAGACTGATTGGTGGTCTGGGCTCGTGATCCGATTGCCAGCCTGAGGAGGTCCGCCTATGACCAGCGCCGCCGGTATGCCATGTCCTGTCTGCCAGGTTTCCCTCGTGATGAGTGAGCGACAGGGCGTCGAGATCGACTATTGTCCCCAATGTCGTGGTGTTTGGCTCGACCGCGGGGAACTCGACAAGATCCTCGAGCGGAGCGCCCAGGATGCGCCTTCTGCTCCAACGCAGCAGCCTTCGTTTTCAAAGCCGCAGTATGATCAGGGTCACGATCGGGACTACGCCCAGCCCTATGGGCATGGCCATCAGTACGGACACTCCAAGAGGAAAAAGTCCTTTCTTCAGGAGTTATTCGACTGAGCCTCTCGAAAGGCTGAATGGAAAAGGCCCCCGAAACGGGGCCTTTTATTCGTCCACAGTCGCATCGGATCGGATTGCCCATGAACGAGTTTCACGAGAACAAGGCGGACACCCCTGAGCGAACTGTCGCCGAACGGCACATCGAAGCCGTGCGGCAGCAGGGTGGCCTGTTCGTCGAGGCTGTCCGGCGGACCCGCATGCCGATGCTCGTGACCGATACCACCTTGCTCGGCAACCCCATCGTCTTTGCCAACCAGGCGTTCGTCGACCTGTCCGGCTACACCATGGACGAGTTGCTTGGTCAGGACCCGCACTTCATGAACGGCGGGGGCACCGACCCGGAGGCCATCCGGCGCTATCAGGCTGCAATCACACAAGGGCGGGACGAAACCCTGGAGATCCTTCAGTACCGGAAGGACAGCAGCCCGTTTCGGGCGATGCTGTTCGCCAGCCCGGTGGATGACGGCCAGGGCACCGTCACCAATCATTTCCTCTCCTACCTCGACATCACCCGCCGCTACGACGCGGCGGAGGAAAACCTTCGGGCCCTCGCTTCAGAATTGGAGGTCCGGGTCGCAGCTAGAACCGGGGAGCTGAAAGCCGCCAACACGAGGTTGTCGGCGCTAGTCACTGAGAGGGAGATGCTGCTGGTGGAAGTCAACCACCGGGCCAAGAACAGCCTGGCCATCGCGGCTTCCCTCCTCGGCATCCAGGGGCGGCGGCAGCCTGACCCGGCCGTCAGGGCCCTCTTCGAGGAGGCCCAGGATCGTCTCAACGCCATGGCGCGGGTGCACGACCTTCTCAGTAGGTCGGAAAGGGCTCAGCACATCGATGTGTCCATGTACGTGGCCGATCTGTGCGGCGCCTTGAGACCCCTCACTGGGGACGATGACCGTGTGAGCCTGAAGGAGGACATCGACCAAGGCATCCTGGTGGACGCCGATACGGCGGTCCCGCTCGGCATCGTGCTGACCGAACTCATCACCAATGCCGTGAAGTACGCCTTTCCGACATCAAGGTCGGGAACGATCCACGTTCGGGCGCGCCGCAGTCAACCAGGGTGGGTTGAACTGACGGTCCGGGATGATGGGATCGGGATGTCCAGCCTGCGGGAAGGATCGCTCGGCTACGGCCTGGTCCGGTCGCTTGTTCAACAGGTCGGCGGCGAGATCGACATACGGAACGATGCCGGACTGGTAGTGACGATCTCATTCCCTGAGGCGGCGCAACAGATCGCTTAATTCCGAGAAGTCGCTTTGTGGAGCCAGATAGGATTTCAATTCGGTGCGTTCGGAAGATGATTCCCCAGGTGCCCACTCTGCTCCTGTGAACATCTAGTCTACCTCCACTCTGAAGGGAGCCGCGGCCAGCCGGCGACAACATGAAGTTACTTTCACGGGAATCCACCGTCCGGCATTTGGGAATGCAGTGGCAATGGCATTACGCCCTCCCTTCAGGCATAGGCTCCAACCGCGGGATGGCCGGTAGAGGCTGAAGGTCATGGGTGTGCTCGACAGGCTGATGTGGAGCATCCCGATGGGTGAGGCGCCGATCCGGAAGAAGCCGACGAACTCGCTCGTGCTGAGAAGCCCTTTCTGCAGTTTCTGCGAGAATGTTGCGCCATCAGGGAGCGCATTGGTGAGGGTCAGGGTCGAGGTGTCGAAGTCGAAGGTCTGCCAGGACATAGCAAACGGCTCGGCCGGATCGGCCTCTTGGATCCTCCCCTCGGCGTTGGATGTGACATGCGAGAGCGTGGCGCAATGAAGTCGCGCGGCTTCAGCAGGGTCGCCGAACAGCGCTGCGCCGGCGGTCAGGACGGCCGCGAGATGCGCCGAAGTCACCTTGGCGATCCTCATCGGAGGCTTACCGAGAACCGTGCGATGCACTCAAACCAACAATAACGCTCGCATGGCCGGAAACCACGCCAAGGCAGATCACAAATGGGGGAAGATCGCTTGACCGATGCCTCGACGACGCAACCGCATAACGGGAGCATCCTGCGGGATCATGGCGGCAGCACGCTTGGGCATGGCCGCCCTGGCGGATGGCGACGGCCTGTCGGCGGCCGAGGATCCGGCGGACATGATCCAGGGTGCCCCAAACGCTGGCGCGACGATTTCAATGCCCGGCCAGCGACAGGCATCGACGTCAAAATGGGAGCCGATCATTTTCTGCTTCAGATCGGGATCCACTCCGCTATCGTTGGTGCGAAGGCCAATGCTGAGCGAGCGGAGGAATTTGATGCGAGTGCCGGCAATCCTGCTGATGGGCATTGTCCTGTCAGCCTGCGTTTCGTCAAGCGGTTCGCCATCCCAGCCCGTTCCGCCAGCCAATCTCGGATCGACACAGGCAGCACCTCCCGTGCCCCCGGCCGCCATCCCGGTGGCCCTTCCGCCAGGATACACCCGGCACATCACCTACAGCGATGGCAGGTTCACTCTGCCGGACGGCTCAACGGTGTCGGCCGATCCCAATGGCGGGTTCACGATCTCCACCGGGGCCTATATTCCACCCGATGGAGCAGGCGGAATCATTCTCCCGAACGGGGCGCGCTGCATTTCGGACAATGCGCGGGGCTACTTCTGCCCCTGAGGCCTCCCTCCTCGGTCGGTTGTTTCCGTCAAGCCGGCTGTTCGACCGACAGCCCGCCACCTGCATGTCCGCTGAATTGTCATCCGCCGCCTCGAGCGTTCGTCAAATGCGTCGAGCTCGAATCCAGCAGAAGCAGAACAATGGACAACTGCCTCGCTAGAGTTCGCTCTGGGATTCCATGCCCAGCATCTACCGCCTCCGGAAAGTCTTGTCTCCCAGTCTTGAGCGGACGTTCAAGCTCATTCTCGGGCGTGCCATTTGGAGACCTTCCGTGCGTGGAGGCTGTTGCGTGCTATATCCGTCAATAGCTTGCGGCACGAATTCGGGTAAGGTCGCTTTTGGGACGAGTTGCAAAGCGCGGTCTCAATAACTCTCAACTTATCGCTACGCCTTTGCACGCTTGCCGAAATGCTGCCGAACCAAGGTCGACGCTACTTGCCACAAAAGGGCCGAGCCTCCCTCAATCGCTGGGCCGTAACGTTCCATGACCTGTTGCTCGGAGACGCCGTTCTCCGTCCATGTGCCCCCGTGGGTTAGGGTATTAAGAAGCAGCGGCTGTAGGCGATCCAGGGCCTTGGCAAAGCGCGCATTTGGCGTCTCGCCAGCTTCGAATTCGAGCCACAGCGAGAGAAATTCCTGGCCTTGCTCGGGCGGAAGCAGTCCAAAGATCCGCTCGGCTGCTGCACGTTCCTCTTGTGCCAACACGGCTTTGTCCCTGCCTGTGGCGTGGATCGGTGTGTCTCCGGCATCAATCTCAACAATGTCATGCAAGAGCAGTAGCTTGGCAACGTACAGGGCATCCACGTCCTTGGCATGTTCCGATAGAACCAAGGCAAACATTGCAAGATGCCACGAATGCTCGGCTGAATTCTCCCGGCGGGTGTGATTGATCAGTGGTGACTGCCGCATAACCGACTTCAGCCGATCAAGTTCAGATAGGAAGGCAAGCTGCCTTCGAATGGTTTCTACTGCATCGGTCGTCACAAGAGGCACCTTACTCGTACGAAAGGGCAGTTAAGAGACCCTGAGGCAGTTGGCATACGGGTTCCGAACGAGTACCAGGCTGCCTCAAGGTTCGTCGTGAAAAGTGCTCAGCCCTCTTTCCTCTGTTCGTTAAGGGTCAGAAGAAGTTCATCCAGACGTTCCAGGGTTGAGGTCAGACCCTCCTTCATTCCCATATCAATGACCTTCTGAAGGTCATTGGGTGACTTGTAGGTAACGATCGTCTGTACCAGGGTGCGCCCGGGAGCATCCGTGAACGTGACATCCCAGTTCGATCTCGGCAGCTCGGCACTCAGGGAACCGGATTCGTCACTGAAACCATCAAGAGCCGTGTAATGATTGATCGGGCTGATGGTCTGATAATCCATGCGGCCCCAGTACTCCTGCCCATCAGGATCGACCATGGCATAGTGCCAATGCCCACCTTCTCTGAAATCCATGGTCTTGGTTTTCGTCGTGAGCGGTTTGGGTGCGAACCATTGGTCGAGCAACTCGCTTTTCGTATGGCAATCCCAGACCAGTTTTCGTTTGGCAGCGAACTCTCGCCTGATCGTCATGGTGTTGTTTTCTTTGTCGACAAGGAAGTCAAACTGCAGGTCAGCTTTCATTGTTTTTCTCCGCTCAGCCCTGATAACAGGTTGTCGAGGTTGTGATATCGGCTTTCCCAAAGTGCACGTTGTTCACCAAACCACCGTTCGGCAGCAGCCAGCTTCCTAGGCTTTAGTGTGCACGTGCGGACACGGCCGATTTTCTTGGAGCCAACCAGACCCGATGCTTCGAGCACTGCGATATGTTTCACGAATGACGGCAAAGCCATATCGAATGGCTCGGCCAGCTCACTCACTGTCGCCGGTCCTTGACCGAGCCGCTGAATGACGGCCCTGCGGGTTGGATCGGCGAGCGCGTGAAAGACGGAGTCCAGTGCGGACTGATTGTTTCCCATATGGCTAACTATATTGAGTCTCTATAGTTAGGTCAATGGCTAAGTGTTTCTGCCTCGGAGCTGCTGCGGGCGGACATCCGGCGGGCCTGAGGGGAACCCTACGCCTGGAAAATGGAGCCGGATCCAGGTTGGTGGTCTTTGCTACTGAATGCCGTAGAGAACCGCGGCGGGTACAAACCATGCTGCCTCGACACATCTAGAGCCAGCTCTGGGTCAAAGTGTAACGTAGAGTGGACCGAATGAGGGACCACTTCGCGGGCGACTCCAGAACTTGAGACAAAGGCAGCCCTGAGCGAGAAGGAGACCATCACAGGGTCAGAAACTCAGATGTCAATCATCTCTCTGGCAACCCGTCCTTGCCCGCAAACACCACGTGCGAAGCTGTGCGCTCGTTGCAATGCAGTCATCACGATTTACGCGGCGTGTCGGGTCCCGGGTCGCCACCGGCGGCGGCGACGGCGAGCCTTCCAAGATAATGGGTCCAGCCCTGCTCGTGGCTGGCGCAGGCCTCCGCGTCGGGCAGACCGCTATGGGTCATGCGCAACAGCGTCCCGCCGACTTGGTCGATCAGATCGATCTCGATCAGGCTCGATCCCGGTGGCGTCTTGTCGCGCCCCTCCCAGCCAAAGCTGTAGGCGAGGCGGTGGATTGGGATGACCTCAGTGAACTGTCCGCGGGCGATGTCTGTGCCGCTGACGTTGACGAGATAGAGGCCGCCGGGATGCGGCTCCACGGTCGCCTCCGTGCCGATCCAGCGCAAGATCTTTTCCGGATCGATCAGGAAGGCGAAGACGGTCGCGGGCGGTGCCGCGATCTGGATCTCACGCCGGACCACCAGCGGCTCAGTCATCGGAGACGTCCTTCGGCAAATGCCAAGCGATATTCACGTCGGCCGAGTGTTTGAGACCGGCGTGGCGTCCTCTATTCCTAGTGCAATTCACCTCTCGCGCAAGAAATCTACGTCTTGTAACAATACGACGATGACAGGCGCCGGCCGCAAGTCCATGATCTCCTGCATGCGACTGCCCTCTGCCCTCGCCTGGCTGGTCGATGCGGCTAGCACCGTGGCCGGCGCCGACACCTTCCTGGCGACCCTCGGCGAGCAGTTAATCACCGAGGGATTGCCGCTCGCCGGCGGTGCGCTGACGCTGGCGGCTCCGCATCCGATCATCGCCCGCCGCACCTGGTTGTGGCGGGCGGAAACGGGAGCGGTGATCGAGGCCATCGGCTTCGGGTCTCTTGGCCCCGCCGGGCCTGAGCAGGGAAATGTCGGCCGCGACTGGCTCGTCGGCCTTGGCACTGGAATGGTGGTCGAGGGTGTCGCCGGCTCGGAACCGGATGGTCCGACGTCGGGCAGCCCAGGCTCGAACAGCCCGGTGTTGGGCTGGGCTCTCTTACGGCCACTCACCGCGGCCGAAGCTGGGCTGCTGCATCAGGCGGCGCGTTTCGCTGCGCCGCCGCTCGCCGTCCTTGCCACGCGGTCGACCCTCGCGGCGCTGCTCGAGGCCTATCTCGGCCGACGCAGTGCGGCGCAGGTGCTGGCCGGGCAATTGCGGCGCGGGAGTGGCGAGACCATCCGCGCGGTCCTGCTCTACGGCGATCTACGCGGCTTTACCGCGCTGTCGGAGGCGTTGCCTGCGGAGGCGGTGGTCGCCGCGCTCGACGCTTGGTTCGACCGCATCGCCGGCGCCGTTCACGCCTTCGGCGGCGAAGTGTTGAAATTCACAGGCGACGGCATATTGGCGATCTTTCCGATCGGCCAACGGATCCCATCGGAGGCCTGCGACGCCGCGCTGCGCTCCGTCAGTGCCGCCCAGGCGGGCATGGCCCACCTCAACCAGGCACGCCGCCGCGAAGGCCGGCCGCCACTCCCCTTCGGCATGGCCCTGCATCTTGGCGAAATGATGTGGGGCAATATCGGCACCGCCAGTCGACTGGACTTCACCGCGATCGGCCCTGCCGTCAACCTCGTCTGCCGACTCGAAGGGCTGTGCAGGCCCCTCGGTCGCAGCGTGCTGATCTCGGGCGCGGTCGCGGCGGAAATGACGACGGCGTTGATGCCTTTGGGCGAGCACGTATTGCGCGGTATCGCTACGCCCTGCGCGGTCTTCACTCTGCCGGACGAAGGAGACGCCCCGGTCGGCCTTCAGACAACGTCACCTGGTGCCTGACTGCTGTAAGCCGAAGAGGCTACGTCATCCATCAGGACGGTGGAGGTACTGTCAAGTTGGCTTAGGTCGGCGCCTGTGGCAGGGTCGCGGGTATGAGCACCACGTCCAACCCCTACCGCGGCTTCCGCTTTCCGGCTGAGATCATCCATCAGGCCGTTTGGTTATATCACTGCTTCAGCCTGAGCTTGCGTGAAGTTGAGCTGATCTTGGCCGCTCGGGGTATAGAGGTCAGCTATGAGACGATCCGCGAGTGGAGCCTGCGCTTCGGACGCACCTACGCCAAGACCCTGAAGCGGAGGCGGCAGCAGCCCGGGGACAAATGGTTTCTCGATGAGGTGTTCGTGCGCATCCGGGGCAAACTGCATTATCTCTGGCGAGCCATTGATCAGCATGGCAACGTGCTCGATGTGCTGATCCAGAGCCGCCGCAACACGAAGGCGGCGAAGCGCTTCTTTCGCAAGCTGCTGAAGGGTTTGTGCTACGCGCCCAGGGTGATCGTGACCGATAAACTCGGATCCTATGGTGCCGCCAAACGTGAAATCCTGCCGGGCGTGGAACATCGGCAGAGCCGGTATCTCAACAACCGCTGTGAGGTCTCGCACCAACCCACCCGACGGCGAGAACGCCACATGCGGCGGTTCAAGTCAGCCCGGCAGGCCCAGCAATTTCTCGCCACTCATTCTCCGATCCACAATCACTTCCAACTCCGCCGTCATCGCCTGTCTGCCAATGAGTACCGGACTGTACGTGATCACGCCTTCGCCACTTGGCGCGATGCGACCGGTGCTGCCTTGGTTGGCTGATTTGGACTGACATGGAGGCTTCCCTGTGGCAGCTTGGTCTCCCAGACATCAAGTTGACAGTACCGCTGGGACAAGGATCCATTTGAGCAGATGAGCCATAGATGTTCCTTTTCGCGTGAGGTCTCGGCCCACTTTCAATTACCCACATTTCTGACTTAGCAGCAGTGCTTGCCTGACCAGCACCAAGCGTGATTCCTTGGTGAGCATCTCCTCATCTGTGAGAGGTGTCCCATGGACAGGGCTCTGTCTCGGCTTTCCCGTGATCTCGCTGATCTCTGCGCGCCGGGCATACGCCGGACGGCCTCCTATTCGCTCCCACGAGGCGGCGCGGGAGCTGGGCCATGACAAAGACGTCTCTTCCGACGCATCCTCTGGGAGAGGCAGCCAATGTTATTTCCTGGGTCGATCAGGAACTCGCTGGGTGCCGCTTTCGGGACAATCGTCTCGGCCAGCGCCTGCGCAAGCTCCTGACCCACATGGCCGGTGCCATTGGCGGCAGCCTTCCGCTGGCCTGCCAGGATTGGGCTAACACCAAAGCGGCCTACCGCTTCCTGTCCAATCCCAAAGTTTCCGACCATGAGATCCTTCAGGGCCATTTCCAAGCCACCCGAACCCGCTTTGCCGCCTTCGGTGGCCCTATCTTGGTCATTCAGGACACAACCGAACTGTCCTACGAAAGAGCACAGCCTGAACGGATTGGTGCGACCCGCCGGGTCAACAGCGGCCGGGACAAGGAAGGTCGCTCCAGGATGCACACGGTCTGCGGGCTGCTCATGCACTCTTGCCTGGCTGTGACCGCGGATGGGCTGCCGCTGGGGCTTTCGGCGATCAAGTTTTGGACGAGGCCTCAGTTCAAGGGCGCCCGGACGCTCAAACGCAAGATCAACCCGACCCGGGTGCCCATCGATCAGAAGGAGAGTATCCGCTGGCTGGAGTGCATGAGGCAGTCCGTGGCGCTGTTCGGTGCTCCTGAGCGCTGCATCCATATCGGCGACCGGGAGAACGACATCGACGAGTTCTTCTGCACGGCTCAGGCTCTGAGCACGCACTTCCTGGTCCGAACCTGCGTGGATCGGTTGGCGGGCGATGGCCAGCACACCATCGCGGACGAGATGGCAGAGGTGAAGGTCAAAGGACGGCATCAGGTCGAAGTTCGCAGCCCGAAAGGCGATGTGAGCCTTGCCACCGTAGAGCTCAAATACCGCCGGATCCACATCCTGCCTCCGATCGGCAAGCAGAAGCGCTATCCAGCCCTGAGCCTGACGGTGATCCACGCACAGGAGCGTCATCCACCCAAAGACCGGGCGCGGATCGACTGGAAGCTGATCACGGATCTGCCGGTACGATCCCGCGCGGACGCGATCCAGATGCTCGACTGGTACGCCATGCGCTGGAAGGTCGAGCTGTTCCACAAGATCCTCAAGTCCGGGTGCCGAGCGGAGGAGACCAAGCTGAGAACGGCCGAGCGCCTGGTGAACCTGCTCAGCATCTACTGCATCCTGAGCTGGCGGATCTTCTGGATGACGATGCTCAATCGTGTTGTTCCGGACGTGCCGCCGCGGCTGGCCTTGACGGACTTGGAAATGGACCTGCTCGACGAGCTGGTGCGAGACAAGGGCCAGGTGCTGCTGCGGAGCAAGACGCTCGCCTACTATTTAACTAAGATCGCCCGCATGGGCGGCTACCTTGCCCGTGGCCATGATCCTCCGCCAGGAAACACCGTCATGTGGAGAGGACTATCCCGCCTGATGGATATCGAACTCGGCGCTAGGATTGGGGCGCAAATCTATGGGTAATTGAAAGCTCGGCCCAGCGGTGACGTATCTTGAACGACGTCGTAGACGGTGACTGTGATCTGCTTCATATCGACGGCGGTTCGTCTGTGCGCGCGTGAGGGCGCGATTTCGCAGAACTCCCTGTATGGAATTGGAGGCAAAGAAACACCCCAGTCGCGATCTGGGGCGTTTGAGTTGCTAGATAGGATGGTTTGAAACTAACTTTTCTCCGGCTCGAAAACTGTGAGCCAGCTCACACAGGCGCTTTATCCGCGAAAATCCTTGAGCACTGCGCGTCAGGTCATCGGGCGCCCTTGCCCGAGGCTGAACCGTATTGCGCTGCATCTTTACGCACACACGAGGGGTGACGCCCCCTTCTGGGGAATAGGCCTCCTCGCGTGGCAAGGCTCATGGACTGCGCGACAGCGGTCGCCTTCTCATGCGCGGCTCCGCAAAAATAAGCATTTCGCCTGTGTGATCCAGTTCACAGTCCCAGTCTGCAAAGTAGTTCAAAGTCCAATCATCGCCAACCGAGAAACGCATCTCAGGCGGTATGAAGCGCAACACTTACTTGCAGAGGATTATCTCATGGACATCAACGTCAATGCCAGCCCGATCACTCAAGTCGCTACCACGACTGCTGTTGGTGGACCCGGCATCTTCGGTGATGGTGGTGATGCCACCGCGGTGACGAGCCAGCACGCCGACAGCTCGAACATCCAGCTGGGCGACAACCACTTCCCGTGGGGTGGTGGTTATGACTACGGTCCTGACCTTAACGTCAATGCCAGCCCGATCACGCAGGTGGCCGACACCACGGCGGTCGGCGGTCTCGGCCTCTTCGGCGATGGCGGTGACGCCCTCGCGTTCACGAGCCAGGACGCCGACATGTTTAACGTCCAGGGCTAACCATTACCTCTTGGAGCGCCATCGGCTGCGAGCCTTTGGCGCTCCGTTTCTGCTTGCGTCGCTTTCCCGCCTTCCTGATCTCTCGGGAGACTGGCGCGCCCATCAACCGGGAGCGTCCGATGCCTCGTTTCTACGACACCTGCGCAGGGCCCATCAGCGGTCTCTATCTGCCTCCCGTCGCCTGGGACGTGCTTCAGCGGGAGAAGATCCAGACCCTTGAGCAGCTCGTGGATATTGCTGACCGGCTCGAGCAGGTCGAGGGGATCGAACCCAGGATGGCGGAAGTGATCCGGGAGGCCCTCGCCCGTGTCGCACCACCTAAAGAGCAGATAGTAGGTGAGATGCTGCAGGCAACATGGTGCGCGTAATTCGCATAACGCGCAGTATGAAACCGCGCTGAAGCCGCTACGGAAAGTTTATCTTGGCGGTTTCATAATGCGTGTACCGGGCGCGTTGCGTATCATCCCGACCTCGCTCCATTGCCTCCAAAGCGGGAAAGACGCCCTGGCTGAGGGTCCAAGACGCCCCTGGCTGCGCGTTTCATTCTCGGCGGCAAATTTCCGATGAGCCGATTTCTGCGAACAGATTGTCATTCCTGACGCCAGTAGCGAGCCTTTATGGGCTTGACCGCCGGTGTTGAAGGGCGGGCCAAGAGCTGTCTGGACGTATGGTCCTCCCGCGTCTTGAGGATGGCCATGGCCCGCGCCACCGTGTCCTCGACCCGGCGTGAAAACCCGAACATCGGAAACCTCACCATCGCGGCTCTCCTCATCCAGAGGGGGAAAGACAATCATCGAGAGGTGACGAACAGCACCTTGCCGATCTCGTCGGTGATCACGAAACTCCGGCTTACCCGGCCTTGCCGGTCGAACACCTCGGACCAGACGGCCAGGGTCAGTTCTCGATCCTCGAGGCTCAAGAGGCTCGGCAATTCCTGTCCGGCCGCATCCCAGATCAGCCGGTCGTCAATAAGGGTATGGAAGAAGTAGCGCGGCAAGATGCGACCCCGTTCCTGTCTGGATCAATCACTGGACGCTTGCGGCGCCTCGCCATCAACTAGCTTAAGTTTTGACTGGTGGACGTCATTTCCATAGTCTCAATTTAACTCGACCAGAGCGTCGTGCTTGATCGCTTGGGTCAATCATTTGACCATTTTGGACAGCCCGCGCCATTTCGCATAACCCCCAGTATGGAATGCGGATCTCATGGGTTCGCGGTCGCAAAGATCCTACCGTAACCAGTAATCTCTCGGGGGTCGGCGCCGGCGGCCCTCAGGGCTGCCCAAAAGAGCACTTGGTTTGCCGTCAGCACGGGGCGCCGCAGGTCCGCTTCGAGGGCTGAGATCACGCCGACTGCTCTGAAACCGTTCCCTCCGATGACGAGGGCCTCGGCGCGGGCTGGCATGTGAGACACCGCCCAGGCGTGGAGCTGCTCCGGGGTAATCGCTCTTTGGTTACTCGGCAGGTCGCATGGCGCGGCATACACGACTTCGAGCCCAGCCGCCTCATAGTAGCGCCTTCCAAGCTCATTCAGCTCGTCATCGAACCAGGGAGGATCAATCAGGGCAATCCGCTGACAGCCAAGCACCTGCAGGGCGCTCAGAGCTGCGGCGCAGGTCGCGACAACCGGGATGCCCCGGGATCGCTGCTCAAGCCGGGCAGTCATCGCCCTTTCGGCCTCAGGGCCGATCACGTAAGCCGAACTCGTGAAGCCGAACGCAATCGCGTTGATTGGAGCTGCCGCGAGAAGCTCTGCAGCGTTATCGACATGGGGCGGGTCTGCGAAGGCGCGGACCGGGGCCAGCGGGATCGTCGGATCCATCTCGCCCCCCGCAGCCATTGCGCCAAAGGGAACTCGGGCGGCATGGATCCCGACGGTGGGAGGAGCCATCGCGTTCATCTCGGATTCGGGATTCACGTCGGCATGTGGGGTCAGCACCCCAATTCGCACCCGCGCATCCCACCCGTCCGGCTGCCACCTCACCATTGAGGCCTCCTGACTGCTCGAACGCCCCCATCCTTGATTTATACCATGGCTGAAGTGCTGCGTTGTCAGAACTCATTAGACAAGTCTCTGATTGTCCTCCTTAGAGATGTCACCTCCGGGGAGTGACTGCTGAGAGCTCAACCCACCTTGAACAGGCTCTTGCCTTGGCCGCGCCGCCGCGGGGCGCTGTTGCTCCGGCTCATGTCGAGCTCCTTCTGCCGCTCGGCGATATAGGCCAGAACCGGGCCCAGCCGCTTGTTCTCGACGACCGCCGCCTGATCCACCTGCTGACGGCGGTCAAAGGGCCTGTAGGGCAGCTCCAGGCCCTTGTGCTTGATGGCAAAGCGCCCATCCGGATAGTCATAGACGGTCACCCGCTGGCGGGCGAGGGACAGCGTGATCGCGTTCGGCTCGAGAATGAACAGCACCTGGTCGTACTGCAGGGTCAGATTGCGCGAGACCGTCCGCTCCTCGCGCCAGGCGAACACGTCATCCAGCTCATCGTCCTCGCTGAGCGGGCGATGCAGGTCCTTGTCGCTGTAGGGCGCCTTGGCAAAGCGGCGGTTGAAGTCCGCCATGAATGCCGGCAGGAAGGCATTGCCCGCCTCAAGGGTCGAGATCCCAGCCAGTCGCATCTCCTTGACCAGGCGGTCCTGCAAGGTGCCGTTGGCGCGCTCGACGCGGCCTTTGGCTTGGGGCGAGTTGGCGCAGATGATGTCGATGTTGAGCTGATGCAGCGCCCGAACTGGGTCATGCCGTCACCGCCCACCGCTCCTTTGCCGTTGACGCGGAAGACGGCATGCTTGTCGGAGTAGAACGCCACCGGCTTGCCGTAGGCCTCCAGGTACTCCCGGGTCGATCGGAAATAATCAAAGGTCGACTCGGTCTCGACGAACTTCAGGTGCATCAGCCGGCTGGTGGCATCGTCAATGTAGACCAGAAGCGTGCAGGGTGGGCCGCGATCCTCGAACCAGGAGTGCTCGGAGCCGTCGATCTGGACGAGTTCGCCGACGCAGTCGCGCCGATAGCGCGGCTGGTGCACCCCTTTGAGCTTCTGCCGGCGCTCCTGCCAGAGACCCGCCGCGATCATCCAGCGCCGGATCGTCTCGACACCCAGATCGATGCCGTGCCGCTCGGCGAGCTTCTCGCAGGCGAGCGTCGGGCCGAAATCGGCATAGTTGGCTGTGATCAGCGCCAGCACCTCGGTCCGCAGCGCCGCCGGGTAGGAGCGGTTGCTGGGCTTGCCGCGCCGGCGCGACACCAAGGCCGTGGGACCACCGGTCTGATAGGCCTTGAGTAATCGGAACACTTGGCGCCGTGTGATCCGCAGCAGTTGGGCAGCTTCGCGCACCGTAATTCGCTCCGCCACGACGTCCCGCAGAATGTGAACCCGATCGATCTCCGGCCGGCTCATCCCGATCACCGTCATCAGACCCAATCTCCCCAGCACCATCACCCAGGGAGAGTGACATTTGTAACGGGGAGAGGAGTGACCTTTCTAACGGGGTTCTACACGCGTAATGCCGATAAGGCGCATTAGGGAACAGGCTGGATGCGGCGTTCACGAAGGGCGAACGCTGGTTCAAAAATCGCTGTCGCGTTTGGCGGTAGGATGGCACAGCGGGTTGCATAGCCCAGCCTGTAGCCATTCCCATCTTGGATACGCCCGCACCAATGCCCCCCAGCTGTTTCACCCGTGTCACCGAGCAGCGCTCGATACTGGATAGTAAAGTCTGGCACAACGATCCACTCGCCATCGACGAACATTTGCACCCCGGTCGCTGTCATCCGGTAAAGAGCCGGTCGACAATCCTTCTCATTGCAACAACTGCCCCCCAACCTGTCCCTCAAATGCGAGTAGATGTCATGGGCTTCGGTGGGTGGCTCGAAACTGAGCAGGGCGATCGCTGTAAAGAGCTCAAGCTTGAGAGACATAGGCCGCTCTCCCGCATGATGGGCAGGCGGCGCTCGTCAGAGCGTCGGGAACGCTACTGCGGTCATTTTACTCCCGAATAAGGGTCCTGTCGCGCCCGCACCTAAAGCCGCGCGCAATTTCGCATAAGCCACAGTATGGAATGGTCGATCGCCTCGACGAAGCCAGCTTCAAGCTCGGCGACGCCGTGACCGTCCTTTGCGCGCGATGACTGCTGCGCCAGACCGACGGTGGCTGACCCGCCCAGCGCCGGAAGGCGCGGGTGAAGGCGCTGATCTCGGAGTAGTTCAGGATCTCGGCAATCTGGCTGAGCGTCAGGTCCGTCTCGGCGAGCAGCGTGCAGGCAATCTCGCAGCGGACCTCGTTGGCCACCTGCCGAAACGTGCGGCCTTCAGCTTTCAGGTACCGGTATAGGGTCCGGCGGGACACCGCGTAGAGGCTGGCGACCATGTCAGACGTACAGGTATTCCGGATGAGCTTGACCCGAAGCGAGCGCTGCACCTCCTCGGTGAGCGGTCGTCGGCCATGAGGCGATTGGGACAGGTCTGCCTTGCGGGGGGACGGCATTTCCATCGCATCAGTCTAACGCAGCCGGAGGGCCGTGCTTGTTCGCTTGTGACAGTCTTATGGCAGTTTGGGACACCGCGGCTCACCCCGCGCGAAAACTCGCAGCCCAATTTCGCAGAACACCCAGTATGGAATGCTCAACTTTGACAGGGCAGAGGCTGTTGCCGTTCCGGCATCGTGCCCCATAAAAGGCTCCGCTTTATAGGGGTGCCTCAATCATGAAAACCGCAGCCGAATACAGAAAACACGCTGAAGAATGCCGAGTGCTCGCCAAGCAGGTGCCCGAGGGCGAGCATCGCGATCAGCTTCTGGAGATGGCAAGAACCTGGGACAACCTGGCCGCGGATCGGGAAACGTTGGTCCGGAACCACCCCGAACTCGATACCGCGAAAAACCTGATCAGGGCTCAAGCACATCGAAGTAGCAGATTGAGCGAGTGAATTTCGCCTAAGTGTCAGTATGGAATGAGCTAGCACCGCCCCTGACCGGCCTACAGACGAACGATTTGGTAGCCCAAGAGGACAAGTAATGTGAGTGCCAAGACTGTAAGCCAGATCAACCCAAGGCGGGTGGTCTTCGCATGCTGCGTTAGCCGGGCCTCAATGCTCTCCAGCTTTTGCAGCTTCTCACGCACTTCACGGTAGTCGGTCATTTTGCCCCGTGTAATCGTTTACACGAGACTTGTCCTTGCAGCGTTGCAATGGCACTTTTTCGCAAAAGCCAGTGCAGAAATCTGCCCGCCTAATTCGCAGAACTCCCTTTATAAGCCGGATAAAGGTGCGTTCGAGCAATCAGGGCAGATCCGCGTCCTTGCGGGCGTAGGCAATCGCCATGGCTCGCCCGATCGCGCTGTCCCCCTCCGGCGCTCACCACTATCCGCCTGACCGGCTTGTCGCCGTCCTTGTAGCTCGTCTCGCTTGGTCGGACTGGTTCATCTCGGTGCTCCGGCTTGGGTGAACCCGCCCACCACAGAATGTGCGGGAAGTTCCACCCCACTGGAGAAACCAGGGGCTTTCAGGGCGTCGAGACGAGGGCGGCTGTGATTGCGTGGCCCAGAGCCTCTTGGTTGAACGGCTTTTGCAGGGTCGGCAGATCCGCATAAGCCTCCTTAAGCCCGTCGCTGCCGTAGCCCGTGGCGAAGATGAATGGAACGCCCTTATCCCGGAGCATGTCCGCCACTGGATAGGTCAGTGCGCTACCCAAGTTGAGGTCCAGAATCGCCAAGTCGAAGACTGCGCTCCGGCTCAGGGCAAGTGCCTCCTCGAGGCGCGTGGCGACCGCTGCCAGATCATGGCCGAGGTCCTCGAGCATATCCTCGACCAGCATCGCAATCATGGCCTCGTCCTCGACGAGGAGAATACGGCGGCCGGTAGTATGTGGAGGCATCGTCATCCGCTTTGCTTGGGCCTTGCACGCTGTGCCACTTCAAGGCTGCTGCGTGCTCCAGCCTTACGCGGTCGGGTTTGCGGCCAGTTGAGCAACTTCCTTAATGCGATCCCGTGCGGAGAGCCCGGAGCCTCTCGTCCAGTTCCGTCCAGCGGTATGGCTTGCTGATGAAGGAAATCTCCTTCAGCTCAGGATGATCCAGTGCAGACATTGGATAGCCCGAGGCCAGCAGCAGCTTCATGGCCGGCCGCATGCGGCGAGCCTCCTGAGCCAGTTCAACTCCGTTCATGCCACCAGGCATAACAACGTCGGAGAACAGCACATCAATCTGCTCCTCCTGCTTGAGCACATCGAGGGCCGCACGAGCGTTCGAGGCTGAGAGCACATCATATCCGAGGCTCTCGAAGATCTGGATGGCCATGTCCAGAACGTCCGGCTCGTCCTCGACAATCAGATCGGTGCCGAGACTCTGCCGGGGCGGCTGTGCCGCTTCACCTTCGCCTTCATCGTCATCCTCACCTTCACCTCCGGAAATGGCGGGGATGAAGAGCTGGACACGCGTGCCTTTGCCGATCTCGGTATCCAACTCAACCTGTCCACCGGACTGGGTCACGAACCCGTAAACCTGGCTCAGCCCGAGCCCTGTTCCCTTGCCGACTTCCTTCGTGGTGAAGAAGGGCTCGAACACCCGCGCCTGCACATCCTCGGGAATACCCGGCCCGTGGTCGCCCACCGTGAGGGCAACATAGCTGCCGGGCTGAAGACTCAACAGGTTGGCACGCTCCTGATCGAGCGTCACATTGCGCGATGAAATCATGATCTTTCCGCCCTCCGGCATGGCGTCACGAGCGTTGACAACAAGGTTCAGCAGGGCAGCTTCGAACTGTGGGACGTCCACCTCAATGGATCGGACGCTCGAAGCCAGCGTGATGTCGACAGTGATCAGCTCCCCACAAGCCCGGCGCAGCACGGCCTCGAATCCTTTGATCACGGCATTTGGGTTCGCCGTCTCCGGCTTCAGGGGCTGGCGGCGGGCAAAGGCCAGAAGCTGGCGGTTGAGGCTCTGGCCCCGTTCGGCGGCGCGATGCATGCCCTCGACGATCTTGGTGTCCTTGGGATCCTGAATACGGCGCGAGAGCAGATCGAGGCCGTTCACGATCACGGTGAGTAGGTTGTTGAAGTCGTGTGCAATCCCGCCCGTGAGCTGCCCGATGGCCTCCATCTTCTGCGCCTGGAACAAAGCCGCACGGGCCTGCTCCAGGGCGATCTGGGCTTCTCGGCGCTCTGTCAGATCACGGGTGATCTTGGCGTAGCCCAGCAGGGTTCCATCGGGAGCAAAGATCGGATCGATGACCACGCCAGCCCAGAACCGGGTGCCATCCTTGCGGACGCGCCACGCCTCTTTCTCAAAGCGTCCTTCCCGGGCAGCCGTTGCAAGCGACACTGCCGGGAGCCCCGCTTCCTGATCCTCTGGGGTATAGAAGCGCGAGAAGTGTTGGCCGACGATCTCGTCCTCGCTGTAGCCTTTGATGCGCTGAGCTCCCGTGTTCCAGTTCGTGATGCAGCCGTCCGGGTCAAGCATATAGATGGCGTAATCGGTCACGCCCTGCACCAGCATGCGGAACCGCTCCTCGCTGCGCCGCAGGCTACCCTGAGCGAGCTTGCGCTCGGTCATGTCGCGGGTGATTTTGGCATACCCGATGAGTGTCCCGGTTGAGGCGTCGCGGATTGGATCGATAACCACGTGAGCCCAGAAGCGGGTGCCGTCCTTGCGGACGCGCCAGCCCTCATGTTCGAACCGCCCTTCCTGATCGGCCGTTCGTAGGGCCCTGCGCGGCAGGTCAACCGCGCGGTCTTCCTCGGTATAGAAGCGCGAGAAGTGTTGGCCGATGATCTCGTGGGGCAGATAGCCTTTGAAGCGCTGTGCCCCGGGGTTCCAGCTTGCCACATTGCCCTTCGGGTCAAGCATGTAGATGGCGTAGTCGGTGACGGCCTCCACCAGAAGCCGAAAGCGGTCTTCCTCGCGTTGTCCGCTGTGTTGTTCTTCTAACCCCATGCGCCTGACCTTGAGCAATCCACAAACGATGGGGCGTATCTAGGCAAAAGGATCAGCAACTCAAGCTTGGCTATTCGCGGTGCTCAACATCGATCGTTCTTATGCCTCGGAATGTAGGGGCCAGGTCGAGGACAGGTGGGCATAACTGTGTAGTCATCGCTTACAGGCCGAGCGGCAAAGTCTCGCTTGGGCCAACCCTACGGATCTGTCGCAACAATTTGTTTCAGAGTTTCAGCTATTGAGACCTCAGTCACAATATTGGAGGACGCGGTGTTCAAGGGCCGGCATTTTGATCGATCCGTGATCCTGCTCTGCGTCCGGTGGTATTTGGCTTACAATCTGAGCCTGCGGAACCTGGAAGAGATGATGGCCGAGCGGGGCATCTCCGTCGATCATGCGACCGTCCACAGGTGGGTTATTCGCTACTCGCCCGAACTGCTCAAGCGCTTCAACCTTCGCAAACGAAGCGTCAGCCGGAAATGGCACGTGGATGAAACT
This sequence comes from Microvirga ossetica, assembly GCF_002741015.1. NCBI lineage: Bacteria > Pseudomonadati > Pseudomonadota > Alphaproteobacteria > Hyphomicrobiales > Methylobacteriaceae > Microvirga > Microvirga ossetica. Next base: position 63,128 of record NZ_CP016620.1, on the reverse strand, counting down.
TACATCAAGGTGCGCGGGCGTTGGACGTATCTCTACCGGGCCATCGACAGTAATGGCGACACGGTCGAGTTCTGGTTCAGCGAGCGGGGTAACCTTACTGCGGCCAAACGGTTCCTGCGCAAGGCGCTCAAGCGCCACGGCCGGCCCGAGAGGATCGTCATCGATGGCAGCCAGACCAATCGGGAAGCCATCCTGGCGTGTGATGCTGAGAGCCGTCTGCAGGATCGTTCAAGACGCGGGCTCAAGCCGATCAGCATCCGGCAGAGTCAATACCTTAATAACCGGATTGAGCAGGATCACCGCGCCGTCAAACGCCGCGTGCGTCCAATGCTCGGCTTCAAGTCCGTTGCCAGCGCCCGCGTGATCTTACGTGGCATCGAGTTGATCCATATGATGCGCAAACAGCAGGCGAAATATGCCTGCAATCAGCAGCTGTCGCTAGCCGAGCAATTCGAGCGGCTCGCTGCATGAGCGCGTAACGAAGACCTGCCATTCTCTCGTCCCTACTCCGGATTTGCGACGGAACCCATGATTGAGCTGGTCGAATAGAATGTCCCTGCTTGCCGGGTATCACCTACTCGTCGTCGTCCCATCTGGGGTCGATGTTGCCGAAGTCGATTGACACACGGGGCGGCGTTATCTCGATCTCGTGGACGTCCGGCTCGTGATCGAACTGACGACCAATCCAAATGACCAGTGAGATCTTGATGGTTTCATCGCGGTCCACGGTGTTGGAGCCCATGCTGACGTAGTCGCGGTCGACACTGTCACGGACCGAAAATTCAAAGGTTCCGGAGAAGTTCACGATCGCCCGTACCATCATCGAGAAGAGAATACCCTCCTCGTCCGCGTTTAAGACTTTCACCTCGCTGTCTTCGTCGATCTCCCACCACTGCAGCGCGCATTCGAGGGTCTCGAGGTCATACTCCATCGCCGACCAAGCCTGGATGTCTGGATCGAAGGTCTCTAGGAACGCCTCAAGCGCGGTCTCAACGGCGGAATGGAAATTTGGCGCCTCGCTGTTCCGCAGGAGGCCAACTGCGCGCTCCGCAACGAAACGGCTTTCGCTATTAAAGTAATCAAGAGCGGTCGCGAGGTCGTTCACGCAGATCAAGTGATCGGACGTGTCCGCAAATGACTTCCAGTCTCCATCGCGGCTCACTAGCAGCATGATCGTGTTGTTATGCGCCGCCCATGCCTCTAGCGACAGAAGCGCCAAGGCATCAGGGAACTCGTTCTTTTTCGCTTCGCTCCTCGAGAACGGGGCGATTGCATCGAAATATCTCCTGAGCACTTCGGCGTGGGTGACGAGCCCGTCGGCACAAATGAGTTCGTACGCTACGTTAATGGAGAACTCCGAAACGGCTTGGTCCGCAAGTGCCTGTGGTGTTCGTCCTGTCCCGAGCAGGTGGGCGACGGCAGCACTGTCAATATCGTTCCGCCACGCCTTCCTTATCCCTTTCAAAGCAGTATCAAGCTTGAGCTTAGCCCCCGCGGCGCGATCTGCTATGTGGGACTTCACCTCGCCGAGCACTACCTCGGAAAGCACGAATTGAGTGGCGGTGCCACGGAATTGGCGAAGGCCGAGCAGCGCCGGGGACGCGAGGTTGTTCTGGTATTGATCGAAGATGGACGTGTCGAGAGACACGGCTCCAATTCGCCCCATAGCGATGTGGGCTTGTAACTGGCTTTTGTCGAATGCAGGCATAATCAATGTGCTACATCAACAGATCACCGAATGCCAGTTAGAGAGCAGATGGATCAACATGATCCTAGCTGCCGTTTAACTACCCTAACTGGCCCTTCCCCATGTCAAAGACGCTCTCGTTGAACATTCTCGCGCAAACGACTCACGTGGCCTCGCGCTCGGGTCGGTTAGCCATCTGACTGGAGACTGGTGATGAGTTACCCAGCAGATGACGAGACGTTCAAGCCCGAGACTGCCCCGTCGCGTGCCACGAGGGCGATCTGGATGCCGGCCTGTCTGACGAGAGGGCGGCTCCGCCAGGTCTCCGCAAGCTTGCGGAACACCGGCGATTCCGGCACCACGGCGACCACGATGTCGTCGGCGGAGACGTCGAACAAAAGCGCCTGGCCCAGTGCCGTCGTGAGCAGCGAATGCTCTGCTCGTCCGGGCTTGTGGACCAGCGGGCCCTTCGTGCATTCCGCGACAATGCGGCGGCCGTTGACTTGGGTGACCACGTCGCCCTCGCCCGGCCGTGAGTGCACGCGGATGGTCTTGTCGCCGCGCCGGTATGCGCCGGTCCAAGCGTTCCGGCCGACCTGCGGCTCCTTGATTGGCTCCCATCCGGTGCCGGCCATGAAGCGGCCGATGTCGAAGTCGACGGCGTCGCCGACCTTGATGCTCGCCACGTCGATTCCGACGCTGGCCATCGCTCCGGAGCCGGGCAGCGATAGGATGAACGCGGCTAACCGCAAGGCCACTTCTGCCTCAGGCATGCGGTAGGCTTCGAGCCCAAGCTCTGGCAGGCTCCTCGTCGGATGCAAGGACCCGCTCATTCGGCTCGCCCTTTCAGGAGGGTGCTCCTGACGGTATCCCATACCTCGCGGCTCTGGCCGATGAGCAGGCCGGGCCGCTGGTCCGACGGCCGGTACTCCGATCCATCGAGGCGGGCGACATGCCCTCCAGCCTCGGTAACAAGGAGCGCGCCAGGGGCATGGTCCCAGGGCAGGAGACGCCAGAACATCAGGAAGTTCTGAGTGCCCTGGATGATCGAGGGATAGTCGACGCCGGCGCATTTGGCTCCCGGCAGCACTTCCGAGAGACGGGCCGCTCCCGCCTGGAATTGCTCCTTGAGCTCCTCCGGCAGGAACCGTGTGAGCACGGAGCCGCGGCATTCAGAGGCGGATAGGGAGACCGTCGAAGCACGAACGCGGACGCCGTCGATGAAGGCTCCCTCACCGCGGGAAGCGACCGACAGTTGGCCGCTGACCGGGTCCAGGAGCCACGAGGCCATCGTCCGGCCGTCCTGCAGGAACGCGACCATGACGGAGAAGGCGGACGAGCCGGCCACGAAGTTGGCGGTCCCGTCGAGTGGATCGACTAGCCAGACGCGGCCTTCGTCGAGCCCGTCCATCAGCGACGGATTCGTGGCCACGGCTTCCTCTCCGACGACACGTGAGCCGGCGAGGAGCGCCGCCAACCTGGGGCTGATGATCTGCTCGGCCTCCCGGTCTGCGACCGTTACCACCTCGCCAGGTGTCTTCTCCTCGACGTCGCCTGCCAGCAGCTTCCGGTAGCGCGGCAGGATGGCCTCGGCGGCGGCCTGGCGCATGATCGTCGCCACCTCGTCCATCACGTTTGAGCGCATCAAGCTCCCCTCCTTAGTACCGCCGTCCTGGCGAACCTCTAGCCGATGGCAACCTTAACCGTCAGGTCCGGTCCCGCGAAGGGCCGGTCCCCGCCGCCATGCTGCCCATGTCCGACGCTCCACCGGTCGGGCCAATGCAGCGTCTCCAGCCCCGTCGCGGACGCGGCCGCAAACGAGGTCCACCGTCCCTCGCCCCAAGGCTGATGAAGCACGCCGCCCGGCCCCATGTCGGAGTTGATGGCGAGATGAACGTCGAAGTCTTGGCCAGCCGGAAGGTCGGGGCCGATCCAGTAATGCGGGCTGCGACCTGGTTCGCGTCCCATGACCAGGGTCAGGGTTTGCCGCGGTCCCTGCAAACCAATCCATACCGGAGCGATGCTTCCAGGCGAGAAGGCGGATAGCAGCGTCTGCGCCGAGCTGACGGCGTCGGCCGCCATGCGGCCCCGGAAGCGGAACTCGACCCTGCTGCCCGATTGCAGTCGTCCAGTGACAGACGCGAGACCCTCGCCCCTGGCAAGGTCCCGCCACCGTTCGGTGGAGAACGGTGCCATCGGCCATTCCAGGCGCTCGCGCGCGACTCCGTCCGTGTCGAGGACTTGATAGCGCAGCCCATGATCGTCGAGCGCTGCTTGGACGCAGTGGAGATACTCGATCCCCTCCGGCATCCGGTGGGCCGTCCCCGCCCCTGCCGTGCAGATCTGGAGCACGCCCCGGTGCACCTGCACGTCGAAGGCGAGGATATGACTGCACAGGTAGGCGAGCACGTCCGCCTCCACCAAGATGTCCCAGAAGCGGCCCGCGTGCTCGGGGCCGATCTCGTGCTGGTACGGTCCGGAGAAGCCATTGACGGGGTAGATGGGATGGTGGCCCAGAACGAGCTTGTGCCGGGCATCGGCATGCTGGTGCAGCACGCTCTCGAGCCACTCGGTCTCGACGTGCCCCTCCCCGCCCAGTCCGGTCCAGAGGGTGTGGACGACGACCAGCAGGAGGTCGCCGCGCCTGACCCAGTACGACAGCCCCTCCTGCCCGGGTGGCCCGTTCCTGGGCAGGTCGAGCACCTCCCGGAACACGTCCTCGCTCACGGTGTCGTAGGTCGTGTGGTTCCCGGTGGTGTGCCAGAGCGGGATCGTCTGGCGGTCGAGCCAGCCCATCTCGTGGTCGAGCCAATGCCGCCACTGCGCCCGCAGCGCGTCGGCGTCGGCCGTGAGGCCGATGATCTCATCGCCTGGGAAGAGGATGAACTCAGGCTGAGGCCACAGCCGGCGGATCACCGCGTTGACTGAGGCGAACGTCGCCTCATGCGGGGCACCGGGCACGCCGGAGCAGGCGTCGCCATAGAGGACGAACTGGTGGCCGGGGATACGGGGAAGGAGAGCCGGGATTTCGTCTTGGAGCATTTCGGCTAAGGTCCGGAGAGCAGAAGCCAAGACATGCCTCACGCTTCACGATTTGAGAACCGCCGCTATCGAATAAGGTGCCGTGCCCGGTCGGAGTAGCCACGAGCCTGACCGAGGCGATCGCTCTGTGCCTGGGCCTCGCCAAGGCGGAGGCGATCGAATTCTCGAGGGGACCAACTGCATTCAGCGCCGCGCGATTCCCCATTAGGGAGGGCGAGGCCCAGGTTGCCGGAACCGGATACCGTGAACGCTTAAGCCGTCATCTCCCGGATCACCCACACGATCTCGGACATGCGATATGCCTTTGGGCACAAGCCGCGCGTCGGGCGCTTCTCCTCTGGCCCCACAGTCTCTGGATTGACGAGCCGTCTTAAATCCGCCCCTTTGGATCAGCCCCCGGATCCGCTCAGAGCCGAAACGATGAGGACGAGCGCCACCACCATCAGCATCCAGCCAGGATGGCGGCCGCGCGTCGCCCACAGGTTCGCGACGGCGCCGAACACGTAAAGGCTGCCCACGAACGCACCGAGTGCGAGCTGCGCGTCGCGGCCCAGCCAGATCGCCGCACCAATGAGGGCGAGACCGCCGAGGAACCAGGCGAAGGTGCTCAGATGCAGGAGCGGCGGCACGAGCCGGCGCGTCGAAGGCGCCATCCGAGCGTCGGCGGCGACGAGCTTCCCGATCGGCTTGACCACCCAGCGCTCGATCAAGACGCCATGGACCACCGCCACGAAGCAGCCGATCCCTCCCGCTAGTCCCAGTGCCACGTCTTGCCAGTTCATTTCCAGACACCCCTGCGCGACCTTTACCGACCTCGAACAGACGTGAGCCGGGTGGGCTCATCCGCTCGAGCTGACACTCCCCCGACCGCTACGGTGGAACGCGTGTTGTGACCTCGAGCGAGCGAAAGATCGGGACGTATTCCGGTGCGGCGAGCTGTGTCAGCCTGCAGGCGGCGCGAACCGGAAACCACCTCAACTCGACATGCTCATCATTCCGTAGCCTTGGTTCGCCGCCTGACCAGCTGACGATTTGGAACAGCACGAGCACGCCGCTCTTAGGCAACGAGTGGCGAGAATGCTCATCGTAAACGAGTGGCCGGATTCCAATCTCCTCCTCCACTTCCCGCAGCAGCGCGTCCTCGAACGTTTCGCCCGCTTCGACATGGCCGCCAATGACGTCCCATGTGTCGGGACAGACAGCCCTCTCGGCGCTGCGTCGGCCAAGCAGCAGCATCCCGTCGCGCACGATCAGCGCCCCGACCAGTGCCGCTCCCTCTTCATTCTTCGCGCTGAGAGCTCTTTCATCCATGGGCTAAGGCACCGCTGAGACACCGAAGAGGTACGGATGCGCGAGTATCAGCAGGGCGTACAGAGCAAACCCGGCCAGAGGTCGCCACCAGCCGATCTCTCTAAACTTGAGGCGTTGGCGTCTGGTCGCGATCGCCTGGAAAGGAACGTTGGAGGTTGCTGTGGCGAACGCTTTCCAGTTGTCGCCAAACGCCCGATGCCGCTTTGCGTCGATGCTCAGCGTGCCTGTCAATGCAAGCACGAGCAGCGTCCCGAAAAATCCCCATGCGGCGACGCTGGGATCAACGAGCATGTGGCCGGCCGCAAAAAGGGCTATGCCCCAAAGGAAAGGGTGCCTCGAAATCCGAAGCACACCCCGCACGATATCGCGATCAGAGACTGCCGCACCCATCCCCGCAATGGTCGGGTTGCGAGTTGTTACACCTGCAACAATGAGCAGAAAAGCCAGAAGTTGTAACGGAACTTGCAGGATTGCGAAGGTCGCACGCGGGGTAAATAGCAGCCCGTTCCACGCACTGGTGCGAGCCGATAGAAATCCGAGCCACAGCCAAATCAGGCAAGCCAAAGACGCGAGCGCGAACGCACGTCGGAACGGCGTTTCGCCGATCAAGCCTACGATGCGATCACGAACATGGCTCCCGGAGACGATCCGGTGAAGAGCGAAGAAGGTCAATGCGGCAGCAGCCAGATTCAGCATGTCGCCGCATCCTCCCCGCGATCGATAACGCGCAGCCGGATGCGAGGCGACATGTCAGCTCTCCGCTGACACTAAACGGCTGGCCCGCTTCAGAAACCCGATGACCGCAGCCGTGTCGAAGTGGAACATCCGGGCGTCGATGATGCGACCGTCCTTCATCTGGTAGACGCTCACGGCAGGCATGTCGAAGACTTCTCCGTCGGCGGACGTCCCCTTCTGGCGCCACAGAACGATAACGTGGTCGCCATCGGCCAGGAAGCGTGGCTCAAGGCTTCTGTCGTTGATCGATTGCAGGCCTTGCCATGCGGCATTGAACGCTTGCGCGTGGCGCGCCACGGCGTCGTCTCCCGAGTAATCGCCGCCACAGGGAAGACCGAAGGCCTCGTGGATCACGACGTCGGGGTCGTACATCTCGACATAGGCCGCCCATCGTGCGGCGAAGTCCTTCGGATCGCCGCGGGTCTCAATCGCCTCGAAAAGCCGACGCACGACGGCGATATTGGCCGCGCAGCCGCCGCGCCTCATTCCGTCTGCAACGCCCGGGCTATCTGGTTCAGGGCTCATATCAATCTCCCTGCTTGCGTGTTCCCGTTGCCTGTTGGTCAAGGATCGCATTGACGGCCGCAGCAATGAGGCGGTCGACTGCCAGGGGCGGAACCTCGTTGGCGCCGACGTAGCGGCGGACCGCCGCGAACGGGACATCCAGGATCGCAAAGTGCGTCGTCAGCCTGGCCGCTTTGGTATTGGCGTTGAACAGCCGGGACGTGAATTCATGCATGACGTCGCGAACCTGCTGTCCGAGACGCGCTGCCTCGTCCTGCATCGGCTTTGGCCAGCCGCCGCTCATGAAGTCCTCTCGCCGATGCAGGAGCATGATGCGGGCTCCCGCGAAATCAGCCCGGACGGTTCGCGGCAGCGACAGGGCTGCTTCGACCGCGGCCTTACGAGGATCGACTTCGTCGAGGGCACGCGCGAACGCGTTTTGAAAGAAAGTTGCCTTCTGCAGCCAGACCCGGCCGAGGAGCTCGTCTCTCGACTGGAAGCGGTGATAGAGGGATCCGCTCGGCGCACCGAGCTTGACGGCGATTTCGCCCATGGTGGTCGCACCCGGCCCCCGGGCAGCGACGATCTCTGAGGCCGCCTTCAAGATGGCATCGGGAGTAAACTTGGCTGGGCGGGGCACCGCTACGTCACCCTTTGCTCGGATCCCGAGGTCGATCGACTCAATTAGATAATAGACTCTAATATCGAAAATAGGTAATTTCAACTGGGTGTGGATTGGCGATCTGCGATGGTTTGGAACCGCGTAGCCTTCGATTCTCGATGCCGGCCGTGCCTCGTGCCGCCGACCGCTAATTGCCTCGCGACGAATTCGCATGAGGCTGAAAGCGTTCGTGCTCTATCACCGCCCTGAACGTTTGAATTCCCAGCTAGAACTCAATGGGGAGGTTCCATGCGCATTTTCCTGACCGGAGCAACCGGTGTGATCGGGCGCCGCGTGGTTCATGAGTTGAGCACGCAAGGGCATCAGGTGACGGCGGTCGGACGCAACTCTGCCAAACAAGAGACCTTGCGGCAGGCTGGAGCTGAACCTGTCGCCGTCGACCTGTTCGATACCGAGGGGCTCCGGCGGGCAGTGGCTGGCCATGATGCCGTGGTCAATCTGGCGACCCACATGCCGTCCTCATCCACCAGGATGCTCTTCCGCAGCGCGTGGAGAGAAAACGACAGGATCCGAAAGGTGGCCTCCAGCAACTTGGTTGATGCGGCTCTGTCGGCTGGTGCGAATTTGTTCGTGCAGGAGTCCTTTGCTCCGGCTTACCCGGATAGCGGCGATCACTGGATTGACGAATCCACGCCTCTCGTCCCGGCCGCCTACAATCGCACCATCATTGATGCGGAGGCAGCGGCGCAGCGTTTCACCGACGCTGGTGGACGCGGTGTGATTCTGCGGTTCGCCGCCTTCTATGGCGCAGATGCCCTGCAAGTACGCGATTTGATCTGGTGGGTTCGCAAAGGATGGGCGCCTCTTCCGGGCCTGCCAGGAGCCTACATCTCCTCAATCTCGCATGACGATGCCGCCGCCGCAGTTATCGCCGTGCTCAGGGCACCTGCCGGTGTTTACAATGTCGCGGATGATGAACCAGTCACGCACCGGGCATACGTGGACACTCTGACCGCGGCGCTTGACGTCTCCTCCCCCAGATTACCACCCGCGTGGCTTACGCCCCTGTTAGGCTCGGTCGGGCAGGTTTTGAGCCGATCGTTGCGGATCTCGAACCGCAAGATTCAGCAGGAAAGCGGCTGGGCTCCGCGTCTGCGCAGCGTCCGCGAGGGGTGGCCTGAGATTGTCGGGGCTCTTGGTGCGGGTGGACGAGGTTCAACATAATCCGATTGTACAGGCATTCTCGGGTTTCAGACCTATGCGAGGTTTTGGTAATCCGCGGTTTTGCCGGGAGGGAGAGCCTCCTTAGCACGGGCCGACAGTTCGATCTGGTTCCGCCCGGAGCGCTTGGCCAAATAGAGCGCCTCGTCGGCCTCCGAGTACAGCCGCTCGAACGGCTCGGACGAATGGCGGATAGCGATGCCGGCCGACATTGTGATCCGGACTGCGCCGCCAGGCGTAACAAACGGTGTCGCCTCGATTGCGCGCAACAGTTCACGGAGCGCCGACATAATCTGCTCCAGTGAGGCGTCTGATGAGATGAGAGCAAACTCCTCCCCACCAAGGCGCCCCACCAGCCCGAATCCAGCCAGATGCTGGGTCATGATCTGTCCGACGGCCTGAAGGACAGCGTCGCCCGCCCGATGACCATAGGTGTCGTTCAAGGCCTTGAAGCGGTCGACGTCCGCGATGACCAGCACCATCGTCTGCGGGGTTGGAGCCTCGCTGGCCTCCATCAGGGCCCGCCGATTGGGCAGCCCGGTGAGTGGATCGGTCCGGCTGAGATCCTCCAAAGCGTCCTTGGCACGCTGCAGCTCCCATTGCGCGCGAGCGAACATCGTGGCGACCGGCGTTGCGATCACGGTCACGGCGGCGACCGTCACGGCCCACGACCTGAGGGCGGTCACCCAGGTGGTGAAGAACATGAGTTGCTGAGCAACGTCGATCGCAAGGGCAGCGACAAGGCTGAAAGCGGTCACAACGACAACGTAGCGAATGAGGTCTCGCCTGCTGGTAATTGTCGGCCTTGCCAGGCGGGTCAGGAAGGTTCGGACAGGGGACATCGTTCTCGGCTCAGTGAGCCTGCCTGATACCATGCTTCAGTCAAATTCCTAGTTGGGGGCAGTGCCGCAGGTACCTTCTCAGTTCCGAGCGTCACCGGCTGCTCCCTTTACCGAAACAGCGCGATGAGATGCCTTCACTCGTGTCGCGACCCGGGACTTCCGCTAATCGGCCCCGCCGTGCCATAGGTGCCCGTCATGCAAGAGCCAGACCCCAGACAACGTACGAAACTCCTCAAGATCGGAACGCGGCAGTGCCGCTTCATCGTCTCGGGCGAGCCGCGCAGCGCCGTCTGCTGCGGAGCCCCGACGCTCGAAGGATCGAGCTGGTGCGATTGGCACCGGCGGCTCGTGTATGTCCCGGCGCAGCCCGCGAGGCTGCGCCGGGAGGCCATTGCGTCGTAGGCAAGGCGCTCCGGACAGCCCCTGATTCCGGGCTGAAACGCGCAAGTGACAGTTTATGCGCTGTACCTTTCGGAATTGGCGCTGAAGGAACTCGTCGCCTATGCGGCCTCATCGAACATGGCGATGCGCCCGCCAGTGATGGGTTGCGCGACACCTGTCGTGAGCGGGAAGCTGATCGGCAGGCCACGAAGCGCCCGGACGGCCAGAAAGGCAAAACATTCCGCCTCGACGGCATCGCCGCGCCAGCGCACATCTTCGGCCATGACCGTCTCAATCCTCGCGCGATGGCGAATGGCTTCGACCAGGGTAGGGTTTCTCCGTCCGCCACCGCAGAGGATGAGGCGTGCCGGCCGTTGCGGCAGCAGATCGAGCGCTTTGCCTACCGCGCCTGCCGTGAACGCCGTCAATGTCGCTGCACCATCCTCCAGGCTCAACCCGTCAGCCATGGCTGCGGTGAAGTCGTTGCGGTCGAGTGACTTTGGGTAAGGGGCCGTCAGGTAGGGATGCTCCAGAAGCCGAGCGAGACGAGCCTCGTCAACGACGCCTCGGGCAGCGACGGCACCGTCGCGGTCCATGTCGCCAAGACCATGTCGACCGATCCAGTCGTTGAGGGGAGCATTGGCCGGCCCCGTGTCGAACGCGACCATGGTGTCACCGCCCCACCAGGTCACATTGCTCACGCCGCCGAGGTTGAGGACGGCTGCGTTCGGCTTGACGTCGATGCTGCGCAGGAGCGCGACGTGGTAGCTCGCCGCGAGCGGAGCTCCCTGTCCGCCCGCCATCATATCCGCCGTGCGAAAGTCATAGGCCACGTTCGTACCGATGAGGCTGGCCATCAAAGCCCCGTTCCCGAGCTGCCGCGTCTGTCCGCGACGCTCCACTTCAGGGGCTCGGTGGAGCATAGTCTGGCCATGAAAGCCGACGACGGCGATGTCCGATGGCTTGATGCCGTTCTCGTGGAGAAAGGCTGTGACGGCCGCTGACTGCGCTCGGGTGAGGGCGTCTTCTGCCCGTGCGAATATTGCAGGCTCAGGCCCTTCAAAGTTCCAGTCGCGTGCCTCCGCCATAGCGTCTCGGAGAAGGGGGCGGAGCTCGGGCGGATAGGGCGCGAGCGTCCAAGGCCCGAACTCCTGGATCGTCTCGCCGTCGGTTTTGATCAGAGCGATGTCGATGTTGCCGTCGAGGACGGTTCCGGTCATCAGTCCGACGGCCCAGGCTGGCGTCATGGCGGCAATCTCCAGGTTCCGGATGCGGTGAGCCTACCCCGCTAGGGGCTATTCATAGCTCGTGCGCCGAAAAGGATCCTATCATCAGGTCAGGCCGTCACAACGCCAAATCAGACGCTGTCCCGTCCGGAGATTCCTCAGACCCCATGTCGACAGGCTGGCCTGTGAATTCGGAGATCGCTGTCGTCGTATTGTCGGCCATGTCGGAGCTATGCCAGCCTCTTCACCTTTTGAGAACCGCCGCAACCGCATAAGGTGCCATGCCCCGCCGGAGGACCCCGCCCGTGTGCAATCTCTACTCGAGCTACACCACCCAGGAGGCGATGCGCCGGGCCTTCGAGGTCGCCCGCGACAGTGCCGGCAACGTGCCGCCTCTGCCCGCGATCTTCCCGGACCAGATGGCTCCTGTGGTGAGAACGCTCAACGGCGAGCGTGAGCTGATCCGGATGCGCTGGGGCTTCCCGCCGCCGCCCAAGGTCGGCACCCAGCCGGTCACCAACGTGCGCAACGTGTCGTCGCCGTTCTGGCGCGCCTGGCTGAAGCCGCAGCACCGGGCGCTGATTCCGATGTCCAGTTTCAGCGAGTACGCTGACACCAAGCCGCGCAAGACGCCGGTGTGGTTCGCGCTCAATAAGGACAGGCCGCTTGCCGCCTTCGCGGACATCTGGCGGCCGTGGACGGGCGTGCGCGGCACGAAGGCCGAGCCGGTCGAGGGTGAGCACCTGCTCTACTCGTTCCTCACGTCCGAGCCGAACGGCGTCGTCGGACCGGTCCACCCGAAGGCCATGCCGGTGATTCTGACGACCCGGGAGGAGTACGAGACCTGGCTCACCGCGCCGGTCGAAGAGGCGTTGAAGTTGCAGCGGCCGCTGCCCGACGACATGCTCGAGATCGTCGCCGAAGGCGCGAGGTCCGACCAGCCGGAGGCCGCGTGAGGCGCGCGATTCCCAGATATATGCGCAGGCTGATCAAACACCCCCGGAAGGCCCGCCCGCCTTGGCACGCTCCAAGCCGCCGATCACCTTGAAAGGCCCCGTTAACGCGGCGCGGCCCTAGTCCTTGAGGTCGTCGGGCACCTTGCCGCCACTCGCCGCGAGCTTGCTCATGACCTGCTTGCGCAGCCAGACGTTCATGGAGGCGGAATCGGAGGTGTCGCCGGTGTAGTTCAGCTCCTTGGCGAGTTCCTTGCGCGCGTCGAGGCTGCTGTCGAGATCGAGCAGCTTCATCAGGTCGACGATCGACTTGCGCCAGTCGAGCTTCTGCCCCTTCTTCGCGGCGCGATCCGTCAGCACCGCCTCGACGTCGACCTGGGCCATCGGCGTTGCGCTCGTGGCCGAAGAGGCCGCCGTGCCTTGGGGCACCGAAGCCGTCGTTCCACTGGCACCAGGGGCTGCGGCAGACCCTGGCGTGGGCGGTGCCGTGGCCGATGGCGCTTGAGGAGCTTCCTGCGCTGTCGCAGATCCTCCGAAGATTGCGTCCTTGATCCTGCTGAAGATGCTCATCGTGTCATTCCCTTGAACCTGCGTCCCGGCAGCTCGCCGTGTCACCGGAATGATAGAGGCGGTATCGAACGCGACAACGACGCCCGTATGATCAGCGCGTTCCGTCGGCCCTGGCGGGAATGGAACCTGCTCCACGATGTGTCGTGAACTCCAAAGGTCCGCTCAGGGTGTGCGCCGTGACAAGGCGGCGCTTTCCAGTGGGTGCAAGTCCCACCCGGCAAAAGCTCCAGCCGGAAGCAACCGGAGCAGTCATGGAGGTAACGAAATGGCTGAAGCCTTCGGATAGCGGGTCACGAATTGGTGACCGCGCGAGTGTGCAGGCCGCAACGTGAGTGAACGCTGAGCAAGCCTCGAAAAGGACGATGTGCAGGCCGACCCGACAACCCTTTCGGGGAAGGCTGATACGGCTGGGTGAATGAGCAAAGGGTACGCCCAGCCGCTGCACCGGGGTAGTGGCGGCAGCATGGACACAAGGAAAGCGCACGCAACACGGGAAGCCCCAGGACGTGGTCAGGGATGACCAACCGGAGGCCCGCGAGGGACAGACCGGGCGCCCTGGGGTGGCGGAGAGGCTCGTAGGACCTTGGAAGCCGGGTAATGCCGGTGGAGGAAAGGGGCCTCAGTTCAAGACAGACGCACGACGTGGTGAGGGACCTGGAGATTGGGCAACCTATCAACTCCGAAGAGTGTTCAGAAACTGCAGACGGCGTTGCACGCGAAAGCGAAGGCAGAGGCCGGTTATCGCTTTTACGCCCTGTACGACAAGATCAGCCGCGAGGACATCCTGGCGCATGCCTATGCCCAGTGCCGCTCGAACAAGGGCGCACCGGGTGGCGACGGTCAGGACTTTGCGGACATCGAGGCATATGGGGTCGAGGGATGGCTGGGTGAACTGGCGCTTGCGCTCAGGCAGGAGACTTACCGACCGGACCCGATCAGACGCGTGTTCATTCCGAAGGCCAACGGCAAACTCAGGCCGCTGGGCATCTCGACCGTGCGGGATCGAGTCTGCATGACGGCAGCGATGCTGGTGCTGGACCCGATCTTCGAGGCCGACCTTCCACCGGAACTCTATGCCTACCGGACTGGGCGCAATGCCCAGCAGGCGGTGATCGAGGTGGAAGAGCTGCTGTTTCGAGGCCATCCGGACGTCGTGGACGCCGACCTCGCGGACTACTTCGGGAGCATTCCCCATGCCGAGCTGATAACGTCAGTGGCGCGCCGGATCGTGGATCGGCGCGTGCTGCACCTGATCAGAGGGTGGCTGGACTGCCCCGTGGAAGAAACCGACACACGAGGACAGACGACACGGACAACGGAGGCGCGCGATCAACGGCGCGGCATCCCGCAGGGCTCACCCCTCTCACCCTTGCTGGCCAATCTGTACATGCGCCGGTTTGTGCTGGGATGGAAGAAGCTCGGGCTGGAGCACAGCCTCGGCAGTCGCATCGTGACCTATGCGGACGACCTCGTGATCCTGTGCAGGAAGGGCAAAGCCGAAGAGGCCTTGCACCGGCTGCGCGAGATCATGGGCAAGCTGAAGCTGACGGTGAACGAGGAGAAGACACGCATCTGCAAGGTGCCGGAAGGCGAGTTCGACTTCCTGGGGTACACGTTCGGACGGATGTATTCGGCGAGAACCGGCCAGGCCCGCCTGGCGCAACGGCCCTCGAAGAAGAGCATCCGGCGCGCGGTCGAGAAGATCCATGCGCTGACCGCCCGAGCGGGAACATGGCAAGAGACCACAGTGCTGGTGGGCAAGTTGAACCGCACGCTACGCGGATGGGCGAACTACTTCTCAGTAGGCACCGTCAACCCGGCGTACCGGGCGCTCGACACCTATACAGCGGTGCGGTTGCGCCGGTGGTTGCGCTCCAAGCATAAGGTCAGGCGACGCAAGGGCGGGGCTTATCCCCTCTCGCATCTTTACGGGCACTTCGGGCTCGTCCGCCTGAGCCGGCTTGGGCACGACGTGCCGTGGGTGAAGGCGTGAGGTCTTGTCCGAGAGCCGGATGCGGGAGATCTGCATGTCCGGTTCGATGAGCGGGGTGTGGAAACGGAGCAACGGCTCGGCTAATGAGGCACCGCCAGGCGAAAGCGGCGGAAACAGATAGGCCGATCCTACCGCCACCGCGCCACACCTCGACTCTACCAAACTTTGAAATTCCGGCCGCTCAACGAACGTCGGCTCTTGAGCGATGAAGCGGACCAAGCCCTTAGGTCTCAGGAGTGCCAAATCCAGACGTTCGAAACTTAAAGGCTTAAGGCCGCCTTATGTCACCCGATTCAGCGGCGGATGTTTCCACTTGCCATCCACCGCCTCTTCCTTCGGCCAGTAGAGGCGCAGGGCCGTCCAGAACAAATCCTTCGGCGCCGGAAGCCAGTTGGCTTCTTTGTCGGCCCCCGGAGATTCGCGCTGAATGTAAATCGTCAGCCCGCCGTCGGCATCGAGCTTGAGGTTCGGCAGCATTGGCGAGTTGATTAGGTAGCGATTGAGCGGATTGGCCACCAGCAAGCTCTGCGGCAGGTCATACATGGTCAGAGACCAGAACGCGTTGACCGGCGGCAACTGACCCGGGGCAAAGCGCAACACGTAGCGGTTTTTCGAAGCATCGAGCTTGTCTCCCGCAGCATCAACTCTGTAGATCGGATATAGCGCCTCAGCCTTGGAGTTGGCGTAGATGCCGAGAACGACGCCCGTCCAACGATTCAGATAGTTGTTTTTCAGAAATTCACGCGTGCCGAAGAGATTGGCTGGGGTCACCCTGCCGGTATTGATCTCCGTCCGCTCGAAGTCTTGTAGTTCCTTCCATGCATCGGCCATGCCTTGCTCGATGGCCGCTTTCATCTCGGGCGAGTTCACATTCAGGGTTTTGCCCGCACCCACGCCGATCCTAGCGAAACGCGCCATCAGTTCCGTCTCGGACGTTACCGTCGGGCAGAATTGCAGAACGAAGTTCAGGATTGTGAAGAACTTGAGCGATGCTTTCTCTTGATCGGGCGTCAGCGGCTCGATGAAGTCTATGGCGGTTGCAGCCTTTGGTGCGGGCTGTCCGAGAAACGCCGAGAGCGCCTGCACCCTGTAACCGGCCTGGACCTTCTTCACATTTTCGATGTCACCAGGGTTGAAGAGCTGGGTGCGATACGCAGGGAATGCCAGTTCGGTCTCCGAGCGAAAGACCTTATCGATACCCTTGGGGGTCTCGCCTTTCCAGCCTGGCCCAGCGAGCAGGAAGGTGCCACCCCCGTTGCCGGTCGTACGGGTGCCGGCGTAGTCGAAATTGAAGGTGTAGTAATCGATGAACTGGATTGAGAAATAGCGGTCCTTTTCCATCGCCGGCACGGTGAGCACCAGCGGCTCGGCACGCAGGTCCGCGCCGATCATGGAGTAAAGCGTATCCGAGTTGGGCGTTTGGATTGCTGTGTCCGCAGGCGAGAACAGACGTGAAGCATTCCAGACCTGGTTGAACCCCCCTTTGTATTCAGGGTTCGTGCGATCCACCCAATAGGCGTGCTGGATGCGGTAGTTGTCCACGATCGGGAAGCCGTAGATGTAGGCCTCCTTGGCGATGGCGCGGGCCTCCGTGGGGGTGACGTCGGTTTGTGCGCTCACCGGGGCGGACTTCATCGTCGCGGCAGTGATCGCAGCCAACGCGGCCGAACGAAGCAGAAGATCGCGTTTCGTAAGCATTCGAACGTCTCCTCATGCAAGGGAAGGGATAGGCTTCCTGATCCGGGCCCGGCAGGCCGAGCTGGGCCGCCTCACTGCACCAATTCGATCTCGCTCGGTCGCCAGGTCTTGGCGAAGAACGGCTCAAGCGGGCCGTAGAGGCGCAGGTACGTGAACCAGCCCTTGTTCGGATCGGTCTGAATCCAGTTGCCCCGTTTGATCCCTGCGGGCTGGGTCGGGCTGAAGTACACCGTGGTGGAGCCGTCGGCCTCCGGTTCGGCGGCGGGCGAGGGATAGCTCTGGCTGCCGGCCCGCGGATAGCGCTGCGGTGTGTCGAACATCGAGCGCGTCTGGTTGTCGTAGACGGTCAACGACCAGAAGTTCACCGCCGGGATGTCCTTCGGCAGGGTCACCTTGTAGGTCTTGGCGCCATCGAAATACTCTTTGCGCGAATCCACCTGCGCATAGAGGTACTGCGAGCCGATGCCGGTCAGGCGCATGGCCATCGCGGGCGTAATCCCGGTGGTGCCGTAGAAGAAACCCGTCCGCTGGTTCAGCATGCGGTAGCCGGTGGGCGGGAAGGGCTTGGCACCCTCGGGCGTGATCAGCGGGATCGGAGTTTCAAACCCATAGCCGCCCGCAAGCATCTGGTTCCACCAGGCCGACCCGGGATAGTAGTACCAGCCTTCCGCCTCGCGCGGATTCATGAACAGGGCGCGCGAGGTGGCATTGCCGAGCGCCGCCGCGTCGGTGAGGATCTTCTTCATCCTTGCGTCGAGCGCGAACGGCTTGCCCTTGACGATGCCGATGGCGGCGAGCGGACCCATCAGTTCGGGATCGAGCGACGTCGCCGGTTCCCGCTGCACGATCTCGTTGAGCATCTCGTAATAGCTGAAGTCGTTTGGCGGGAGCGTGCTGAACGCCTTGCCGCTGCCTTCGTGGAAGACGGTTGGCGGCGGCCGGGTGATCCGACCGAGTTTGCCGTTGCCGCCGAGATACTCGGCGATGCTGGTGCCGTAACCGCCGGGTTCATAGGGATAGACCCTGGTGGCTTTTCTGATCAATTCAGCCGCGGGCTTGGGGTCGCTTTTGTTCTCCATGAACGAGCGGCCGAACCACAGGACGCGGGTGGTCTTGGAGCGAGCGACGAAGTACCCGCCCTCCGGCACCGGACCGTCGTAACCGGGCGGCAGGACGAGGTACTTCCCACCCTCGCCGCGATCGGGGCCGGGCAGACTGATATCGATGATCCAGCGGAACCAGTAGTCGTCGACGGTGCCGAGCGCGCCGGGTGGCACCTCCACCACCATCGGCCCTTTGGAAAGGTCGAGGACACCGATGAAATAGACCGTGTCCGCGTTGGCGGTCAGGAACAGCGACTTGGCATCCATCAGATCGGAGTAAACGATGACTTCGTTGTCCTTTACCCCGATTCCCTGAAGGCCCTTGTGGATGGCGGCCACGCTCACGCCCCCGAAGGTGTTCACGAACGCTTCGAAGGCGTGGGTGAAATCCAGGTTGTCGTAGATTTTGTCCACGGTCGCCGCACTGGGTGCACCGTCCTTGAACTCAAGGATGCCGAGGCGGGAGTCGACCCGGTCTGGCGTCGAAATGGATGGGGGGATTGCCGCTTGGGCGAAGGCTTCGTTGCCCCCGTTCAGAACGGTTGCGAAGAGGAGAACCGCCAGCAGTGAGAACTTGCCGTGCCTTGGCTTTGCGTTGAACATCGTAACCTCCGTGTGCAATAGGCAGTTCGTCGGAACCGTTTGCGTGAGCCTCGTCCGGCCGCCTCGTTCGGGAGGCCACGGTGGCCTTCTCCTAGGTCCAGAAGCCTGCGACCCGCTCGACGAACCAGAATGCCGCAAGCCCGCCCAAAGCGTACGTCGTGGCAGTCAGGGCATATCGCTGCACAAGGCCTGGCAGTGGCAGCCGCCTGGCGAGTGCGATCACCCCGAGCACCACGGCAATGAAGGCGAGCTGGCCGAGTTCGACGCCCACGTTGAACGAGAAAAGGGCCAGCGGTATGTCGCCCTTAGGCAGGCCGAGTTCCGTGAGCGCGCCCGCGAAGCCGAAGCCGTGCAGAAGTCCGAACGAGAACGCCACGACCCATGGCCATCGCGCCGTGAGGCTCGCCTCGCCGCGTCCGATCCGGACGATCTCGTAGGTGAGCAGCAGGATGCTGAGCGCGATGGTGGCCTCGACCGGCGGTCCGGGAACCTGCGCGAAGCCGAGGGTTGCGAGCGAGAGCGTGATTGAGTGTGCCAGCGTGAAGGCGGTAACGGTCCACAGGAGAACCCGCCAGTCCCGGACGATGAGGACAAGGGCCAGCACGAACAGCAGGTGGTCGAAGCCGAGCAGGATGTGCTCGACCCCGTGGCTGATATAGGCGCCCGCGATCGTCAGCGGGCCCTGGGCGGCCTCGATGTCGATCCACGGCCTCGAGGGCCGCACCAGCGTCGTGGAATGGTCGCCGTCGAGTGTCTGGGTCCGGACCAGGACATCGGTGATCGTGCCTTGCAGTCCGATGAAGTCGATGCGCCTGCCGGCAAGCCCGCCATCGACGGTGACGAGCCGGCGCTCGACAACGGAGTCGGGCAGTTCGCGCTGTGCTGGCGCCGTCACGTTGCGGACGTTGGCCGGAAGTCCAAGCCGCACCGGCAGGGGCATGCCGGACAGAAGCGGCGTGCGCCACAGGAGGCCATAGCGGCCCGGCGCCGTCTCCGTGATCTCCAGATAGGCCGGGCGGGCATCATGAGCGATCGCGGATCCGAGCGACCACAAGGCCGCCGAGAGCCCAATGATGATGGCAGCCCACATCCGGAGGGATCGGCCCATGGCGCTCATGGCTCCCCCATTGCCGCGCTGCCTACGCTGGCTTGCCTAGTGTCCTCTTCCGGCATGACCACGGTGTAACGGGCCCGCATCGCCGCAAACGCCTTCTCCTTGGAGCGGGCACGCTGCTCGGCGATGAACTCGGCCCGCACCGCCGCCTCGACCCCCTCGAACGCCGGCACGCGCGGCGGCGTGATCGCGTCGACGAAGACAAGGTGCCAACCGTAGCCCGATGCAATCGGCCCCTGCCACGATCCCGGCTTGGTGGTGAATAGAGCCGTCGCGAACCCGGGGCCGAACAGCGAGACGATCTGCGCGGGGGTCCGGTCGCCGTAGACGTCCTGGAACATGAAGGGATCGCCAAGCGTCGAAGCAGCCCGCGCTTCCCGCGGCTGTCCTGCGATGGCTCCAAGCGCCTTGGCGGCCTCGTCCTTGCCGGCCTCGCCGTGCTTGTCGGACGCAAAGTAGATGTGCGTGAACGAGGCACGGGGTGGCGCGGCGAAGGCGTCCGAGCGCGCTCGGAACCAGGTTTCGAGCTCCTGCCGCTCCGGCTCACGCAGCGACGACCGAGCGCCAGGGCCTCGCGGTAGAGCACCTCTTCCCGGACCTTGCCTTCGACGAGGGTCCCCACCTGTTCGGGGGTCGGCCTCGATCGCCCCTGCGCCATCCAGGCGATCGCGATCTGGCGCAGGTCATCCGATGTCAGCACGATCCGGTCCGCCAGATCGGCCCGTTCGGGGGGCGGGTTGAGCCAGCGGAACCCGCCGAACAGCGCGATCCCGATGAGCAGGAAGTGCAGCAGGGGATCGCGGAGCCAGCGCCGGAGCCCGGGGCGTCCGACAGGATTCTTGTGTTCGCCGGGTATCATGGCTTCGCCTCGCTGCATCGATGGCAGTGAGCGTGCTCGACGTCAGGGCACGCCCGCATGGGGTGGGAGGCTAGCCGGGCAAGGACCCGTTTGGTGCGCCCGGCTATACTCTGCTTGCCCGTGGCCGGTGGGGTCACGGCGTCGAGGCGGTCGCGTCCATCTCGTAATTGGCGTAGCCAAACTCGTTGCTGCGGGCCCCGTAATACTTGTCGCCGAGCTTGAACACCGTCACCGCGAATGGCGTCTTGTCGATCGTCGTGACGAGTTGACCATCGCGGATGACGTAACTGGCGGTCGAGCCGGACACGCCGTTGTGCAAGACCTCGAAGGCTTGCCCTGCGGTGGGCGCCTTCCCATCCAGCTCGGTGACGACGCGCCGACCGTCTGCGCCATAGAGGATGTCGAAGTTCTTGCCGGTGACGGTGTTGCGTACCTTGAGGATCTTGCCCTGTGCCAGAAGCTTCAATTGAGCATCGTCGAGCGCCGTTGCGCCCCTCTGCCTCAGGTCCGCGACCGTCGGGCCGCGTGGCGCGGCGGCGCGCGCCACCTCCGAGGGCGTGTACCAGATCGGCGAGGTCCACGCGCGCTCCTGGACGGTGGCGGCAACGTCGCTTGGCGGCAGCACTCCGAGCTTGCTGGCGTCGTAGGTGCTCCAGCGCGGGGTGGGGATTTGCAGCACGCGGGCGTAATAGACGGCCTGTAGCGCGGGATCGAAGTCCGGATCCGTCCAGACCTGCTTGAGCTCCACCGCCCCGATCGTGTTCGTGTAGATGGCCTTCACGACGTCGACCGTGTTGCCCACCGGCGGAAGCTTTCCTGTCCCGGGGTCAACCTTGCGATCGCCGGACCACGCCACATCATAGATCTTCTCGAACGTCTGGCCGTTCTTGCTCCAGCCCTTGATGATCTGGATGCGGTCGAGATTGCCGTCCTCGGGATCCTTGACGGCCGAGACGACGAATGAGGGCGCCTTGCCCTTCGCGGCCGGCAGATCGCCGCCCATCGGCACGCCCTGCGCGTAGGCAACCTGGACCCAGTCCCTTTGACTCACCAGGTCGTGTCCATACTCCCATCCGCCGAACAACCGCACCCTGATGCGCACGCCGCTTGTCGCGAAGGTCTCCTTGCGCCGCATGGCCGCGAAGATCGCGTCTCGCGTATTCTCCTCGGCCCATACGCCGGCCAAGCCAGAGGTTCCGGTCTGAAGGATGTTCATTCCGGATGCCACGGTGCCGGAAAGACGCGCTTCCGGCGTGGGATCGACCAAGCCGTGATCGCCAAAGAAGTTCGACTGCGAATAGGAGGTTGCCGAGTTATGGGAGTCGCCGGCGCCGACGACGCCGAACTTATAGGGATTGAACCCGCGGGCATCCTGCATCGCGAGCCCATTCTGGTAGGCCTGTCGCGCGTACGAGCCATTCAGTTTGGCCGAACTGTTATCGATGCCGATCAGGTAGTTCATGATCTCGAAATTGGCGAACTCATCGGTCGGCGAGAGTTCAGGGTGAGTTTCGGACGCCCCCTTCACCTGCTTGAGTTCGGTCAGCGGTTCGTTGAGAAGTCGCTCCTGCGCCCAGGCGTCATCGATCGGGCGGCCCTTGCCGTCCACGTCGATCGGAAACATGAGCCCGTTGCTGAGATTGGCGTTGTGCGAGATGGCGAGCACCTCATTGCCGGCCCGGCGCTGGCCGTTCATCCAGGTCCAGAGGTCTTCGGCCTTGTCGGAATCGATGGCCGAAAACGGAGCCACGGGCACCTTGGCACAGTCCTTGAAGAAGACGTTGCGATGCATGTTCTGGTTGTTCGGCATCGACGTCCACTCGTAGGAGCAGAATGTCGTGAACGTCCCCGGCTTGTAATACTTGTCCGCGATGGCGTTGTTGCGTGTCCAGACCGAGCCGGCGATCTGGGGATCGGTCAATTCCTTGATGGGTTCGCCCTTGGCAATCGAGCCCGCCAGGAACTGAAAGGTTGCCTGCACCTCCGCCGGGGTGCGCGCCCTGAGCTTCGCGGCGATCGGAAGCTTGCTGATGGGGGGACGTCGGGTCGTTCGCCAGGCTCATCATGCCAGCGTACTCGGAATGATCGGTCACACCCTGGAAGTCGAGCGGGCGGGTGATCTGCACCATCTGGCCTGCCGGGTGCTTGATCGGTTCTCCTATCGCGTACTTGTACGCTTCCTCCGGTCCGTTGAGCGTGTTGCCGATGATGTAGGCGTCCAGGGACCAGCTCGTATGGACATGAGTCTGGCCGAAGAAGGCTTCACGTTGCGGGCTCCCCTGGGCAACGGCCTGCCCGGGCAAGGCCAGGGACAGTGCGCCAGCCAAGGCCGGTGAGGCGACATAAAGGTTCAGAAAGGTGCGCTTCATCATAGCCACGTCCTCGTTCGATACCGATTGCCGACCATGGTCCGAGCCACTCGCGAGCCCACACCAAAACGAATAGGTTCATCCCGGCCCCTTCGAGGCGGGCCGTGCCCGAATCGGCGTGGCGGCCTGGAACGCCAGCAACACGTCGGGCAAGGACGCCCCCCTAGCAACGAAACCGCGTCGATTGCCTGTCATCCTGTAGTCTCGGGGTATGTTCGCTCCCTGTTTCAGGGCTGTGCCACGGCCGACCGGAGGGACTGTTCCGCCTTCGCCGCCGCCGGCAGGGGGAATCCGGCCTTGCGCACGGTCGAACTCGACTTCCCGACGGCCATCGTCAAAGCCGACGCCACCTATGAGGTCGAGCGCTCCGGCCCACGGGCGTAGGATGTCCTCGGCGGCACCCGCTGATCGTACCACGAGGCGGAGCTCCCATTCGACGTGGTCCGATCGATCGAGATCGGTTGCCATGGCGGTTCGCCGTTCGTGGAGCCACAGCCGCGATGTTATGGATCTCGTCACTCTGGACCTTCCACGTCATGTGCGTCGAACCCGCAAAGTCAGGACTGGCTTCTTGATAGAAACCATCCTACGCACACTCGAAGCCTGCTGGGAGGGCAAGGACGTGGTAACGGCCATTCGACCGCGCTACGCCTCGGCAACAACCTCCCATCCCGGCTGGCCGGTCTGGATCGAATGGAGACTGGAGCGGACGACGTCGTCATCATCATCATCATCCGCGTCATGGCTTGATGAGCCCTCCCCGCAACGTCCTATCGTAGACCAAAAGCTCGGCCGCGGCACTGCGGGAAAACCCTGAGAAACGTCTCATAATACCCAGACCGAGCCCCCCTAATATTCCCAGGTCTCCCGCATCGCGATGCGGCCGTCCCGGACAATCTCACGGTCGTCGGTGATCAGGCTCCGGACTACCGGTCATGACCTCCATGAGGACTGTCCGGCTGGGCAGATCTAGCGTCTCACATGCCTTCTCCGACGATACACCACCCTCGGCCGGGCACGATCAGGCGAGCACCCGGTTTTGAGGGGGGGGGGGTCTGGTAGAGGTCTAGGGCCATCAGCCGGCCCGCCACGCCGATCGTCGGTATCGGTCAGGTGGCGAAATTTGCGGACTTTCCGGAATGTCCGGTTCTCCGAGGAAAGCTGCTCTTGAACTCAGGTCGCACGCGGTGACAGCATTTGCTGCAGTCGGATCAGGTAAGCCAGAATTGGATAATTTGGCTGACTCGCAGGAGCTAAACGATCCCCCAAGCCCGATAGCGTCGCCGGCCGGTTAGTTCCCTGGGCAGGGCTCCTCCCAGCTGCAGGAGCATCAGGTCCACGGCCTTGGGCGTCACCTTAAGGAGTTTGGCGCTCAGTGGCACGGTCACCAGAGGGCGCGACAGGAATAGGTCTACGAGCCCGGGCAGACTGGAATTGCTGCGGCATTTATCAGCCACACGATTCATGAGCTGTTGAGCGAGGATCAGTCTCTCAAGATCCTTGTTGGCGATCTCAACGGCCTCTTCGAGCACCTGGCAGAAGCCCTGCAGCTTTTCCAGGATCCCTTCCCTGCCCTGCGGCCGGAATTTCGATTGCTTAAACCCAGCGGCCAACGGCAGGAGATGACTTGTCAGTCCTCGAGCCCGGAGGATCGACGCGGCCATGATCAGTCCGAGCCACGGCTGCCGGGTATAGAGGTTCAGATCGAGCCAGGCATCCCAGGCGACGGCGGCCGCGGCTGCTGCCGGCCAGTGGGAAGCCCGCTTCACCACATCAAGCCAGGCGTCTTCATTCTCGGCCTCGTCCACGTCCGGATCGTAGACCAAGTGCGATCGGCTCTTAGGCAGCGGGGTTTCGCCGGCCAGAACCTTGTCCGTCCGATCGAGCAGGGCGTCGATTTCCGCAAAGTGCGCTTCCCACGGATCGGCATCGTTGGCGAAGGCTGGATAGGCCTCCTCATCGTCCGGATCGACCTTCCTTTTGCCCTTGGCCTTCGGCTCATCGGCTTTCAGCGGCCCAATCCCGCGCAGAGCCGCCAGCCCATCGTAGGAAATCGGCCAAGGCGCCTTCCTGACCATTGCAGCCCGTCGCGCCCTTAAAGCTGATGCAGCTCGCGTGAGCTCGTGAGTCGGGCTCCGGACATCCATGCCGGCGTCATGCAGTACCAGGTCGCCGATATCGACCAGATGACCGTCCAGCAGCAGCGCCCTCACCGCCTCATTCATGTCGCACCGGGATTGCCAGCCGGCGGCCAACCCAGAGGCCTCAAGCCGGGCGTCGAACGATTTAATTTCGAGCGCTATTTTTTTTTGCCGCCCGACGATCTTCTCCCATGGAATTTCCGGGAGCTCAAAGCTCCTTGGTTGCTCTTGATCCGAGACTGAGAAGTTAAGCATCAGCCCTACCCTAACTTATAGCCTCATGACCGAAAGCCTTTGCCGAGCGCCGGCCAATGCACGGCCAACAACAGTAGAACGGATTGCCCTCACCAGGACGCTGGATGGAGGCGCCGCTTCCAACGCTCATATCGTGGCAGTTGAACAGTGGCAGCTTGACGCTTGGTCAACCTGCGTTCGCCAGCCTTCAACGATGTCACCACCAATGGTTCAATCACCTCTGCCACTTGCATTGGCTCTGGTTTGGATGCTGTGATCGGTTCAACAGCTTGAGAAGCTTTCTTCCGTAACCTGCGGGACCTGACTTTAAGACTTTCACTCTGTACGGGCTGAGCATTATGGGCCGGCGTTGCCTCCTCAGCAACGACAGGAGCAACCTCAGTCTGCAGCACGGCTTTGGCGATCACCAGCGCTTCTTCTGAGTACGCGCCCGTCACGGTTTCAACAACCGTCGCAGTCAGATCGGGTTCCATCTGTTCCGAGACGGCTTTCCCTGAAAAGCACTTGCGTCGGACAGGCTCAACGGGCACCCAACTTCTCCGCACGGGCGCCACGATGCTCGGCAGAATGCGTCGGCCAGCCGATGATTCAACGGTAGCCCGAGGCTCTTCCTTCCGGAAGATCTTATTGGTTTCGGCCAGCGTCGTCTCGAACAGATGCCTTGACGGGGGTTGTCTACGCTGACCGGGATCGCGGGATTTCTTGATTTCAACAGAGAAAGGCTTTGGGTTTCGCTTCATTTCATACGCTGATTATGAACTTGAACAATAACGACCTAGGAGCTTGCTGGCACGACATCAACGTCGATGCGGAGTGCTGTTCTACCATCCTGCGTCTGAACTCTTCGTGAACCTGGAAGTCTTCCGAATATATTCTGCAACGAGATGTCAGGGTGTGACGACCGCCAGCACCTCGCCCATGGTGATTTCGGGTTCGCCGTCGATCATGTCGACCAAGCTGCTGCGGATCCAGGCAAGAGCCTTCTCGTTGGCCGCCTGAGCAGCCTCTTGGCTGTCAAACAGGCTTACGGACCCGCCGATACCGTCGCCGGCATCGAACACGTAATAGCCCTGGAACCCAGGAGATTGCTTGAGCAGTTGACCGATGCCGCTTTCGGCGCGACGGGCGGCTTCAGCCACCGAGCTGATGTGGTTGAACCTGCGGATGACCAGGTACATAGCCGCCTCCCCTCGCCGCTCAAGCCCTGGCACTTTAGCACATGAAGAGGCGCGCGACGATCGCTTCGGCCGCTGGATCAGCAAAGCCGCGGTGAGGGAGAAGACGGCGGGCGAGCGCGCGTGCGGCCAGGGGAATGAGCAAGGTCTGCTCGACGCAGCCCAGATCCGCAATCGAGTGTCCGGTGTTCGGTTGGACAGTCAATACCGCGCTCGCTCTCGTCGTGGAGGTGGTTCATTGTCAACTTAACGGGTTTTGCCTGCGTTTTGTGAGTTTTCCCACTCAGAGTGGAGGGCAGACTTTCAATGGCCTAGCGCTGAGCGTGATGACCTCAGACAGCGCTGCAGGCCACCAGACATTTCAATCTGGCGGCCACAGTGAAATATTGCAGAAGGCTGTATATGGCACCAGCACATTAATGGGGGCACACGTGCGTCCCCGTGAGCCGGAGACGCACTAGGATATCGTCTGCGCCCCCCTCGCAAAGACCTCAGGCTGAGGGGCCGGCCTGCATCTGCTTCGCCATTTCAAGGCCTTGCTCGGCTGTCATGGCGGGCACGACAGTCAAGTCAAAGACATCATCCCAATCCACGATAGCTCTCATGATCGAGGCGACGTTGTCAGCCTCGGCCACGGCAATGACGGCCACCTCCGTGGACATGGGCCAGTATTCAGCAACCATCCGCATGCCCGCAGGGTACTCCCAGCTTACGCGGCGGGCGATCCGCTCCTTGCCTGAGCTCGCAGCCTTTGGCTTGCCGATGACAACAAACAACATGGATGCCTCCATCTCTCGGCAGTTCCGCCTCTTGGCGGATTGAGGACCGCCGAGGTAGACTATTTTATACCGCTCTAGCCGGGAGGGACCCTGCCCAAAAGGAGATCGGGCGTTAGCGCGTGTGGCCTTGCGAGAAAGCAGGAAGATTGCCTGCCGATTGCGCGGAACCGGGCCTTACGGAACGAGGCTCCTTGTGCGGCCAGGTTCTGTGCCAGCCCTGTCGCCTCCAAGAGTAAACGTTAGCTTGGGTCAACCTTTCACGTTCCGGCCGCTCAACGCAGGTCGGCTGTTAAGCGCCGAAGCGGACCAAGCTCTTCCGGCCGAGGCGTGCCATGAACTGACGTAGGATTGTTAGGAGACCTCCCATCCTGTCTATTATCGGTCCGGGCCAGACTGCTACAGAGTCAGGATTGTTGATCCGGTGGTCTTTCGAGTTTGCAGATCCTGATGGGCCTTGGCTGCATTCTGCAACGGATATATCTGGTTGACCTCGACCTCGACCTTGACCTTGCCTGAGAGCACGACATCGAACAGGTCCTGGGCCATGGCCAAAAGATCGTCCCGCTTTGCGGCATAGGTTCCCAAGGTGGGGCGCGTCACATAGAGCGAGCCCTTCTGGGCCAGGATGCTCAGATTGATCGGTTCGACCGCTCCCGATGATTGCCCGAAGAGCACCATGAGCCCCCGAGGGGCAACACAGTCCAAAGAGGCGGAGAAGGTGTCCCTACCGACTGAGTCGTACACGACCGGCACCATGTTGCCGCCAGTGATCTCCCTCACCCGCTCGACAAAGTTCTCGCGCGTGTAGAGGATGGTATGGTCGCAGCCATGAGCCTTGGCGAGTTCGGCTTTTTCATCGCTGCCGACGGTGCCGATGACGGTCGCGCCCAGCGCCTTGGCCCATTGGCACGCGATGAGGCCGACCCCGCCGGCTGCCGCGTGGAACAGGATGGTGTCGCCTTCCTTGACCTTGTAGGTCTGCCGGATGAGGTATTGGGCCGTCATGCCCTTGAGCATCATCGCCGCCGCCTGCTGATCGGAGATGCCGTCCGGCAACACGACTAGGCGATCCGCCGGCATTACCCGCTCTTCGGAATACGCGCCTTGGGGACCGCCTGAATAGGCAACGCGATCACCGACATTTACGTCTGTGACGCCCGGGCCGACCGCCTCGACCACGCCAGCAGCCTCTGTGCCAAGGCCGCTTGGCAGGGAGGCCGGGTAGACGCCCGTGCGCACATAGGTATCGACATAGTTGAGGCCGATGGCCGTGTGCCGGACACGGGCTTCACCCGCCCCTGGCTGGCCGACGTCAACCTTCTCCCAGACGAGAACCTCAGGCCCTCCAGTCTCATGGAAGCGAATTGCGTATGTCATGATTCCTACCCTTCGGGGCCAGTTCGCGGCTCCAGGATAGGAGAAGGTTGAAGGTCTGCAAGAGGTCAGGCACTGACGATCACCTGACCTTCAGGAACGTCCGCTGTTCCGTGCTAGGGCCGACACTCTGCCTACTCCCGAGAAGTGCCAGAAGGAGACCTTAGGTATGGGATGCGCTGCCATGCTACAAAGCTGCAGGGACGTCTGGCTCAGGGCATGCCGCTTCTTAGCCCACCTATCATGCTGACCAGCGTATTCGTCTGTCGACGTTCCGTAGAGGAGCAAGCCCCGGCCGACGGCCGGAGCTTGCTGTGTGAGGTGCCGGGCTTAGGCGCTCATTACGGTTTAGGATCAAACGCGAGTGGATCAGAACGCTTCTCGCAGGTGAAGCTTTCGGCATTGTTCGGGTCACCCGCGCCATTGTACTTCGCATATGACGGATAGCGGCAGGCTGGCATGCTCCGCAGGCGCTTGAGCGTGTTCGTGTCAATGTTGTAGGCCGTCACTGCATCCGGCGGGGACTGCCCCTTCTCAACCCAGTTTTCCAGCAGCGTGAGAGTGTCCACCTGAGAGGTTCCGGTCACGTTATGCCCGCCGCCGTGTCCAACATAGAAGCGCAGCATCTCATCGGTGGCCTCTTGTCCCATCCTGGCGACCATGGACCTGTAGTACTCCGCGATCATGGGAGTGCCGACCGCGTTGTCAGCAGACGGCTGAAGGATGATCATCTTCCCGCCCCGATTGCGGAACTCGGAGAGATCCGGGTTGGTCGCGTCGAACAATGCCGACAGGTACTGAATGCGCTTGGCGTAAGGACGTGGATCGAACTGGTAAGGGTCGAACGCCGGGTCCTGCGCAATCGTGTGACGGACCAGCAGATTGGAGAAGTTGAGCACGGCGCCCCGCTTTGGCTCGAAGCCCCGCCCAGGCTCCAGAGGCTGCGACGGCCGCTCCGTTCCAACCGTGTAGAACCCATATTGATAGCGTTCTCCATCCTCGTCGCCAGTGACCCCGAAGCCGGCGTAGCGCGTGACCCCGTGCGCCAGCGGCACGATCATGGACCAGGGCTCCCGGATGGCGTTCACGGCAGCGATCTGCGCATCCGAGAGGCAGCCCTCGCCCGGCTTGCCCTCGGGGCACCGAAGAGTCGCGACGGTGTTGGGGCATTCCATATAGCGGGCGATGACCCCGTCTTTGAGACCGTCGGCTTCATCACAGGTGGCTCGGGTCTTCTCGGCGATGAGAGAGATCGCCTTTGCATCAAGCCATCCCTGGATCAGACGGTCGCGGATCGTGTTATCCGCCAGGTGAATGGCGTACCATCCCAGCACAGGCGATGTGGCGATGATGCCGTCATAGTCGCGCGGGAACTTCTGGGCCATGATCACGGCCTCGCGGCCGCCAGCCGACTCGCCGGTGAAGTACACGCGATCCGGTGCCCGGCCATAGGCCGCCTTGATGATCGTCATGGCGACGTCTCGGGTCTTCTTGTGGGCGTCGGACGCCCAGTTCCGCAGGGCCTCGTCACTCTTCGTGAAGCTGACATCAGGTCCCTGATGACCATCGTCATCGCCGAAGGTCACATAGCCGAGCGTGAGAGGGTATGGCAGATCCAGCGGGATCGGATCAAAGCGACCGGACGCCTTCTGATTGGGGCCGGTAATCAGCGCTCCACCGAGCCCGCCGCCACCGGATTGCAGAGCCTTGCCGTTCCAGTTGATGGGCAGGTTGATATTGAAGTTGACCGGTGGAGCGCTTGAATCGACAGGATCGATCCTGCCCTGGACGATGCAGCGCTCCGGGATCGGGAGGCCGAACTCGCCGTCGGGAGAGGGCTTGGGCTCCGCGACAGAAGCACGGTCTGCCTGCGTGATCGACGCGCCCCTCGTGGGCAGGCCTATATCACTGGGTACAATGGTGAGGCCCTTCAGATCTTGGCACCGCTGGAGTGCTGTTGTGGGTCTGTCCTGAGCCTGAGCAGCTTGAGTAACGATCGCCGCGACGGCTGCAACTGCGTAGACGATTGGCTTCACTGTCTCCTCCGTTTGGTTGCCCCTTATTGGTACTGTTTGAGAGAGATTGAACGTCGGCACCCATTTAGCCAATGGATAAAGCACGCATAGGATTGGATTATCCGAACATCGACTAGCTTGGCTTCGCCTTAGGAACTGTCAACGGCGGTTCAAAAGTCGACCACGGGGCGGCGCAAAACTGGGCCAGTGGCGGGCGCGCTGACCACATAGCTGGCGCGTGCCATGGCGCATTGGCCCCCTGGGCCAATTGTCATCGGGTTGATTTCAGGACGATGTTTGCCGTTTGCGCGATCGGCTATGAGCAAGACGGTAGCTCTCGCCGTTCATCTCGAGGATGCTGACATGGTGGGTCAGTCGGTCGAGAAGTGCGCCCGTAAGGCGTTCTGAGCCAAGGGTCTCGGTCCATTCGTCAAAGGGCAGATTGCTGGTTATGAGGGTGGCGCCGCGTTCGTAGCGTCGCGAGATCAGCTCGAACAGCAGCTCCGCCCCGGTCTTCGAGAGGGGCACGAAGCCCAGTTCGTCGATGATCAGCAGCTTGTATCCGGCCATCTGCCTCTGGAGACGAAGCAGGCGGCGCTCGTCACGGGCCTCCATCATCTCGCTGACCAGGGCAGAGGCTGTGGTGAAGCCGACGGACAGTCCCCTTTGGCAGGCGGCCAGCCCGAGCCCCAGGGCGATATGGGTCTTGCCGGTGCCGGAGGGGCCGAGGGCAATGACATTCTCGCGCCGCTCGATCCACTCGCCACGCGCCAGCTCTAGGACCTGCATCTTGTTCAGTCTCGGGATGGCGGCGAAGTCGAAGCTGTCGAGGCTTTTGACGGCCGGGAACTTCGCGGTCTTGATGCGCCGCTCGACCATCCGCCGCTCGCGGTCGATCAGCTCCATCTCCACGAGCCGGGCCAAGAAGCGGACATGGTCAAGCCCCTCGGTGGCGCATTGGCGGGCCAGCTTCTGGTGCTCGCGCAGGAATGTGGGCAGTTTGAGCGCCTTGAGGTGGTGGGCGAGCAAAATCTCGGGAGCTTCAGCGCTCATGCGGCATCCTCCGAGATCAGGCACATATAGGCCGCCGCCGATGTCTTCTCGACCCTGGCTTTCGGCAGATAGGGGTAAACATCGAGGTCCAGCCGCGGCGGTCTGCGCTCCACCCGGCACAGGACCAGATGCTTGACCGCATCGAAGCCGATCGCCCCCATCTGCAGGGCCTGCTTCACCGCAGCATGGAGATCCGGGAGATTGAAGAGTTCCAGCAGCCGCAGCACCTGCACATATTCGCGCCGGCCCTGCTTGTTCATGCGGACTTCCATCAAGCCGCGCAAGGTCGCGAACTCCTCGGGCAGGTCCCATCCCTGCAAAGGAGCGGCCTGATCGAGTGCGTTGATCTTGTTCTCGATCAACGGGAGGTAATGTAGCGGATTAAAGATCACCTCTTCCCGCTCGTAGCTGCGGGGATGGCGCGCAATGACCTCGCTGCGGCAGCCGATCACCACCTCGTCGACATAGCCCCGGATCCAGACATCCTGATGGCCCCAGGCCACGGGCACCGAGTAGTCGTTGGTCTTGTAGCGCACGAGCGACTGCGATGAGACGCGCCCGCTGGCCTGATCGCAGGCCTCAAATGGCGAGGCCGGCAGGGGACGCATGGCCGCGGTATCCCGCTGCAGGCGCTGGCCGATCGTCTCGGCCGGCCCCCGCAGCTTGTCATCCTGCCGCTTGCGGCATTGCCCCTCCAGCCAGGTGTTGAAGGTCTCCCAGCTCGGGAAGTTCGGGATTGGCACCATGAAGTTGCGACGGGAATAACCGACGAGGCCCTCCACATTCCCTTTGTCGTTCCCCTTGCCCGGACGACCGTAGCGATCCCGGATCACGTAGTGCGACAGGAAACCACTGAACAACGCCGCCCGCTTGCGCGTCCCGTCCGGCAGGATCTTTGCCACCAGGCAGCGGTCATTGTCATAGAGCACCGACTGCGGCACCGCACCGAAGAAGGCAAAGGCCTGGATGTGGCCGTCCACCCAGGCCTCAGACACAGCCGCGGGATAGGCCCGGACGAAACACGCATCGCTGTGCGGAAGATCAAGCACGAAGAAATGCGCTTTCTGCTCCACCCCGCCGATCACGACCACCGCCTCCCCGAAGTCGGCCTGCGCATGGCCGGGTGGGTGCGACAGCGGCACAAACATCTCCTGGCATCGCCGCTCGCGCTCGCGGATGTAGTCTTTGATCGTCGTATAGCCGCCGGTGAACCCATGCTCCTCCCGGAGCCGGTCAAACACCCGCTTCGCCGTATGGCGTTGCTTGCGGTGAACCGACCGATCGCCCTCCAGCCAGGCATCGATGATCGGGACGAACGTTTCCAGCTTCGGGCGCCGGACAGGAGCATGACGCCGATAGCCGGGCGGCTCCGCATAGGCCATCATCTTGCGAACGCTGTCGCGCGATATGTTGAAATGCTTCGCCGCCTCGCGCTGGCTCATGCCTT
This sequence comes from Microvirga ossetica, assembly GCF_002741015.1. Lineage (NCBI taxonomy): Bacteria > Pseudomonadati > Pseudomonadota > Alphaproteobacteria > Hyphomicrobiales > Methylobacteriaceae > Microvirga > Microvirga ossetica. The sequence goes on along the minus strand of NZ_CP016620.1, from coordinate 30,056 downwards.
CAGAGCACGCCAGCCGAACCTTCCGGTAAAGTTCCACGGTGAAAATCCCCCAGCCCTCCCTGCAACCGGCAGAAAGGGAATAGGTGGACGACTTTTACGCCGCCCGCAGCGGGTCTATCCCGCCGCTACCGTGGTCAAATTTTGCACCGCCGTTCTCACCGGATCTCGTAGCGCATTTCATACTGTCCAACGAGGATCCGGCGAACCTCGCGAGGCTCGAATTCATGTAGTTGTTCCCCGATACGAGGATGTTCCAGCAACCTGCCTGGTGCAGCCGTTAGCGCTTGGACTGCCTTGGCGGCAGCCGACTTGTTGATCGGGGCGAGAAAATCGCGGCATTCGGTAGCAAAGACCACCAACAGTAGACAAATCGCCGATGGTAGGAGTTTATTCAGAACGGGCGTATGCCAGGAACTGTCCACGATCGATGCCGCTGACAGACTGCTTGGCCGAATATGCAGTTCACCGTATCTATACTATACATTTCACCACATACGAATTATACATTTCCCCAGTTCCCTATTAGTCATTCTGATGGGTTTCGTATGGCCGCTCGCCTTCACGCCCCGACCACGGGAGACACGGTGACAATGGATGGCTCACTTCTGCCGCGCCACCTGAAGGCCGAATTGAATGATGCCCTTCAATCGGCTCGGGTGGTGAACATCGTAGGGCCGCGACAGTCGGGCAAGACGACCCTCGTCCGTGATCTGTTGCATGTAGGAAAGTTCATTACCTTCGACGACGAGAATGTCCTTGCCGCGCTTGAGGACGATCCAATCGGCCAACTTAACGCGCTCGTGAACGACGCCGGTGATGCCCCGCTCATCATCGACGAGGCGCAGCGGTCCAAGCGCCTCGCGCTGGCCATCAAGAAGATTGTCGATGAAAGGCGGAAGCTGGGCCAGTTCGTCCTGACCGGCTCGTCAAACGTGTTCACGACAGCCCACGTTGCGGATTCTCTCGCCGGCCGCGTCCAAACCCTGACCATGCTCCCGATGAGCGTCGCGGAGATGCGCCGCAAGGGTCCGGCCAGGATTCTCGATTGGGCAGGACAATCGGGAGAAATGGCGATCTCCACATTGCCGTCCCCGGAGGCATGGTCCCGGGACGAGTATATCCAGGCGATGCTGGCCGGAGGCTATCCCGAGATGCGGGTGCTGGAGGAACGCCGACGCCAACGCCGTTACCGAGACTATGTGGACACAATCGTCGAACGGGACGTCGCCGATCTCCTCAAGATCCGAAAATCGGATGCGCTGAGACGCTTGATCGACCAACTCGCCGTGCGCACCGGGAACGAACTGAACGTCCAGGGCCTGGCAGGGACCATCGGGGTCCAGAGGCCAACCGTTGAGACCTACCTTGACGTGCTGACGAAGCTTTCCTTGCTCTGGCGTCTCCCAGCATGGACCTCGGGAGAGGCTGGCCGAGACATCCGGCAACCGAAGTTGCATCTCGTGGATACGGGAATCGTCGCCGCCTTGCGGAACATGACGCCAGCCACCTTCCTTCCGGGGGCCAACCCAACGGCACTCGGCGCGATCCTCGAAACCTTCGTCCACGCTGAGCTGTCGAAGTGCCTCCCTTACCAGGATAATCACTGGCGCCTCTATCATTGGCGGGACCAACGCGGGCGGGAGATCGACATCCTCGCCGAAAGCGGGCGGACGCTCGTGGGGTTCGAGATGAAGGCCTCGGCAACCGTGAATTCTGATGATTTCAAGCACCTGCGTTGGTTCAGGGATGAGGGGCCTGGAACAACGTGGGATGTGGTTGGAGCCGTCATTTACCTCGGTGATCGCCCCTTAAGCTTTGGCTCGAAGATGTTTGCGCTTCCGCTTTCGAGCTTTTGGGCGTTTTCGGAAGCCTGAGCACGGTCGTTCAGAGAAAACTGGTGGCGTTTGCTACCGAATGCCGGAAAATCGTAGAGGCGCGTCAGGTCCGATAACGCCTTTTCCGTCCATTTGAGTTTCATCAGTGGGGAGCTGGCAGGGGATTGTCACTATTGAGGCTGTCCGCCCATGCCTGTACGGCTTGATGATCGATAACCCGGCCAGCATCCACATCGGCCAGCGCCTCAAGCGTGAGCCGCCTGCGCTCCTCTTCCTGCGCGATCCACGCAGAAAGGGGTCAGCGCAAGATCTGTTCCTGATTATACGCCGGCATTATGAACCAAAGACAGCTACTTTCGAGAGAAGGTCGATGCCGCCGGCTTTCGTTCGGCGCATCTCGCGTCCGACCGCTGAGCGGAACACGGCTGGAAGTTGAAGTGCAGGCGGTACTCTCGCCCACAAGGTCTTGGTAACCTGCCGTCCCTTGCGTGTGCGACGGGGTGCCTGGCCCGAGACGACACGCTGCGCCCAGCGAAAGCCGATCTCGTTGAAGTAGAGGTCCGCCAAATGCGGACTGATGTGGTGGAATACGCCGGAGACGGTGCGGCGGATCCGGTCGTTGAAGCCCTCCGCCGAGTTGATGTGAACCGGACCACGCGCATACTCGCGAGCCTTATGGTGGACGGTGTCGTAGGCCGCGAAGGCGCTGCCAAGGGACACAAATGCCTTCCATTCATCGCTCATCAAATGAGCGCTGGGCTCAACTGCCTCCGTGAGAACCCGATCGGCCTCGGACTGCGAAAGGTCCTCAATCACTGCGGCCCGAACCTCGCCAGATCTCGCGCCGACGCTCACATCCGGCGGCCGCTGCACGGCCACGAGTGCCGGTGTTTTCAAGGTTTTCGGCTCACCTTTACGTCCACGGCCGGGTGGAGAATAGTTCGGATCCCGCCGCGGCTTGCCGCCGACATAGAGGCTGTCGATTTCGACCACACCATCAAGGGCATGCTCGCGTCCGACCATCAGACGTAAGGCGTGGCCCATACGCCAGGCGGTCGGCTGGCTAACGCCGAGGGCCTCTGCCAGGCGAATGGAGGAAATCCCCTTGTCCGACTGCAGCATCAGCCAGAGGCCAGAGAGCCAAGTCCGCAAAGGGAGTTTCGTCGCGTGCAGAGGTGTGCGGGTTGTGACGGTGAACTGAAACCGGCAGGTGCTACTCGAGCATTGATAGAGTCCGGGCCGTGCTCGCTTCCCGCTCTCCCGGCCGGTCAGAGCGATAGAGCGGCGATAGCCACAGGCGGGACAAATTCGACCACCAGGCCAGACCATCGCCTCAAGCAACCGCCGGCAATGGTGTTCGTCCTGGAAGGCTCTGACCATGTCCGGAACGGTGATGATCCTCGCCAGCACCTCGCGTACAGACAGATCCATGATGACCTCCCGATCCCGCTAACGATCACGGGGTCAGAATCTCACGCAAAAGCTTAGCTGCAAAGGAAAAGCTGTCTTTGGTTCATAATGCCGTCGTGTCATTGAGAGCAGATCTTGTTCTGGCCCCTTATCGAGATACGGGATGAGCACAACCAGCGGGTCATCACCGTAACCGCCTCGATGAAGATCGAGCGGCATGATCGATCGTCTGAGCCTTCGGATCTGGGTCAGGCATAATTCCCATAACGCGCAGTATGGAACAGTGTGTTCTAATGAGCGGCGGCGGACTGGGGTGGCAGGATCGCACAGCGGGTAAAGTACCCCATCGCGTCTCGCAACCCGCACCAATGAGCTCCCCCTGTTTTGCCACGGTCGCCCGTGAGGGTGCGGTATTGGATGCTGCTCCTCGGGATATTGAGCCACTGCTCGTCAACGAACATCTGCACACCTTCCGGTGTCAGACGGTAAGGCACAGGGCGGCAGTCGCCATTATGACAGCAGGGTAGACCTGATGGGGTGAGCAGGTCCATGTAGATGTCATGAGCCTGGATCGGCCCAGGCCAAATCACCAGAAGACCGCCGACAAGCGAGATCTGTTTCGGCGACATGATACGCACCCTGAACACCGAGTGGGTCCAGAACCCTTCACTCCGAGAGCCCTGAAGACCGTGAGAGGTGTTGCGTCTTCGCGGTTGAACTCAGTTTATGCCTCATCCGCTTTAGGCACAAATTTGAGGCAGGGAAGGTCGCACAAGGGCGCCGCCCAATTTCGCATAACCTCCAGTATGGAACCGGTGCACGTCGCTTCGTCGCGAGGCTGAACTCCTTTCTCATGTGCGGCTCCACAAAAATAAAGAATTTCGCCGGTGTGACGCAGTGCACAGTCCCCGTCTGCAACGTGGTTCAAAGTCCAATCATCGCCAACGGAGAAGGCCGATGATCAAGGCATACGGAATTGCACTTGCTGGATTCTTGCTCGCTGGGCTCGGGCCTACGTTCGCGGCGCCTGGCCCTCAGGAAAGACAATGCATGGTGGGGGAGCAGCGTATCAACGGCGTGTGCCAGGCCTTATCGGAGGGCGCTACCACGCACGACGATTGAGGGCTGCAAGACCGAGCGCGGCCCTTTTCGTTGGAGCTTTGGCTTGGTAACGAGCGCGAAAACCGGCGAGTAATTTCGCATAATTGTCATTAGGGAACAGGCTGGATGCGGCGTTCACGAAGGGCGAACGCTGGTTCAAAAATCGCTGTAGCGTTTGGCGGTAGGATGGCACAGCGGGTTGCATAGCCCAGCCTGTAGCCATTCCCATCTTGGATACGCCCGCACCAATGCCCCCCGGCTGTTTCACCCGTGTCACCGAGCAGCGCTCGATACTGGATCATAAAGTCTGGCACAACGATCCACTCGCCATCGACGAACATTTGCACCCCGGTCGCTGTCATCCGGTAAGGCGCCGGTCGACAATCCTTCTCATTGCAACAACTGCCCCCCAACCCGTTCCTCAAATGCGAGTAGATATCATGGGCTTCGGTGGGTGGCTCGAAACTGAGCAGGGCGATCGCTGTAAAGAGCTCAAGCTTGAGAGACATAGGCCGCTCTCCCTCATGATGGGCAGGCGGCGCTCGTCAGAGCGTCGGGAACGCTACTGCGGTCATTTTACTCCCGAATAAGGGTCCTGTCGCGCCCGCACCTAAAGCCGCGAAATTTCGCATAACCCTCAGTATGGAACGGTCAAATTTGTGAGCGGAGCGGAACAGGCGTAACCTGAACACAGCATCGACCTCCATCGCGGTTCCCGCGTTCCAGCCAAGCGCCCGAACCGCTTTGCAAAGGAGGGTCACATGTTGGCACGCTTTGTTCGGCTTAGTCTCGTTGCCCTCACCTTGAGCCTATTCCTCGGAGTCGCACGGGCTGGGGAGCCCTTCGTCCCAAGCTGGATCAAGAACGATCCCGCCGCCAAGACAGTGGCGATGGAGATCGTGGCGGACTGGAACCAAGTCGCTCGGTATGCCAAGGACGACATTCGGACCGACATCATCGACTTCAACGGCTATTGGGGCGGCAATCTTACCATCGTCGTGCCAACAGGCTGGTCGGTGACCATCGAGTTTATTAATGGCTCCCAGTCCTTCCGGCACAGCCTGATGGTGACCCGGGTCTATGCCAAGTCCGAGATGCCGGTGAAGCTGGAGGCGAAGGACGCAATTTGGGGCGCCTACACCGATCCGCCGGAGGGCATCTACACCAACGAGAGACGACAGCTCAGCTTCGCCGCGCAACAGGCTGGGAACTACTTCTTGGCTTGCGCGAGGCAAACCCATCTCATGGATGGACACTGGATCGGCTTTGAGGTGAGGGACGGTCTTGAGCAGGCCACAGCCATCGTTCACGAAGACAAGTTCCCACTGGAACAGCCCGCAGGGCGTCCCTGAAGCCTACAACACTTCACCAAGGATTTCGCATAACCGCTAGTCTGGAACGCGATTTGAAGTGCTCAGAAAGTCTTCGCCACGCCCTATGGAACGTCCCGCTGGCTATTCAGTAAAACAAGCACCGGCGAGAGCCTCGGCAGGATCGCGAATACTGGCTACAACTTGCAGCCTGTGCCGGCTGAAATCTCCTGCCCCATTTAACCTAAGTGATGGGGTGCACGTCGCAAAGGCGTAGACTTTGGGTGGTTTTCTCCAGTGCGTCCTCCCAATAGCTCTGGACCCTGCTCCCTCCCGGCTCCCTTGCTGGCGAGGGAGCTTTTTCGTGAGGGCAGAGAGGCCGGAAACGGCACCATTCTCAGCCTCTCCTGCCTGGTTCCGCCGGACACCTTCCAAGATGGCAAACCACCAGGCAGGCAAATCCTAGAGCAACGTCGTTTCTGACTGAATCGAAGGCTATGCGGCGTGGTGGCTTCGGGATTCACTCATCTCAACCCTCTTCCTGGGAGGAGATGAGCGATGTACTTACCCCTGCTGTAGAGCAAACCATCAGCCTCAAGCCGCAAGCAGCGAGAAAACAGTAGCTGCAACATTGATGGACCCAACGACCAGAAAGAGGGCGATAGGCAGAGACAAGCGCTGCGCCTCAAGCCCGTTGTCGTTCTGAAAGTGGTGATCGGGTGCCGTCATGACGTCGTCCTCGCGTCTGAGTGGACTGCAAGATGGCGTATGCTGGCCGAGAGTTCTGTGAATTGCGTCACAGCGCCACCAATAATTTGCGGCACCTATATAGCTCCCCAGGACATCCAGGATGCCATAAGCGTCTGCGGAACCCGTATGGTGGACATAGGCGATGGTGAGGGTATCGGCTAGGTCAACTCACCTACCACGACTGACGCCTATGCAGCGAGAGCCGACCGGACACCGGGGAACATCCGTTGTTGGAGCCCACCCAGGCGCCGGCACTTCACCCATCCCACAATAGTTGCTGGAGGCCACGAATCGATCGTAGGCTGTGGCGCTCGTGCTGAGAACAACAGAGCCTTGGGTAGCGACAAGGCTTTGTGCCTGATTGCAAGACATCGTAGTGGTCAGTGGACGGCCTTGGGCCATTGCTTCAGAACTTACGGTGACGAGGACGATAGCAGCACACGCCAGCTTCATGTGTCTCATTGCTAACCTCCCTAGCGAGCCGTTCAGGCCCGATCCTTGTCAGGATGCCATCAGGCGATAAGCGACAGCACGGTCGCGCAGACATTCATCACCATCACGGTTCCGGCCAGACATACCGAAACAGGTGGCCAACCCCGCTCAAGATCAGTGTGTTCAGGATCAGCTAAGGCTAGAACGGCAGACTGTGTGGCTCTGGTGGTCATTGTCTGGCTCCTCCAAAGCAGGGATAAGGTGATGCCGACAAGACGAGCATGCTCTTGTGTTGTCATGTTAGCGGTGCGGGAGCGCACGAAGGATAAACCCAGACAACCAGGCTTCCATCGGCGGCCGGGGATCCCGCATAGTGGGCATGGGAAACGGCAAGGGTTATCGGCTGGAGTAACTCAAGGGTTGGCTGGACAAGGTGATGTTGGAATGGGTTTCACAGGAACAGCTTGAACCCTCAACCTCCGGACGGTCTGGTGCGTTGCCTACAACGATAACCAATGGGACACTGAGGAGTGACTGCTGTTGGAATCCATACAGGGTCTACAGCAACGCGCCGACATTGGACTATGGTTCGCCACAGGAATTGGTGGTGAAACAGTGAGATAGTGGCAAGACGGTGGTTCCGTCAGAACCGCCATAGCTTTAGCCGACTTGAGGAAGCTTTTTCGTGGCGAGGGAGAGGCCGAGAAAAGTGCTCATCTCGGCCTCTCCCGCCTGGATAAGGGGCAGCAGGGGCCGATGCTCCGACCCAAGCCAAGCGATCATAGCTGCCTCCGCACTGTCCTATTGCAGGGCAACCGCCATACCTCAGGCGAAGCATTTTCCCACTCGTCGGGGCGATGATCGCCCGTACAATGGTGCCAACAGCCGCTTTGACTGGTTTGTCCTCCTGGACCGCTGTGACTTGCGTCCGGCGAGACGCATGGACGGGAGTTGTGGCAGGCTAAAGCCGCGTCAGGCGGCGGACGTCGGGAGCGCCGCCAAGGGAGGCGCCGATGACCCGGCAGACGCGTCATCCGCTCCTGCAGGTGCAGGAGTCCTTCGAGATCACGCGGTTCAGCCCCGAATGCCTGATCGAGGCCTACCGCCGCGTCGTACCCATCCAAACCAAAGCCATCCGGAGAGCCGCCGAACACCGCCGATCCCAAACTCCCGTCCACACCACCCGAAGTCAGGGAGGTAAGCATGTCTGATCGCCGCATTGCCCTTTACGCGCGGGTCTCCACCGAACAGCAGGCCCGGGATCACACCATCGCCAGCCAAGTCGCCGCCCTGCACGAGCGGATCACCGCCGACGAACAATCCCTCGCGCCGGAGGATGCCTACGTGGATGAGGGCTACAGCGGGTCCGTCCTGGTCCGTCCGGCATTGGAGCGCTTGCGGGATGCGGTCGCGACCGGAGAGATCGAGCGGGTTTATGTTCTCGCGCCGGATCGGCTCGCCCGCCGCTATGCCCATCAGGTGCTTCTGATGGAGGAGTTCCGCCGGGCCGGAGCGGAGGTGATCTTTCTGAACCATGCCATTGGCGGCACCGCCGAGGACGACTTGCTGCTGCAGATCCAGGGCGTCATCGCCGAATACGAGCGCTCCAAAATCCTCGAGCGCAGCCGCCGTGGACGGCGCCACGCGGCGCAATCTGGCCTGGTCAGCGCCTTCACCACCGGCCCTTATGGCTACCGCTACGTGCCCAAGGCTCTCGGTGGGGGTGTGGCACGCTTTGAAGTGGTGCCGGAGGAAGCCCGCGTGGTTCGGTTGATCTTTGCCTGGGTCGGGCTGGAGCGGATCAGCCTGCGGGAGGTCTGCCGCCGGTTGCAGCAGGCGGGTGTCGTCACCCGTCGCGGATCGACCCGCTGGTATGCCTCGACGCTTGGCGGGATGCTGACGAACACGACCTACATTGGGCGCGCCATCTACGGGCATGCCCGCTATGTGTTCGGGCCACCCAAGCTCCTGCGGCCCCTACGGGGGCATCCTCACCCATGCCGCCGGCCGAGTGTGCGGGTGAAGGTGCCGCGCGAGGAGTGGATCGAGGTTCCGGTGCCGGCCATGGTTGACCCAGCGGTGTTTGAGGCCGCTCAGATGCAGTTGCAGGAGAACCGCCAGCGCAAGCGGGAATCCCGGGCAGGACCGCGTTGGCTGCTGCAGGGTCTGACGGTGTGCCGCCGCTGCGGCTATGCTTATTATGGCAAGACGGCTCCGCAGTCGAAGCGGGATCCGGCGAAGGGCGTGTACTGCTATTATCGCTGCATCGGAACGGACGGGTATCGGTTCGATGACCATGCGGTGTGTGACAATCCCCAGATCCGAGGCGATTATCTGGAGCAGGCGGTCTGGGACCGGGTGCGTGCGCTGCTGGAGGACCCGGATCGGATGGCGGGTGAATATCACCGGCGCTTGACGCAAACCCAAGACCGCACAGGCAGTTCTGACTACGTACTGCAACTTGAACGCCAAATCGCGCGTCTCCAGCGTGGAATCGGGCGATTGATTGACAGTTACGCCGAGGGGGTAATCGAACCTGCCGAATTCCAGCCGCGCATCGCGGGCCTGAAGACGCGGCGAGCCCGCCTCGAAGAGCAGCGTCGGGTGGCGGTGGAGGAAGCCCAAGCCGAGCGTGAATTGACCCTGATGATTGGGCGCCTCGAAGAGTTTGCCACCCGGGTGAGTGACGGACTGGACGAGTTGGACTTTGCTGGCAAGCAAGCCCTGATCCGAACCTTGGTGCGACGGATCGAGATCGACCGCAACCACGTTGAAGTCATCTTCCGAGTGCCACCTCCGACGCCTGAGGGCTCAAGCCCGTCGGAACCTCACCCGCATTCGGAAACTTGGCACCATTGTACGAGCGATAATGACGCAGAGGGCTGCAAATCCTTGCACCTGACGGCAAAGGAAGCGGTGGCGCGGAACGGCTTATGAGGCTTCGTGCCAATGGGATCAGGCACTTTGTCTAGCATGTGTCCCAACCACAGGATGGTCCGGAGTGGGTCTCGCAGTGATATTCTCAGAGAATTCGACACGTCCGGTTTCGTGAGGATTGCTGCCTTTGGGCTTACGTCTCAGGGGTGCCAGAACTAGACGTTCCTTGGTTCAAGGAAATGCGTCAGCCGTTCGAGCCCTGAGACTTTGTTTACCTTCGTCGACGGCTATCCGCCCCTGCGGCAGTTCGCTTCCGCCAAGGGGGTTGAGTTCCGCCACTTGTCATAGAAGGGTAAGGCCAGGGGGCACTGGAAAAGGATCGGCCAATGCGGGTGGTTGCCTTCGTCGCTTGCCTTGCAATCCTGGGCGCTGCTTTGCGCCCCGAGACATCCCTGGCGCAGGAGCGACTTGCGAGAGCACCCGCGGTCGCGGCCACTCCGACTGCGCCGGCCATGACGGCGAACCTTGAGCCGACGCCTATCCCTCCGACATTTTACTCGTTCAGCCAACTGGGCGATCATCTGCATGCAATCCGCTGGGAGCTGGCCATCATCGGGGCCGCCATCGTTACTGTCGGCATCAAGGACTGGGATTGGGGCAACACCTCCGGGTTCCAGACCATCGAAGAAGGATGGTTCTCGAAGAACACCCGGCACGGCGGCATGGACAAGATCGGCCACTCGTTCTCGACCTATGTCATCGCCGACCTTCTGACGGACCGGATCCGGGCCAATGCCTCAAATCCCGCAGGCGCCCCGATCACAGCCGCGCTCCTGGCGTTCGGCATCATGGGATTGGTGGAGACCGTGGACGGGTTCACCGGCCGGCACCGCTTCTCGCGCGAGGATATCGTGGCCAACGGCGTCGGCGCGCTCTTCTCGATCGTCCGGAACTCTGTCCCCGGGTTGAGCGAGAAGCTGGATTGGCGGATCATGTACACGCCTGCCAGCTTCGAGCGGCCCGGCATCACGGGAGAGAACGGCATTCTTCCGCCGTACGAGCGCCAGCGATACATCATGGCGCTCAAGGGCAGCGGGTTTGAAACGCTTAAAGATACGCCCCTGCGCTATGTCGAACTGCATGCCGGCTTCGATGCGCGCGGTTTCGAGGAGAAGGAGCGCGAGCTCGGCTATCCCATCGAGCGATCCTTCTATGTCGGAGTGGGGCTGAACCTCAACGAGGTGCTCTTCGGCACGGGTCCCAATCCGAATTTCGCCCGGTACAAGGACACACTCCCGGGCTGGGCCGCCCGCAAGACGCTGGAATACGTCCAGGTGCCCTACACGTCCGTTTACGCCAAGAGCCGCTTCTCGACGGTTCACCGCGTGGGCACGACATTTCAGGACTAGGCTTGCTGGAAGCGCTAGCCGCTCGGGCCCTCAGAGCCCACTGGACGCCCTCAAAGGTCAGCAGTGGGTCAGGCAGTGAAATTCGCCGACCTTGCGGAAGGTCTGGTTACGCGAGGATTGCTGCCCTCAGGCTTAGGTCTCAGTTGTGCCAGGAACTGACCTTTCGACTGCTGGATTGTCGGCGGAACCTTCAGATCGGCTGATCCACCTTGCAAATGCCACACCTCGAGGGGGCAAGCAGTGTCCATCCGGTGACTCACAGGGATAAACGCGGGAGCGGTGACACTCCCGCGCGCTCCTTTAATCCGGTACGGTCACCCGGCCACGCTCAGCCCGGATCTGATCGGCCTTGGACGGCCGCTCGACGATGGGAGCGATGTTCCTCGCTTCCAGAGCTGGTGCCTGCCCGCGTTCCCCACCCCGAGGAGTGGGACGCACAACCTGGTGATCTGGCAGGGATGCCCTTTGCGTCAGGTGAGCGTACATCTGCTCCAACGCACGCAGGTGGTAGATCGTCAACCGGACAAACCGATTGTCATAGCCCGGCTCAGACGCGCCGAAATGCTGCGCGTTGGCCACCTCGACGTAGTGCAAGCGGCTCTGGTCACCCTCGACGAGGCTGTTGAGAGCAAGATAGGGACGGGACGTAAAGCCGACCGGAACGCGCGCGTCGGCACGGCCATGCACGATGATGGTCGGCTTGCCGTGCAGATCGCCGGATGCGAGGAACTCGCGATTGCCCGCCTGGACCCGTTGGGCATTGGCTGACTGGCCAGTCGCGAGTTCCCGAAGGCAGAGCGCTCCATCCAGGTTGTAGTCCTGACGTCCGGTCGAGGCAGACGCCGAGACGGCACTGCGCCGTGGGCCGGCGGGATCCAGATCGTTGATGATGTCGACCGGTCCCACAGGAGCACCGCCAGGCGCCGTTGCGAAGATGGTAGCCAGCACGTCCGCCGGGATCGGCATCGGACGGCCGTCCTTGTCCGCGGCGGCATAGCTGAGGCCACAGATCCGGTCCTCGACGCCGAAGCGGCCGTGATCACTGGCGTACTTCGCGGCCGTGGCATCCGGCGCGATGTCGTAGTGGGAGGCGTGCAAGACGTCAGACTCGGGTTCCCAGCCATAGTCCCGCAGCTTTGCGAGTGCCTCCTTGGCTTGGGCCTCCATCGTATCCGCCGAGAGCAATCCTTTCTCCTTCAATGACCGACACCGGTTCTCTGCGAAGGCGAGTTTCTCACGCCGGGGCGCATCCGGCGTCGCCACGGCGGCGCAGGGCTGATACAGGATCGCCATGGTGAAGTAGTCGAGAAGTGTCCGGCCCGTGCCTGGCCGTATGGTGCTCCCACGCTCGACTACTATGGCGTCATGAGGCTGCACCTGCACCTGAGGTTCTGCGGCCACGATGCCGTCGATCCAGCCCTCCCTGTCGTATTCACCGCCGTACAGGGCAGCGCCTCCTCCATTGGAACTGCCGGTGGCAATCACCAGCGTGTTGTCACGGGTCAGGTAAGGCCGGTCCCCTGAGCCACGGGCATCCTGGTTGAGCTGGTAAAATGCAAACTGGATCACCCGTACCACATCACGGCCCCAACCAGCCTCCGGGTTCTGCCTTGAGTGGGCGTGCTTGAAGGCGATGCGGTGCGGGAACGACTTCAGGAATTCCTGGCGTTTGCTCTCGTCCAAGCTGGCCTTGAAATGTGCCTCCCGGCCAACCTCTCTCGCATTGGTTCGGGTGCCATCAAGACGATTGACCGTGTCGGTTTCCAGGTCATGCACGCCATTGCCAAGTCCCTTGTCGGTGTACACGACGGCACAGTCGCGCCGCAGTCCCCAATACCCGAAATCAACAATGTCGCGATACAGGCTTGAGGATCCGTTGACAGGGACGGCAAGGATACACGGCCGCTCAGCCCGGAACGACGCCGGGACCTGCAAGAGCATGGCCACGTTCTGGCGGCCGTCGCCATCAGCGTAGGCAAGATATTCGGTACCGGCAATCTTGCCATCGTCGGGGAGAGCCGCACCGCTGCGCGGATCCACATTGGGCCCATAGAGCCGCCCGAAGCCTTCCCCCGACGAGCCGCGGAGAAACAGGGCAGCACGCCGCAGTTCTGCCGCCTCAGGGCGAAGTTTGTCAGCGTATGTCGGCGCCGGCGCCTTCTCGGTCAGACCGGCGGTACCAAGCCCTGCCGTGGCAAGATCATCAGACTGTCCATCGAAGACAGTTCTCTGCACAGCATGCAGCCAGTCCGGTTTCCTGGTCTCGCCTGGCGTATCGGCGTGTGCGCCCAATGAGGCTGCCCCGAGCCACGCAACCGTCGTCAGGAAACCAAAGATCGTGCGCTTCATCTCATCCTCCCGGTGATTTGGCGTTGTTGGTCAGGCCCGTTATTCGGGCTGGATGCCGGCGGCCTTGACGATGTCGGCCCACTTCTTGATCTCGGTGCCGACGGACGCCTTCAGCTCCTCGGGCGTGCTGGCCTCCGGCTCGATGCCGGCCGTGAGCAACTTCTCCTGCGTGGCCTTGTCGTTGACGGCTGCCACGAGCGCCTCACGCAACTTGTCGACCACGGGCTTTGGCGCCTTGGCCGGCACGAACGCCGCAAACCAGGCGGCGAGATCGTAGCCTTGCACTCCAGCCTCGGCCATGGTCGGCAGATCGGGGGCCAGCGGGCTGCGCTTGGCCGTCGAGACCGCAAGCCCGTTGGCCTTGCCGCCCTTCACCTGCGGCAGCGTCGTCGAGATGTCGGCGAAGATGATGTTGATCTGGCCGCCGAGCAGGTCGGTGATGGCTTGCGGGTTGCTGCGGTACGGCACGCCCCGGATGTCGACGCCGGCCAGGGATTTCAGCATCTCGCCGGCGATGCGGGACGAGCTCGAGCCGAAGCCGAAGGTCAGGTCGCCGGGTTTGGCCTTGGCATGAGCAATGAGCTCCTGCACGTTCTTGGCCGGAACGGATGGGTTCGTGATCAGCGCCAGCGTGATGGTGCCGAGCTTCGTCACCGGTTCGAAGCTGTTGATCGCATCGTACGGCACGTTCTTCATCAGGCTCTGGTTGGCCCCATGCGTCGTGTTGGTGGTGATCAGCACCGTGTGCCCGTCCGGCTCGGCCCGCGCCACGTTCTGGGCGGCCACGACGCCGTTCGCGCCGGCCATGTTCTCGATGATGATCGACTGCCCCAGCGTCTTCGAGGCATGCTCACCCACGATGCGGGCCAGCGCGTCCGTGGCGCTGCCGGCGGCGAATGGCACGATGAACTTGATGGTGCGGCTCGGATAGGTCTGCGCCGCGGCAGGCAAGGCTGCCAGAAGGGTTCCGGCAAGGGTCAGGGTAGCAGCAGTCCAGGTCTTCACTCTCATGGTCGTCTCCTCCAGGGGATGGCTGTCAGGCGTCGCCTTGGGCTGGCGCTTCGTGGGTTTGGGGTTCGTCGGGAATCTCGAGATCGAGCAGGGCGGAGCTCAGGCTCTTGCCGTGGGTGTCGAGGACCAGCGAGCGGGTCACGCCGCCGCCCAGCGCCTGGCGCAGGACTAAGTTCAAGGCCCCAAGGCTTGGGATCTCGTAGCGGATCACGTCACCGGCCACGACGTTGCCGAAATGGGCCTTGACGCGCTCGGGCGTGACGTGCCGCAGCAGGCGCGGGTAGTCCCGTTCATTGTAGGCGATCACCGAGATGCTGGACGTGTTGCCCTTGTCGCCGGTGCGGGAATGGGCGATCTGACGGAGCTTCATCTCAAGCCTCCACGTAGTGAACGGCAGGGCGAACGATCTCGCGCGGGATGTAGGCAGAGAGGATGCCAACCACCTCACGGGCGGATTTCGTCACGCCTCCCCCGCCGGCCGGGCCGTTCGTGTAGAGGGTTTCGACCTCGTTGCCGATCCGCACGGCCTCCTCCAGGCTGTCGGTGCGGCCGGCAACCCGGACGCGAACCTCGTACGGCTCATGGTGGCCGCCGTTTCCCGAGAGCCTGTCGCCGTGCAGGGAATTGACGCCGATGAGGTCGAAGCGCAGCTCAGAGGCGCGCACTCCCGTGAGTGTCAGACGTTTCCTGACGATGTCGATCGCCAGTTCGCCGCGGGCGCGGGCGCCCGGTCCGGCATAGGAAATCTGCCCCTCGCCGACGAAGCCCTCGACAGCTCCGACCGAGACCTTCAGCGTCTCCGGCCTTGGGCTGCCGGAGGCACCCTGGATGCGAACCCGGTCAGGCCCGATCTCCTCGACCGTGACGTTCGAGAAGTCGGCGGTCACGTCCGGGGTCAGGTACCGGGCCGGATCGTGGATCTCGTAGAGGATCTGCTCCTTGCATGTCGCCGACGTGATCCGACCGCCGGACCCGGGAACCTTGGTGATGACCACGGCCCCGTCCTCGCTGACCTCGCCGATGGGAAAGCCCAGGCGGGCAAGGTCGGGAACGTCCTTGTAGCCGGGATCGGCGAAGTATCCGCCCGTCACCTGTCCGGCGCATTCGAGCAGGTGCCCGATCAGGGTGCCCCGCCCCAACCGATGCCAGTCGTCCATAGCCCAGCCGAACTCATGGATCAGGGGACCGACGAAGAGCGAGGGATCGGCGGCCCGGCCCGTGATGACGATGTCGGCGCCGTTGGCGAGCGCCTCCGCGATGGGCTGTGCCCCGATGTAGGCGTTGGCCGATACGATCCGGTTGCCGAGCTCGGCAGCGGTGGCTCCTGTTTCCTCCACGCGATAGGTCCCGCCGGACAGATGGGGCAGGACGTCGTCGCCGGTGACGGCGGCGACCTTCAGGTTCGACAGGCCCAGCTCCTGGGCGACTGTCCGGGTGCGTTCGGCCGCGGCGATGGGGTTGGCCGCGCCCATGTTGGTGATGATCCGGACGCCCTTGGCGTGGCAGAGCGGAAGGACCGCGCGCAGACGCTCCGGCAGGAGCGGGTCGTAGCCGCTCGCCGGATCCCTGAGCTTGGCTTGCTGGGCCAGGGCGATGGTGCGCTCGGCCAGGCACTCGAAGACGAGGTATTGGAGATCGCCCTTCTCGGCGAGCTCGATGGCCGGCTCGATCCTGTCGCCGGAATAGCCTGCGCCGGCGCCGATCCTGATCTGTCTCATGGATGCCTCCAGATCTCCCGCGCATTAGAGGCGGGACCCAGCGATCACACAATTGAAATAATTAGATCACAGTAATAGGCTAGGATTATGAATCCCGACCTCCGCCAAATGCGCGCCTTTCTCGCCGTGGCCCAGCTTGGCAGCTTCACGCGGGCCGCCAGCTTCCTGAACCTGTCGCAACCGGCGCTTACGGTGCAGATCCGCAATCTCGAAGAAGCCTTGGGCGTGCGCCTGTTCGACCGCAACACCCGCAGCGTCTCCCTTACCCGGATGGGGCGAGAGCTGGTTCCGGCACTAGAGCGCATCCTGCGGGATATCGATGCAGTAGTCGCCGAGGCTCGGGACGTGGCCGCCCAGCGCCACGGGATCGTTCGGCTCGCGGTCCTGCCCTCGTTTGCGTCCGGTGTTTTGCCGGAGATCATTGCGCAGTTTCGGGAGACGAACCCGAAGATCTCGTTCGTGATACACGATGTGATTGCGAGCGGGGTCATTGCCCAGGTCCGTGAGGAGCAGGTCGACCTGGGGCTGACGGGCGGCCGCATCGTCGATCGCGATTTTGAAGTGCTGCACACGACACAGGACCACATGCACGTCGTCTACCCGGTCGGCCATTCGTTTGGAGACATGGTACGGGTTGATGTGGAGGCTCTGACTCGACATCCACTTATTCTGATGCATCCGGCCACGAGCGTGCGTGCGGTGGTTGACGCAGCGTTCCTCGCCGCCGGCCGGCTGCCCATCGTTGCCGCCGAAGCGACGTACATGTCGACGGCGGTGGGCATGGTGCGGGCGGGGTTGGGGGCCGCCATCCTGCCTGGATCGGCCATGGAAGTCCGCGCTGAGCAGACCCTGCGCTCGCGCCCTGTGGATGACCGACGATTTACCCGGGAGATCTCGATGATCAAGAAAGCGGAACGGACACTTCCACCCGCCAGCGAGAGCTTTGCCCGCAACTTGATCCAGGCACTACAAACCGCCTGAGCGGATAATCACAGCGCTTAAGGATGCCTACGACTCGCTCATCGCCATGGGGCACATCAGAGCCAGCCTGCTCCGGTTCATTACCAGCAAGGAGGAAAAGGACCAGATGCACTTTGAAGACTTCCCCGAGTACAGGCTGAATGAACTGGAGGGCGTGAAGGAGGATCTGGATAAGCTCTATCGCGAATGCACAGGGCAGCGCCCCCTCACCGGCTCTGCTTAGCGGGTACGCAGATAAGACGAGGCAGTAGACCGAGCCATGTTTCGCAGCAGAATTTATCGGAACCGCCGCACGACGATTCCCCAGGCGGTGCAAATAGCGTTCAACCTGAAGCCGGGTGACGCTCTCCGTACCTGCTACCCCTGATCGTTGAACCACCCCTTTTGCGGGCGCTCGGCCCTAATTCCAAACTCCCTCACAGCTTGGTGGCAGGGCTTGTTCTGCGCCTATCAGCAACCAGTCCGAATGCAGCAAACCAGTCCAGCATCCCCGGTCTTGGCGTAGAGCTCGACCCATGCGAGAAGCGCCTTCGGCAGAACCATGGCTTTCCCCGCCTCTTAAGCTGTGGACCTGATGAACAGCGCTCCTACGCTGCCCACAGGTCCACAGCCGCAACAGGATCAACAATGCATCTCAGAGGCTGATCTGACGATTGGAAAAGTTGAAACGATGTCGTCGGACCTCACAGTTTAAGTCTGCCTGGGCCTGCCCAAAAAGGCCGCTACTTGCTTTATCTGGCAATGCCCTCACGTTGCTCCGGTCTGATGGCGCAGCCTCTGGACACCTTCACCGCACTCCGGCGTTAATCAGGGATGCAATACATCTGCGATGCCCCGGGATCAAAGACCTGGTTTCGGATCGAGACCGAAGGTGAAGCCGCGCTCGAGTCGGATGCGATGAACCACGTGGTTGAGAAACACTTTCGCCAAGCCTGGGAGAGTGCAGCAAGTACCTATCGGTCAACCTCCAGCCCGTTTGTTGAGCAAAACATTGGCCTCAAGGCGCACGTGCAGCGCGTGATGCCGCTGTTCCTGACGTTGCGCAGTGCGGAGGGAAACGCCCTCGTCACAGCCATGCTACCGCCGGACGGGCGGCATGACCCAGCGTTCAAGATCATCATTGTTGGTCCTGAGAACCGGGATCCGTATCCTGAGCATGGGGAAGCCATTCGCAAGCTGGGGGAGCACTTTGGCCTCAGCCTCGAGCGCATCCGGTGCTATCCATACGGAGGAGCCTCCCCGTCCCGGAGGTAAGCCTCGCAACTGCCTTCCGTCGCATTCCGCCCGGCAGTGGTTGAACTCCTGCTATCATATCTCGCGCGCAGCCCACGTTCTCGGGGAGCGATCGTCTCGGGCTGTCAACGGCGGTTCAAAAGTCGACCACGGGGCGGCGCAAAACTGGGCCAGTGGCGGGCGCGCTGACCACATAGCTGGCGCGTGCCATGGCGCATTGGCCCCCTGGGCCAATTGTCATCGGGTTGATTTCAGGACGATGTTTGCCGTTTGCGCGATCGGCTATGAGCAAGACGGTAGCTCTCGCCGTTCATCTCGAGGATGCTGACATGGTGGGTCAGTCGGTCGAGAAGTGCGCCCGTAAGGCGTTCTGAGCCAAGGGTCTCGGTCCATTCGTCAAAGGGCAGATTGCTGGTTATGAGGGTGGCGCCGCGTTCGTAGCGTCGCGAGATCAGCTCGAACAGCAGCTCCGCCCCGGTCTTCGAGAGGGGCACGAAGCCCAGTTCGTCGATGATCAGCAGCTTGTATCCGGCCATCTGCCTCTGGAGACGAAGCAGGCGGCGCTCGTCACGGGCCTCCATCATCTCGCTGACCAGGGCAGAGGCTGTGGTGAAGCCGACGGACAGTCCCCTTTGGCAGGCGGCCAGCCCGAGCCCCAGGGCGATAT
The DNA here is from genome assembly GCF_002741015.1 of Microvirga ossetica. Taxonomy (NCBI): domain Bacteria; kingdom Pseudomonadati; phylum Pseudomonadota; class Alphaproteobacteria; order Hyphomicrobiales; family Methylobacteriaceae; genus Microvirga; species Microvirga ossetica. The sequence continues at coordinate 10,973 of NZ_CP016620.1, read as the reverse complement.
GGGTCTTGCCGGTGCCGGAGGGGCCGAGGGCAATGACATTCTCGCGCCGCTCGATCCACTCGCCACGCGCCAGCTCTAGGACCTGCATCTTGTTCAGTCTCGGGATGGCGGCGAAGTCGAAGCTGTCGAGGCTTTTGACGGCCGGGAACTTCGCGGTCTTGATGCGCCGCTCGACCATCCGCCGCTCGCGGTCGATCAGCTCCATCTCCACGAGCCGGGCCAAGAAGCGGACATGGTCAAGCCCCTCGGTGGCGCATTGGCGGGCCAGCTTCTGGTGCTCGCGCAGGAATGTGGGCAGTTTGAGCGCCTTGAGGTGGTGGGCGAGCAAAATCTCGGGAGCTTCAGCGCTCATGCGGCATCCTCCGAGATCAGGCACATATAGGCCGCCGCCGATGTCTTCTCGACCCTGGCTTTCGGCAGATAGGGGTAAACATCGAGGTCCAGCCGCGGCGGTCTGCGCTCCACCCGGCACAGGACCAGATGCTTGACCGCATCGAAGCCGATCGCCCCCATCTGCAGGGCCTGCTTCACCGCAGCATGGAGATCCGGGAGATTGAAGAGTTCCAGCAGCCGCAGCACCTGCACATATTCGCGCCGGCCCTGCTTGTTCATGCGGACTTCCATCAAGCCGCGCAAGGTCGCGAACTCCTCGGGCAGGTCCCATCCCTGCAAAGGAGCGGCCTGATCGAGTGCGTTGATCTTGTTCTCGATCAACGGGAGGTAATGTAGCGGATTAAAGATCACCTCTTCCCGCTCGTAGCTGCGGGGATGGCGCGCAATGACCTCGCTGCGGCAGCCGATCACCACCTCGTCGACATAGCCCCGGATCCAGACATCCTGATGGCCCCAGGCCACGGGCACCGAGTAGTCGTTGGTCTTGTAGCGCACGAGCGACTGCGATGAGACGCGCCCGCTGGCCTGATCGCAGGCCTCAAATGGCGAGGCCGGCAGGGGACGCATGGCCGCGGTATCCCGCTGCAGGCGCTGGCCGATCGTCTCGGCCGGCCCCCGCAGCTTGTCATCCTGCCGCTTGCGACATTGCCCCTCCAGCCAGGTGTTGAAGGTCTCCCAGCTCGGGAAGTTCGGGATTGGCACCATGAAGTTGCGACGGGAATAACCGACGAGGCCCTCCACATTCCCTTTGTCGTTCCCCTTGCCCGGACGACCGTAGCGATCCCGGATCACGTAGTGCGACAGGAAACCACTGAACAACGCCGCCCGCTTGCGCGTCCCGTCCGGCAGGATCTTTGCCACCAGGCAGCGGTCATTGTCATAGAGCACCGACTGCGGCACCGCACCGAAGAAGGCAAAGGCCTGGATGTGGCCGTCCACCCAGGCCTCAGACACAGCCGCGGGATAGGCCCGGACGAAACACGCATCGCTGTGCGGAAGATCAAGCACGAAGAAATGCGCTTTCTGCTCCACCCCGCCGATCACGACCACCGCCTCCCCGAAGTCGGCCTGCGCATGGCCGGGTGGGTGCGACAGCGGCACAAACATCTCCTGGCATCGCCGCTCGCGCTCGCGGATGTAGTCTTTGATCGTCGTATAGCCGCCGGTGAACCCATGCTCCTCCCGGAGCCGGTCAAACACCCGCTTCGCCGTATGGCGTTGCTTGCGGTGAACCGACCGATCGCCCTCCAGCCAGGCATCGATGATCGGGACGAACGTTTCCAGCTTCGGGCGCCGGACAGGAGCATGACGCCGATAGCCGGGCGGCTCCGCATAGGCCATCATCTTGCGAACGCTGTCGCGCGATATGTTGAAATGCTTCGCCGCCTCGCGCTGGCTCATGCCTTCAGAGCACGCCAGCCGAACCTTCCGGTAAAGTTCCACGGTGAAAATCCCCCAGCCCTCCCTGCAACCGGCAGAAAGGGAATAGGTGGACGACTTTTACGCCGCCCGCAGCGGGTCTATCCCGCCGCTACCGTGGTCAAATTTTGCACCGCCGTTCTCAGATCGAGTACCAATTGAGCGGATTGTCGTAGAGAAAGCGGTCCGGCAGCGTGTAGAGCGTCATCGACCAGAAGAACTTCGCCGGGGGCAGTTGGCCGGCCGGGAAGTGGATGACCTGCGGCTTGGCGCCCTGGCTGTCGTAGCCGCCGTACCAGGCCTCCTCCAGATCATTGCCGTACAGGCCTTTGTTGGCGGCCACGTCGCGGCGCAGGTAGTTGGTCCCCATCAACGAGCGAGGTCCGAAGAGGCCATTCGAGCTGAAGGTCCGTGCAAGCTCATCCTTGATGGCTATCTTGGCGTCGGCAATGCCCGCGTCGATGGCCGCCAGGGTCTGCGGATCGACCTTCGAGGCATCCCACGGCGCACCCGGCCTGATGCCGATCCTCTCGAATTGCTGCCGGATGCCGACCTCGGCTGGATACGGTGGTTCGGCAAACTGGAGGAAGAAGTTGAGGTAGCCGATGAAGTCGTGGTTCTCCGTCCTGGCCCTGTCATAGACCGGGAAAGTCAGGGCCGGAGCCGGTGGCGGAGCGGGCTGGCCCAGGAACGCGCTGAGGGGTTGGAGTTTGTACTGCTCCTGGATTGCCTTGACGTTGGGAACGTCCTCAGGCCCGTTCAGCGCCGTCCGGCCCAACACGCCGACGATGTCGGTCTCGGCCTTGAAAACCTGCTTGACGCCGGGCGGTGTCTCGCCGTTCCACTTCGGCCCCGCGATCAGGTAGCTTCCGGCCTCCGAGCCCGTGGACCGTGGGCCGACATAGGCGAAGTTCTAGGTGAAGAGATCGATCCATTGCAGGACGTAGTATCGGTCTTTCGGCACGGCCGGGACGGAGATGACGTAGGGCTCCGCCCGCAGGTCGAGCCAAGCCCAGGAATATGGCGTATCGTTGTTGGGCGTGACGACGTCACGGTTGGCGGGTGTAGACGGTTCGGAGTAGTGGCGGAACTTGCCGAAGCCTCCGACATATTCCCGGGCGGTCGCATCGACAGCCTGCTTGTAGATGGTGTTGTAGTTCTCCATCAGGGCGTAGGCGTAGAGATAGGCCTCCTTTGCGATGGAGCGGGCCTCCTGAGGGGACACCTGCCCCGTCGCAACGACCGGTGGCTTGGCATCCTGTGCCAGCACGAGCGATGGAAGCGGTGCAAGGATAAGGAAGCCGGCGAGGGTCAGGGCGGTTCTTGGCATGGGCGGTTCTCCTATCCGACGGATCGCGATGCCGGACTGTGTTCGATTGCATTTCCAGGGCGCACCTTCCGCCTCATGTCGGAAGCCGACCTCGCGTGAGCGTTCTTCAATTCACCGGTTGCGCCTCCGGGAATGTCCATGATCCACTCAGGATCTCCCCGCGTGGACGGTACAGCCGGACCATGTAGTTCCAGCCCGGCATGATCGGCAGGCAGTTGACGACCTTGCCGTCGCAGCCGCCGAATTGGACTGCGACTGAACCGTCGGCACCCTTCTGGGCGGTGATGTTGTTGATCGAGTAGGCATTGTACGGATTGGGCTGATAATAGCCTTGGGCGTTGTACAGGCTGATGGACCAGAAGCCGTCAACCGGCACGTCCTTGACGTCCACCTTGTATACGGTCTTGCCGTCATTCCGGGGTGGCGTGACGTTGAGATAGAGCGCATCCGTCTCCGGGTTCCCGCCCCAGGCCGAGGCCGCTCCGATCAGGCGGCGGACCGGATCGACGGCCTCCTTCGGACCGAACATCCGCTTGGTGTCGGGCAGGGTCGAGGCCAGGACGAGCAGCGCCTCACGGACAGTCTTCTGGCTGGCCTGATCCCAGGCCGGCACCTCGAACCTTCCTGGGCCTCCGGGCTGCTCGACCCGAATTGCGTCCTGCAACGCGTGGACGGCCGCCACGTCCTTTGGGTCAGCCGGGTTAACCAGGGTCCGGATAGCGACAATGACGTAGCGGGTGCCGATCTTCTCCTTGGACACGGTATGGCTGCCGGCACCGTAGGCGACCTGCGGGGTGTACTGGTCTTCGTCGATCACCTGCATCGATACAAAGCGCTGGCCCGCCTCGGGCAGCGTGATCGTCACCGGTCCGGCATCGAGGTCGAACACCGCAGCCGAGTAGAGGGTGTCACGGTTGAGGCGGATGACCGTCTGGTTGTCGATGGCGGCAGGCTCGCGACGATGCACGAACTTGCCGAGACCGCCATCCTTCACGACGTTGCTCAGATAGAGGTCGCTCTCGGCCCGTACGAAGTTGTCAGGTGTGACCGGGACAGGCGCTGGTGCCTGGGAGAGCGCCGGCGCGGTGAACAGGGCGGCCATCACAGCCATCGCGTATCTGCGGCTCAGAAGCATTGTGCCTTCTCCTCCAATGTCCTGCCGCGTCCCGGACGCAGATCAGAACGGATTGACGTAGTTCAGGATTGCCGTTTGACGCAGCAACACTTGCCGGATGACGTGGCTCGCCTTGACGCGCTCGGTGAAGATGGCGGCCAAGCCCGTGCTTCCGGCCGGCAGGCGCTTCGCCACCTCCAGGTCGTCCAGCTTGATCCGGACGATGAACGGGGCTGCCTGGACCTCCGACGGCATGACGGCCAGACCGCCGGGTTGCGACTGCCCGGTGGCGATCGCCTGCAAGACCGTTTCCACCTTTCCGGTGAAGACCTCGCCCGGCAGGGTCTTGAACGTGATCTCGACCGGTTGCCCGACCCCGACATAGCGCACGCTGATCTGCGGGATCTCGATGCCGAAAATGGCCTCCGACGTGTCGATGAAGGCCATCACCGGAGATTGTCCGGTGACGCGAGCGCCCTTGCGCAGCGCGAGATTGGTCACATACCCGTCGGCGGGTGCGCGCACCGTGGTCCTGTCGAGATTCCACTTCGCGCTGTCGAGTTGCGCCTTCAGTTGGTCGACCTCGGATTGGCGCTCCTGCACGTCGAAGGCGCGGCCCGTGTCGCGGCGCTGGAGTTCGGAGAACTGGCCGAGACGCAGTTCCGCGAGCTTGAGCTGGGCCTCGATCGCAGTGACTTGGGCCTGGTAGGTGGTGGGGTCGATGCGTAAGAGGACGTCGCCTGCCTTGACGGGCGTGTTCGCAGCGATCGGAACGTCGACGACCTCGCCGGCCACCGAGGGAATGATCTGCACCGAGTTGCGGATCACCGCCGCGGGACCCGATGGCGCCCCCCAGCCCATTGGGATGAACAGGCCGATCAGGAGGACGAGCAGGACGACGACCGGCGACAGCTTCCAGAAGGTGTTGAAGGGGATGAACCGGAGCCAGACGAACAGCGCGAGGATCGCGATATAGGCATTGAGCAGGACGACAATCACTTGAGCGTATCCCTTCGCGCCGGCACGTCGACATAGGCCCAGATCAGCACCAGCGGCCAGAACACGAAGCCGAAGACCAAGGTGGCCCAGCTCCCGACGGTCACCGCCTCCGGCCAGGGATGCCCGCGCCTGCGGGCGATGCGGCCGGGCATCATCCCAAGCGCCACAAAGATCCCGACGCCCGTGACGATGAGGACGAGCAGCACGATCCAGGCAAAGATGTCGATGAAGGCCATGGAGCCGCTCAGTATCTGAGCATCAAGAGACGTGCCTGATTTGGCGGAGCCTGCCCGCCCAGCGTCGACCGCAGGCCGGGAACGTAGAGACTGACGCCGCCCTCCGTGGCATGGGCCGGGGAATGGCAAACCCGCCTGACCGAGCCAGTAAGGCCGAGGCCGCAAGACGTCGCTTCATGGGTTGCCTCTTGGCCTGACGCTCGGAACCAATACCTAGGTCGGATTTCCCCAAAGGCGAGAGGTTTACCTTTAGGCCGCATTGTCGCGGTGAAGGGTGCAACTTGGTACTGGAATGGTCTCCTTCGGGTCAGGTGGCGAAATTTGCGGACTTGCCGGAATGTCCGGTTCTCCGAAGAAAGCTGCTCTTGAACTCAGGTCGCCCGCGGTGACAGCATTGGCTGCAGTCGGATCAGGTAAGTCAGGATTGGATAATTCGGCTGACATGCAGGAGCTACACGATCCCCCACGCCCTATAGCGCCGCCGGCCAGTCAATTCCCTCGGCAGCGCCCCTCCCAGCTGCAGGAGCATCAGGTCCACGGCCTTGGGCGTAACTTTGAGCAGTTTCGCGCCCAGTGGCACCGTCACAAGAGGGCGTGACAGGAACAGGTTCACGAGCTCGCGCAGCCTGGAATTGCTGCGGCATTTATCGGCCACCCGGTTCATCAGCTCCCGCGCGAGAATTAGGCGTTCCAGATCCTTGTTGGCGATCTCATCGTCTAGCGCCGTAGGGGTGTCGAGGGCCTGTGGTCAGATTTCGACATCCTAACCAACCCATTTCGAGGCGAATCCTGAGAAAAAACGGGACAAATACTTGCATTTACGTGTAACAGGAGCACTATCATCCAGATTTCCTAAGAGAATTCGCGTTCACATTTTTTATTTACAATATCCAATATTTCCGTTTGCTGGGCATTTAATCCACATGAACGACGGCCTCTTTGAGCCGGAGTACTCAGTCGCGTGGGTGGAACGCGCCTCGCCGCTCGTACACGCCTCGGATCGGGCACGCGACTGCGATATTCTGCGACCTGTAGGACTGCCCGAAGCATGACCACCCGCAGCCATTCTCGCGGCGGGTTCTCCAGCCTAATGGGTCAGGACGAGGAAGGGACCCTCTCTCGCATCAAGAGCCTGCGGCGCGAGGTGATCGAGCCGAAGGTCAAGGAGTATTACGGACGGGTGTTCAAGACGACCGGCGACGGCGTCCTGGTTGAGTTCCAGAGCCCCGTGGAGGCCGTTCGATGCGCTGTGGGTCTCCAGGAGGCCCTTGCGTCTAAGCCCGAACTCACCGTCAAGCTCCCAAAATTTTCGCGCGGCCCGCCGCCGCGTGGACCTCAGCCAGAAGTGCCCGCGCCGAAAAAGCCGAAGCGCAGGGCGGGCTGGCTCTGAAAGGAGTAATTCGGCATCATCCTCATGAGCCTGAGGCCACCCAAGTTAGCCGACATGCTTCGGGGTCTTGGGGACGCGAACCTGTTTGATGAGACGGCGCCGCTTGCTCATCGATGGCCCCGGCGAGCGCGGTTCAGCATCAGCTGGTGCAATTCGGTGAGGCCGAGGATGTTAAGCGTCCCAACGCTTCGCCCGTTGATCCGCGAGTTGAAGCGATGGCAAGGATTGACAGCCGGGAGATAACGCACGGGTAACTGCCAAACTGCGCAAACATGCTGCGCTGCCCAACGCCACTCGCCGATGTAGTACTCCTCAATCTGGATGAGCCCGATCTTGATTAGATTCTTTTTCACGCGTTATGGAACGAGAACAATTTTTCCGTAGGCGCCGGACTCCATAACGAGCTGATGCGCCTGAGGAGCTTCGGCCAGCGGCAGCTCGCGGCCGACAACGGGCCGCAAGGTGCCGGTCTCGAGACCGGCAACGATGGCAGCGTGAATCGAAGCCAGCTCCGCATCGGTGGCGGCAAAGAGAATCAAGCCGAGAATCGCGGCCTCACGCGCCATCGCTTCGCGCGGATTAATCTCGATCGAGCCGCGGTTGCCGATAACAACAACACGGCCTCCCGGAGCCAGCATCGTCAGGTCTTTCGCAAGGTTCACGTTGGCGAGCATTTCCATGACAAGATTGACGCCGCGGCCCTCCACGATCGACATGATCTGCTTTTCATAATCCGCCGCACGATGATCCACGACATGATGCGCGCCCTGTTCCGCAACCAGGGCGCGGCCCTTTTCGGAGCCACCCGTTCCGATAACCGTCAGACCCGCCGCCCGCGCGAACTGCACGCATGCTACGCCGACGCCGCCGCTGGCGCCATGCACGAGAACCGTTTCACCAGCCTGCGCATGTCCGCGCTGAAAGAGCGCTCGATACGCCGTGCCGTAGGGCACGCCCAAAGCAGATCCCTGTGCAAATGAAGTCTTAGGTGGAAGAGGATGAACCCGCGATTCTTCGCATAGCGCCAGTTCGGAATAAACACCCGTGATCGAGCCGTTTGTGTACACGCGATCACCCGGTTTCACACGCTTCACATTCGGCCCGACAGCCTCGACAATTCCAGCCGCATCGGTGCCGGGCGTGTAAGGTAGATTGGGCTTCCGTGCGTAAACGCCGGCTCGAATGTATGTGTCAACCGGATTGACGCCGGCAGCCTTGACCCGGACAAGCACCTGACCCGAGTCCGGTACCGGGTCCGGCGCCTCTTGAACTTTTAGAACATCTGGGCCCCCGAACTCGCTTACCCGAATCGCTCGCATATTCCCTCCCTCGGCAAGTGATTATAGTTCGTATAGACCGACATCTGCCGGATGAGCGGCTCTTTGGGGCAAGATTGACGCTCTGGGACGGGTATTGGCAAGCCCAAACCTCGCCGCGAGCGCCCAAATGTCTGGAAGGCCGGTGGCATCGGCACGTTCCGTGCCGGAAACTCCAATCTGGTCCTCGCCAAGACGCACCTCTCCCTTGGTTTTCCGCTGGAATTCATGCCGCCGGCCTGTTCACGCTGGCGCAGGATCAGGTGGCGGCCGCAGTTCGGCGATCAGTCGCAGGATCTCGGCAAAGAGCCTCCTCGGCACGGCGACCTCGGCCATTTGGAAAGCGACATAGCGGCCGTGGCTGACGAGCTTGGCGCCGATCTTGATCAGCTTCTCCCTCAGGCTCGTTAGAGACCACTCCTTGATCGGCTCCGGTGTCGCCAGCGTGCGCAGGAAGTTGCCAAGATTGTAGGCGAGCGCATGAAGCTGAAGCCGCACGGCGTTGGCCGCAAACGTCCGGCATGACAACCGCGTCCACTTGATCGCGCCCTTGCCCTCTTTGATCCAGTGCTCACTTGTGCCGCGCTGATTGTAGAAGGCGACAACCCGCTCAGCCGGGCGCGACAGGTTGGTGACGATGAAGCCGACGCGCGGAACAAGCTCGCCCGGATGCCACTCGACCTTGGCGATAACCCGGCGCGGCTTGGTCCAGCTTCCGGCTTGATAGGTGAAGCTGGCGTGGAACCGCCGCACATGGTTCGGGGGACGCCCGACCGGGCGCGTCAGCAAATAGCCGATCCTCCCCTGGAGAACCTGGTTGGTGGGAATGCGGATCGCATATTTGATCCGCTCGGCTTCCAGGAACTCGTAGATCCCTGGCATGGCAAAGGCCGCGTCGGCGCGGAAATAGAGGCGCAAGACCTTGCCCCGATAGCGTGCTACGACCGGGGCAAGCACGTCGTGCCAGCCGTCGGCGCTGTGCACGTTGCCGGGACGAAGCGCGCATCGTTCCAGATCACCGAACTGGTTGAACAGGAACAGCGGGTGGTAGCAGGTGCAGGCGAAGTGGCCGTTCCAAACGCTCATCTCCTGATTGCCATGGGTCGGACTGACGCTCGAATCCATGTCGAGCACGATACCTCGCGGCGGACGGCGGCCATGAACGCCGTCGATCCATTGGCCGGAGAGGTCGGTGAGTGCCGAGAGATTGTCAGGCGCTGCAAGCCACTTCGTCTCGAAGCGGCCCATCTGGCTCGACGAGGCCGCAGAACCCTGAGCCGCTTTGCCACCGACGATCCAGCGCATCGCCGGATCATGGCGCAAGCGTTCGGCGTCGTTCACGTCATCATATCCGGCGAGACGCCCAAACACGGATTGCCGCAGTAACCCGACCAGCGCATGACGCCCGTTCCTGCCGGTGCGCGCATCGGCGAGCACATCGCCGGCCATCGTGCTGAGACCGAGGGCGTCATCGAGTTCGCGATAGGCGAGCAATCCGGCATCGGAGGTGATCCGGGAGCCATGGAACTCGAGCTTCACGCGGCGGTCGAAATCGAGCCGGAGAGGACCATCGGCCGATTCACCCGTTGGGTATCCAAAATGGCCTCGTGCGATCCACATTAAGCTATTGATTATTATATCTGAATCGCGACAGAACCGCAGCGAATTACGGTGTCATCCGGCGAATGCGGGTTTGAATCAGTTTGCAAAGGAGAGGGACGATGATTTGGGATATAAAATACACAAATCAGATTGGAATCGTTGCTTTGATAATTTCATCCACGCTTCTAATAAGCTTCAGTGCCTATGCGCAGAATCCATGTAACTTTGGAAGCGAAGAAACAGTCCTAGCCTGTGATACTTCGGTCACGGCGCAATGGGATGAAGACGCGGAGGATGACTGCACTTGGAATCCACCCCCAGGATTTGTCGTCATTGAAGTGAAAAAAGACGTGTGGTCGTCCAACAGCGGTTCGAGGTCGGTTAATGTGATAGCCGGAAACTCAGAATTCGCGACCGAACGCCAATACAATTATGTGCGAAGAAACTTAACGCAGATGGCAGCGAAGTATGCGGGAGTAGACTACTCAGCCAAAATTGATTCCGAGGTGAGCACAGCAGTCCAGTCTGCCAGACGCTACTCAGCGACTAACAATACTGTTTACGCCACCGTTCACGGACTGAAGAATACGCTCTGCTACGTGGCAATCCCAACGATCCAAACGACAGGATATTCGGACTGGAAACGCAAAGGGACAAATATGTTCGAATAGGTCAGGAGCGGCTGACGGATCAGATTCGGTTCAAGAGAATTCGGCTCGTACCCGATCCATCAGAAGATCGATATTATGACGGCACGGTGAATTGCTAGGGCTGAAATCTTCCGCCGGTTTCATGCATCCCAAGCTGCAGGGGATGGCCTGCTTCAAGCTTGATCGCAGGTACGGACTCGTCCATTGCAAGCTCCCGGCCCCGTACGACAACACGACCGATCGCCCTCCAGCCAGGCATCGATGATCGGGACGAACGTTTCCAGCTTCGGGCGCCGGACAGGAGCATGACGCCGATAGCCGGGCGGCTCCGCATAGGCCATCATCTTGCGAACGCTGTCGCGCGATATGTTGAAATGCTTCGCCGCCTCGCGCTGGCTCATGCCTTCAGAGCACGCCAGCCGAACCTTCCGGTAAAGTTCCACGGTGAAAATCCCCCAGCCCTCCCTGCAACCGGCAGAAAGGGAATAGGTGGACGACTTTTACGCCGCCCGCAGCGGGTCTAT